>CAVCXB010000017.1:0-32882 GCA_963605535.1 Wujia chipingensis
CACGGCTGCGGCGTGTGGGCACCTGCCATTCGCTATCATGAAGGCACGTATTTTGCATGTTTCCCGATGTCGGATGAGGGCATCTACATGAGCACCACGAAGGATCCGTTTGGCGCATGGTCTGAGCCTGTCAACATCCGTCCGGGCGCAGGCTGGATTGATCCGTGCCCGTTCTGGGATGATGACGGAAAGGCATATTTGGTAGCAGGTGTCGCAAAGAGCCGTATCGGTTATAAGAGTGTGCTTCATATGGTGGAGATGCAGCCGGACGGAATGGGGCTGATTGGAGAGGAAAAGGTTGTCTTTGACGGAAATTTAAATGATCAGGAAACCATTGAAGGACCAAAGCTTTACAAGCGAAACGGCTGGTATTATATTTTTGCCCCGGCGGGCGGTGTAAAGCCGGGCTGGCAGACGGTTCTTCGTTCCAGAAATATTTTCGGTCCGTATGAGTACCGTGTGGTGATGCGTCAGGGCGATACGTTGGTAAATGGTCCTCATCAGGGTGCATGGGTCGATACCGTGACAGGAGAGGATTGGTTCCTTCATTTTCAGGATGTCTACGCAGCAGGTCGAATCATTCATCTTCAGCCGATGAGCTGGAAGGAGGATTGGCCGATCATTGGTGTGGCAAAGGATGGCAACGAGTATGGTGAGCCGGTGCTTACCTATCGCAAGCCAAATGTTGGTGAGGCAGCAAAAGAGGTTATGCTTTGTGAGCCAGATGCATCCGATGATTTTACTGGAAAGACGCTTGGCCTTCAGTGGCAGTGGAATGCAAATCCGCTGGAAAACTGGTGTGAGTTTACCGGAAACGGGTTGCGCTTAAATGCAGTGTGCGAGGAAAATGGAGTTCCATATGGCGATTATCCAAATCTTCTTCTCCAGAAATGGCCAGCACCGGAATTTACCTGTGAGACAACGCTTTCGCTTGCTGGATTACAGGCAGGTGCAGAGGCAGGTGTGATCTCGATGGGCGTGGAGTATGCACTTGTTACCTTTAAGAGGGCGGATGATGGCAGCGTTTTGGCATCATTCGTAAAGGGTGTGCAGAAATATGGAAAGATTCTCGTGGATCACACGGAGGAGACGAGTACACCGCTTGGAACGGTTGATTTTGCAGATGACGCTGAGACCATGACTGTTCGCATGCGTGTACATCGTGTTGGAACGCAGGACTTAAGCGAGAAGGAGAAGAATTTCCCGCTTGAAGAAGTGGAATTTTCGTACAGCACGGATGGCGCAAACTACCAGAAGGCCGGAAGCTATATGGCAGTTCCGGGACGCTGGGTTGGCGTAAAAAGTGGTGTGTTCTGTGCGGCGCATGATGTGCAGGATACACAGGAGGCCGGAAGCTGCATGGTGATGAAGTGCGTTTACGCGTGATGATGTGTGTCTACGCAAGCCTGTAATTGAATCGCTCAGAATTTTTTTAGGCATCGCTTCCCCGGGAGGCGGTGCCTTTTGTGATTCTACCCGGGAGTTCTACGAAAGGGGCATTCGGCGAAGTGAATAAAAACCTTGTAACCCCGCGAATATAATGCTATCATAAATATCATCAAGAAAATTAGAGAAAAAAGGAGACTACCAATGACAAGAACCTACCACAACCCTGTGCAGCGCGGCTTCTTCCCAGATCCATCCGTTGTCCGCGTTGGAGACGATTATTATATGGTCAATTCGACCTTCCAATATTTCCCGGCAATTGCGATCAGCCATTCAAAAGATATGGTTCACTGGGAACTGATCGGTCATGCAATTACAGATCCAGATGAGTTAGACTTGAGCGATATTCGCGATTCTCATGGAATCTGGGCACCAGATATTTCTTATAGCAATGGTCGTTTTATCATCATGGCAACGCTTCGTTTAAACGCAGATGGAAAGCGAGACAATAATGTTATGCGCCGCCAGTTGGTGGTTTCTTCTGACAAGCCAGAGGGACCATATAGCAAGCCTTCATGGCTTGAGGTGGACAGCATTGATCCGTCCCATTTTGTGGACGATGATGGAAAACATTACATGGTCATCAGCCCGGGAATCAACCTTGTTCCACTGTCCGATGATTGTACTCGTGTGACTGGCGATCTGATTCCGGTTTGGCCGGGAACGGGAGAGCGCTGCCCGGAGGGACCACATATTTTGCGTCATGGTGACTATTACTATGCGATTCTTGCAGAGGGCGGCACCGGATATGGTCATGGAATCAATGTTGGCCGCTCAAAAAATTTGTTTGGCCCATATGAGCCGTCACCGTATAATCCGCTGATGCGCCAATTTGATCATAATGCACCAATTCAGCGTACCGGTCATGGAAAGCTGATCGAGGATGCAAATGGCGACTGGTGGGTTTATTATCTGATGGGGCGTCCAAATCGTGGCATCGAAGTCGCAAACGGAAAAGCACCAAAGCCGGGTGAGATTCGTGTATCAGGTGCCTACACGACAGTCGGCAGAGAGACTGGAATGGACCCAGTAAGATGGCTGGATGACGGCTGGTTTGTAATCAACGAAGGAAAAGGACCGAGCACTGAGCAGATCGCACCGAATCTGCCAGAGGTTATCTATCCAAAGTGGCAGAGGGATGATTTCGACAATCCGACATTAGATGTACACTGGGAATTCGTGCGCAGACCAGCGCCGGGAAATTATTCACTGACTGAGCGCCCAGGCCATATGCGTATCTGGACTCAGGATGGACAGCTCTTTGAGATTCGTGCAAAAAATACGTTGCTTCGCAGAGAAGAAGAACTTGCCTACATCGCAGCCACAAAGCTTGAATTTGATCCGAAAAAGGATGGCGAGCAGGCTGGACTGACTTGTTATTACAGCACCGCAACCTATGCACGTTTCTCTTTGTGCTATGAAGGCAGCAGAAAGCTTCAGCTTGTAATCAATCGAAACCACGGTGAGGAACTAATTGCAGAAACCGATCAGGTAAAGAATGTTCCACTTTGGTTAAGGGTCGAAGTTGATTGCCTGACAAGACGCTTTTATTACAGTTATGATGGCATACAGTGGAACCTGGCAGGTGTATTAAATGACTGTATTTATCTCTGCGACGAGGGCGTGCCGGATGATCCGAAGCGCCACACTGGAACGCTTGTCGGCATCTATGCAAACAATGGCGGGTGCGGAAGTCGTATTCCGGCGGACTTCGATTTCTTTGACTTTAGGGGAAGAGACATCAATACAGTTCACGGATCGTAACCTAAACTAGCGGTGAGACGAGTTGCTTTTACGAGGCGATCCCGTGTGACGCGAGCTGCCCAAGATAGCGTAACACAATAATGCGCTTAGTGGGAACGCGGAACAGGGGCGCCGACAAAACAATCGTCGAACCGCTTCGTAGATGAAATTCCGTGAACGGCAGTAAGTAATAAAATGTAGTAATGTAATGATATAGTAATAATTATAGTAGTAATATAGAAGAAAGTAGTGATTGATAGATGGAAAACCGTGATCTGAAAATGGCAGAAAAAATCGCCGCATGTGTAGCAGAGAAGGGTGGCAGAACCTTCCTTGTCGGCGGCTATGTGCGCGATCTTTTCATGGGAAAGCACAACAAAGATATTGATATCGAGATCCATGGCGTGCAGCCCGAGGAGCTTGAAAAAATTCTTGACGGACTCGGCTCTCGAACCGAGATGGGCGCAAGCTTTGGTGTCTATGGCCTGCGCGGCTACGACATTGATATCGCCATGCCCCGTCAGGAGGAGGCAACCGGCCGTGGGCATAAGGATTTCAAGATTTATGTAGATCCATTTCTTGGCACCTATAAAGCCGCAATGCGCCGTGATTTTACAATCAACGCAATGATGCAGGACGTGCTGACCGGCGAGATTATTGATCATTTTGGCGGACAGGAGGATTTGAAAAAAGGTGTGCTCCGCCATGTGAATCCGCATACCTTTGCGGAGGATCCGCTTCGTGTGCTTCGCGCCGCGCAGTTTGCTGCTCGCTTTGAATTCGTCATTGCACCGGAGACCATTGACTTGTCGCGCACAATGGATTTGACCACACTTGCACACGAGCGTGTGATGAGCGAACTTGAAAAGGCGTTACGAAAGGCTGCGCATCCGTCCATCTTCTTTGAACAGATGCGAATCATGAATCAGTTAGACGACTGGTTCTTACACTTAAGTGAGCTGATCGGGTTGGAGCAGTCACCGAAGTTTCATCCGGAGGGCGACGTATGGACACATACGATGCGTGTCCTCGACAGTGCAGCGTGTCTTCGTGACAAGGCAGAAAATCCAGTTGGACTGATGTTATCTGCGCTGACACATGATTTGGGAAAGATTGTGGCGACAGAAATGGTGAATGGTGAGTTTCATGCCTATCAGCATCCAGAAAAAGGCGATCCGCTTGTAAAAGAATTTTTGGAGCGCATCACAAACGAGACAAAACTGATTCGTTACGTGCGTAACATGGCACTGCTTCACATGGAGCCGTATAACTTAGCCAAGCGAAAAGCAAGAAAGCGTTCTACCAATAGGATGCTTGACCGTGCAATTTCTCCGTCCGATTTGCTTTTGTTATCCACTGCGGACCAGTTAGGACGAGGCGATGGCCATACCATTCCAGAATATGATGCATATTTGGAAGAGCGTCTTGCGTGGTATCGGTACACGATGGAGCAGCCGTGCGTTATGGGCGCAGATTTGATTCAGGCAGGACTCAAACCTGGCCCGAAATTCAGCGAAATCCTTGCATTTGCGCACAATTTACATCTTTCCAATGTTGGAAAAGAAGCGGCTCTAAAGCAGACATTGGCGTATGCGAAGACACTTTGACAGTGTTAAATATGACAAAAAACTTGTGCAGAATACACAAAAATGCGACTGTATTATTTGACAAAAGGACAGAAAATAAGAAGAATCTTTACATTTTGACAGAAGTCAGATATACTAACAGAAGTGCAGGCGCCATTTCGGCGCGAAAAGGAGGGTGATAAGTTGATTCGATATCTTGAAGAAAAAAAGCTGTTCCAGCTGGACACAGCAAACACAACTTATGTAATCGGTCTCACCCCGGAGAGATATGTGGGACACGCCTACTACGGAGACAGACTCCTCGGTGATGCAGTCAGCACGCTGCTTCGCACAGAGGAACCACCGTTTACCCCATCGAAGAACTTACGAGAAAAGTCCGCTTTTCTTGACTTTTTCCCGATGGAGTATCCGACCGGCGGAATCGGCGATTACAGAGAGAGCTGTCTGGATGTGCGAAATGAGGCAGGAAGCAAAGCGTCCGAGATTTTCTATTCTAGTCATACCATCACAGATGGAAAACCTCGCTTAGAAGGTCTTCCAGCATCGTTCGGTACGGCTGATGAAGTTCAGACACTCGTGATCACCTGCAAGGATCCAGTGCTTGGACTCACCGTTGAACTGATGTATTCGGTTTTCGAGAAGGAAGATGTCATTGCACGCAGCACACGCATTGTCAACGAGGGTTCTCAGAATCTTCGCTTAGAAAAAGTCTACAGTGCATGTCTGGATATGGACAATGAAAACTTTGAACTCTTAAACCTGCATGGTTCTTGGGCAAGAGAGCGTCACATCCAGAGACGTGAACTCGCTTACGGCAAACAGCTGATGTCTTCTCAAAAGGGCGAATCCAGCCATCAGGAGCATCCGTTCCAGGCACTTGTCACAAAGGGATGCGATCAGGAACACGGCAAGGTTTACGGAATGCATTTTGTGTACTCTGGAAACTTTATCGCGCAGACCGAGCGTACTCAGTTTGACATGGTGCGTATGGTAATGGGAATTTCAGCAGAGGAATTTTGCTGGCAGCTTGCTCCGGGTGAATCCTTCCAGGCACCTGAGGTTATTCTTGTTTACTCCTCCACAGGTCTTGGAAGGATGTCGAGAAGCTATCACGACTTCTATCGCAGCCACATGATTCGCAGTCCGTACAACCATCGCAAGCGTCCAATCTTGATCAACAACTGGGAGGCAACGTATTTCAATTTTGATACACAAAAGCTTCTTGATATTGCAAAAGAGGCGAAAAAGTGTGGAATTGAAATGCTTGTCATGGACGATGGCTGGTTTGGTCATCGAAACAACGACGATAGTTCACTCGGTGACTGGAAGGTAAACACAGATAAGATTCAGGGAGGTCTGAAACATCTGGTTGACGAGGTCAACAAGATCGGTCTGGAGTTTGGTATCTGGTTTGAGCCGGAAATGATTTCACCGGATTCTGATCTATATCAGGCACATCCAGACTGGGCGATCCATATCGACGGCAGAGCAGCAACACAGAGCCGCTGCCAGTATGTGCTTGACTTATCGCGAAAGGAAGTGCGTGATTATGTGTATGAACAGGTTTCGTCCATTCTTCACAGCGCAAACATCCGTTATGTCAAGTGGGATATGAACCGTCAGTTAAGTGACCTTGGAAGCAGTTACTTGTTGGCAGAGCATAAGCAGGAACTTTTCCATCGCTATACACTTGGCGTGTATGAATTGCAGGAGCGACTGGTTACAGAGTTTCCTGAATTGCTGCTTGAAAACTGTTCGGGCGGCGGTGCAAGATTTGATCCGGGTATGCTGTATTATTCTCCTCAGATCTGGTGCTCCGATGATACCGATGCGATTGAGCGTCTGTTGATTCAGGAGGGAACCGCACTGATTTACCCGCTGTGTTCGATGGGCGCGCATGTCAGCGATTGTCCGAACCATACCGTCGGCAGAGTGACACCGTTTGAGACAAGAGGCCATGTGGCACTTGCTGGAACCTTTGGCTATGAGCTTGATGTAACCAAGATTCCGGAAGAAGACAGAGCAATGATTCCGCAGCAGATTGAGATGTACCACAAATACCATGAACTGGTGCGTGAGGGCGATTATTATCGCATCGCATCGTACAGCGAGAATCATCTGTATGATTGCTGGGCTGTATCGGCAAAGGATAAGAGCGAGGTGCTTATCACCTACGTTCAGGTTCATTCGACGCCGAACGCTCACAGCAGAAAGCTTTATTTGAGAGGCTTTGAGCCTCAGGCTGTTTACCGTCTTGAGGAGACAGGCGAGACTTTTACCGGAGAAATTCTTGAGAAGTACGGCTATCTGATTCGTCCATTGTGGGGCGATTATCGCAGTAAATTGCTGCATTTTGTAAAGTGTGTGTGAAAAACTAAAAAAATAAACTAAAAATATTGCAAACGCGTATCATGAGACAATAGATATCAAGTGGTAAACATGACACTTGTAATATTACAACTGGTGTAGTACATTCTAGGTGTGAAATTCCTATTGAAGGAGACAGGTATCTGGTACGCGTAGAAAGGTGTGTCAGAATATGGAGAGAGAACCATTAAGTACTTGTGAAGCAATGATCATGAAAGTAATCTGGGATCAAAAGGAAGATATTTCAGTTCCGGAGCTGATCGATTTGATTCAGGAGCGTTACAAGAGAGATTATAAGAGAACTACCGTAGTAACCTTCCTTAGCCGTTTAAACGGAAAGGGTTTCATTAGCTCACACCGTGCAGGCAGAATGTCTTACATTCATGCCGAGAAGAGTGAGGAAGAATACAAGGCAAATCTCTCCGCTCGCGAGGTTAATTTCTGGTTCGATGGAAAACCGGCCGAATTCATCGCAGCACTTTCAAACAACCAGTCTCTTTCGAAAGAAGATATTGAACAGATAAGAGGCTTGTTGGATGAAATGGATAAGTGATGTAGTTTTTGCAATTTTGGCAGCACATGCATGGGGCAGCCTGATGCTCGTCATCTGGCTGCATGCAGTACACAGACTTGAGGATAAAGGATATACGCGGTTGTTATTTTATCTGCTGCGTGCTGTGATTGTGGCATACCTTTTGCCTCTAGGGTTGGGGAGTGTATTAATTATCAAAGAAGTAATGGAAGTAGATGCGAGATTTTTTCAGACTACTCCTGTTATTGTAATGGTAAGTCTCCTGCTATTTATGATCTGGATTTTAGGACTTTGGGCGAATTTTGAATCGTTTCAAGAATCGTGGCAAAGGACAAAGCACTGGCTTAGCGATGCACTTCCTGCGTCAAAAGAACGTCAGGAACGTTTCCAGAAAATATGCAAGATGATGAAAATACGTCCCGGAGGAGTGTTACTGTGTGAAAAAGAGGGCTTGACCTGTGGTGGTATCACGACAGGAATGATCTTCCCTAGAATTGTGTTGCCGGAAGGCAAAATGGACGAGTATATGGAGCGTGTTACGCTAATTCATGAACTTGTCCACTACTCACGTGGAGATATTTGGTTTTTGACAGCAGCAAGAATTGTTGAAGTCATTCACTGGTTTAATCCATGGACTCGTGGTCTGGCAGAACAGATGAATTTATGGAACGAATATGCCTGTGACTGGAAGGTGTATAACAAGTATCTGGGTGACATGAGAGGTTACTCAGAGGTATTGATTTATACATCAATGCAAGAACAGGGACCGAAGTCTGGACTGTATTCCTCAATAGGAACGGAACCTATGAAGGTGACTAGGAGGATGGAGAAAATGATCAAGATGAAAAATGCAATGGGAAAACCAAAGATCTTCGGTGTACTTGCAGCGGTTGCGGTTTCGTTAACATCAGCAGGTTCTGCATTAGCTTCAACTGGTATGTTGGCAGGCGGTTATCAGGCTTTGTATAATTTAACAGATGTGGAAGAGGATGATGCTGGTCTTCAAGTATTTGGAGATGGCGGAGTGCTTACTAGTAACACAACTCTACAAGATAACAGTAATATTAATCCAGAAGACTATGTAAATACTGGAATTGAATTTATTGATGTATTATCAGATGGATATGAATTGGCGGAAGATGAGAGCAACATTGCGTTACTGGCGTCCGGTACTTTTACTTGGAGCATTCCGAGTGACTTTATGAAGGCAACCGGTGATTTCTGGGCAACCAATACACAGCATATTTCAGTGAGTGGAACGATTACTCCAAACGGAAAGATTCTTCGTGTTGGTATTATTGAGCCAGGTGGAATCCGTAGATGTATCTATGCAACTGGAAATTTTGCGTATAATTTTACTCTTGATAAAACCGGATTCTACTGTGTCTATGCAATCAATGATAACAACGAGGTTGTAAACTTGACGGGCGTTTACGCTACATATTAACCATTAATATCACATTAATCTTTATCTGTATTACAAGGCCAAAGGTTCTGACAAGGGGGAGAGCAGGACGTCTGACTTACCCTAGAGGCAAGCCTCTAGGGTAAGTCAGTTTTGCTTTTCATTTTTTATTACCCAAAATATATTAACTCTTGACAACATGGTAGCGGTAGTGGTAGTGTAAATGTGTTGCGAAAAAGGCGTGCAGATGTATATGTAGATGAAAATGCAGATGCGTAAGCGACCACTTCGCTCACAATACAATATAATAAAGGATGAGGTATTTACAATGAGAGAGTTAAAGCCAATCAAAGAAGGCAAGGTACGCGAAATCTATGATAACGGCGACAGCCTGATTATGGTAGCGACTGACCGTATCAGCTGCTTCGATGTCATTCTGAATAATGTGGTAACTAAGAAGGGAATCGTCCTTACTCAGATGTCTAAATTCTGGTTTGATATGACGAAGGATATTCTTCCAAATCACATGATCTCCGCAGATGTAAAAGATATGTCGGAATTTTTCCAGCAGGAAAAGTTTGACGGAAACAGTATGATGTGCCGCAAGTTGCAGATGCTTCCTCTGGAGTGTATTGTGCGCGGATACATTACCGGTAGTGGCTGGGCAAGCTACCAGAAGACTGGAAAGGTATGTGGAATCGAGCTGCCAGAAGGATTAAAGGAGTCCGATAAGCTGCCAGAGCCAATTTACACACCATCTACCAAGGCTGAGATTGGCGATCATGATGAGAACATCTCTTATGAGCAGAGCATTGCCCACTTAGAGAAGTACTTCCCAGGCAAGGGCGAGGAGTACGCACAGAAGCTTCGCGACTATACCATTGCACTGTATAAGAAGTGTGCAGATTATGCACTAAGCAAGGGTATCATCATTGCAGATACCAAGTTTGAGTTTGGTCTGGATGAGAATGGAAATATTGTTGTCGGTGATGAGATGCTTACACCGGACAGCTCCCGTTTCTGGCCGGCGGAGGGTTACGAGCCGGGACATGGTCAGCCGTCCTTCGATAAGCAGTTTGCCCGCGACTGGTTAAAGGCAAATCCGGACAATGACTGGACACTGCCGCAGGAGATTGTGGATAAGACGATTGAGAAGTATTTGCAGGCATATGAGATGCTGACCGGAAAGCCATTAGCATAAAATGGAGCAGGAATAAGGGCGAAAACAATGAGGGCATATCAAAGCGGTATGCCCTTTTGTTGTACATAATTTACTTTGAAAGTGTTGTCAGGCGGCATAAAGCAACCAGCTTTCACGTATGGTGATGTCACTGCCGGGTGACATATCGATTACTCTTAAAGGGGTGGGAACAGTGGAGATTATTAATGCAGGAATTGCACAACAGATTGTAGACACAGTTAAGAGCGTATGTGATCAGAATATAAATTTTATTGATTCATCCGGGATGATTATTGCAAGCACAGATCCGCAGCGAATCAATACATTTCATGAAATTGGCTATCAGGCAGCAATGACAGCTACCACGATAGAAGTTTTCGATGATGAAAGCTATTTCGGAACAAAAAAAGGAATAAACATTCCCGTTATGTACCACGACAGACTGATCGCTGTAATTGGAATTACAGGAGAAGTCGGCAAAGTGCGCAGGTATGCATTCCTTGCTCAAAAGATTACAAATATTATTCTGCGTGAGCGCGAACTTGAGGCATTGGGAACGCAGAAGAAGAATCGCCAGAATTATGTGATCAGAAGCTTAATAAGCAGCGAGCGAATAGAGAAAAATTATCTTAGTGAAACACTTGCCGAAAATGGACTTTGATAGAAACACCGACTACCTTGCTCAGACCAAATTCAGAGTAGGAAACAACGTGACGAATCTGGCCGGCTGCAAGCATACATACAAGACCGCCTACAGGAAGTGCGATCAGAGGGTCAATAGAGATACTTGCGATAGGACGCAGTGCAAGTAAAAGGATGACAACGAGCGGACCGGCAATAGCTGCTGCAAATGAAGGAAGCTTTTTCGACTCGGTGTGTTTAAGATCACTGTCCAAAATTATACAATCCTTCTTTTTATTGAGAACAGATGCAAGAAGGATTGTGACAACAAGAGCGCACAGTGCCGGAATGATATTTCTCATCACAAGAGAAGTCAGGTCAACCTGAAATGCTTCTGCTGTAGCAATCCATGCCCTGTGCACCGGAAATCATGGTGCTTACAGTGCCGTCAAGACCACCGCCGCCGATGATACCGCCGACAAGTGCGCCGAGGATCAAGCTGTAGGCCGGGTGAACCTTTTTGATAATCAGGATAATAGCAAGTGCGAGTCCAATAAGGGCTCCGTAAGTCGTAAATGTCATTGAAAAATCCCCCTTTTACTTAGAAAATGTCCGTATCAGACGAAAGACCTGTTCAGCGGTATCTTTCATGTTTTGCATGGCATTGGCAGTATTCATGGCTTCATCCAGTGTGACAACAGTGCGAAGTACAGGGAAGAAAGCATCGATTCCGTGTTCATTGCAGGCAACGGCATCTTTTGTTACGCAGCCGGAAAAGGCAATGACAGGTTTGCCATATTCTTTTGCAATGTTTGCGACACCAATCGGTGCTTTTCCCATGACTGTCTGTCCGTCAAGACGTCCTTCGCCTGTGACAACGATATCTGCATTCTGAACATAGTCGCGCAGCTTTGTCTCTTCGAGGACGATTTTAATGCCGGACTCAAGCGTGCCATGCAAAAATGTCAGGAATGCAAAGCCAAGACCACCGGCGGCACCAACACCCGGATATTTTGCATCGGCATTTGGAAATGCTTCCTTTGCGAGAGCAGCATAGTAGGCAAGCCATTTGTCCATCTGCATAATCATGGTAGCGTCAGCACCTTTCTGCGGACCAAAGATCGCACTGCAGCCCTGCTCGCCGCACAGCGGATTCGTGACATCACATGCAATGCGAAACGTGCACTGTGAAAGTTCAGGAATAACATGGTCTGTCGTGATACGTTCAAGTTGGCGAAGTCCCTTAGCACCAAGTGCTACCTGATTGCCATTTTTGTCAAGCATACCAAAACCGAGTGCCTGAAGCATACCGATTCCACCATCGTTTGTGGCACTTCCACCAATTCCGACTAAGAAGCGGCGGCATCCATTTTTAATAGCATCAAGAATAACCTCACCGACACCGTAGGTAGTGGTATTGAGCGGATTTCGCTCCTGCGCAGAAACAAGTGTAATGCCAGCGGCACCTGCCATTTCAATAATAGCGGTGTGTGTTTCGTCAATTATTCCATATGAACAAGTGACTGGCTTGCCAAGTGGTCCTGTGACGTACACTTTTGTAAGTCGGCCACCACAGCCAGCAACAAGTGCATCTACGGTGCCTTCACCGCCATCTGCGAGCGGGCGGATAATCGTGGTGGCATCTGGATACACTTTTTTAATGCCGCTTGAGATGCTTTGTCCAGCCTCTAAGGAGCTGAGGCTTTCCTTAAACGAGTCGATTGCAATAACAACATTCATAGTAGATTGTATCCTCCAAATCTTTGATATCTTTTGATGGCATTAGTATAACAAAATTCAAAGACAAAGGGGATGTTATAGAGAATAAATATAGATAGAAAAATGGCTTTAAAACTGTTACAAATACAAAAAATATTTAAGAAAATAATGCTTAAAATATTTAAGAAAATAAATTAAAAAACAAAAAATAAAAATCGACATTTGGCTCGTATTCTGCTATAATGGAATAATATGATTGGAATGGGATCAATTATTGGAGGAAGGGAATATGACTGAAAAAACAAAACGGCCAGTGATCGGTCTTCTAGTCAGTGGAATTACGGAACATTTTATTATTTCGATCTGCAAGGGCGTGATGCACGCGGCAAAGGAAGCAGGTGTGGATCTTGTTGTGCTGCCAGGAAAATATATAGATCGCGATCTGTCATCAAATAAGGAGATTTGTTACGAATATCAGTATAATACACTTTTTAATTATGCTAGTGCAGATACGCTCGATGCGGTGATTGTGGCGTCAGACGTGATTGGCTGCTTTGCAAGTAAAAAGCGCATCGGTCAGTTGCTTGAAATGTACAATGGTATGCCGTGCGTGCTGATTGCATCGAAGTTTCCGGGCTATGTGAGCGTCAATTCGGACAATTATGAGGGAATCCGGGAAGCGTCACTTTCGGATGCACTGTCACATGCGGATGAGAGCTTGTATGAGGCGAAAAAACATCGCGTAAAAGAAGTGGCAAAATAAAAGTTGACGCACCGCATAGAAACAAGGTATAATCAAAACAATATGCGGTGAAATAGGAAGCATAGGAAGCCTATTGAAATTGCAGGGAAGGAATAGAAAACGATATGAAAATTGCAGTAACGTATGAAAACGGTTCTGTGTTCCAGCATTTTGGAAAGACCGAGAATTTTAAGATTTTTGATGTGGAGGATGGCGCGATTGTTTCAAGCGAAGTAGTCAGCGCAAACGGAACCGGACATAGCGCACTGGCAGGATTTCTTGCTGAAAACGGTGTAGATGTTGTGATTTGCGGTGGTATCGGAGGCGGTGCTCAGGCAGCGCTTGCTGAGGCTGGCATTCAGGTATGCGCTGGAGTAGAGGGCGACGTAAATGAGGCAGCAGAAAGCTACGTAAAGGGAACACTTGAATCTACATCCGAGGGAACTTGCGATCATCACGAAAACGGCGGCCATTGTGGCGAAGGCGGCGAGAACTGCTGCCATCACGAGGGTGAGGAAGAGTCTGGTTGTGGCAGCGAAGGTGGCTGTGGTGGATGTCACGGTGGCTGTGGAACACCACAGCCGATCATGGAAGGCAAGAATGTAGGAAAGAAGTGCCGTACCCACTATAAGGGAACCTTCAACGATGGTACCCAGTTTGATTCCTCTTATGATCGCGGCGAACCGCTTGAGTTTATCTGCGGCGTTGGTCAGATGATCAGAGGCTTTGATCAGGCAGTGGCAAACATGGAGATCGGTGAGACCGTTGATATCCATCTGATGCCAGAGGAGGCATATGGTATGCCAGATTCGGCAGCAATCTTTACACTCGAGATTGCACAGCTTCCAGGTTCCGAGGAGCTTGAGGCAGGACAGCAGGTTTATTTGTCCAACCAGTTCGGCCAGCCATTCCCGGTTAAGGTGACAGCAAAGGACGATAAGACAATTACCTTTGATGCAAACCATGAGATGGCAGGTAAGGAATTGAACTTTACCATCGAGCTTGTCAGTGTAGAGGAGTAATCAAGACTTAGCAGCTAATAACGGTATCAAATCAGCAGCTAGTAACTGTATCGAATTAATCGAGTGCATCTGTCGAGAGGCAGGTGCACTTTTAAATGAATTTTGTTAATCATTAGAAGCGGCCTTGTAATTATTTTTTTCGGATGGTATCATGGTAACGGGTTTTGATAAGGAAACTGAAATGTGTGAAAATGCAGAAATGCAAAAAGTGTGTGTAAAAGTGTGAAAAAAACAAAAGTGTGAAGCAATAAGGGAGTAGTGTTTTATGAGTTTGTTGAATCAAAAGTTACATTCATCCGATCAGCGGGGAAATGTTTGTGTGCTGCGGTGGTGCCAGAGATTTGAATGAGACTCGTTTTGTCAGTATCATCGGTACACAAGACGATTCAGGTGGAACATCATGATGTGATTTTGATGGATATCCAGATGCCACGATTAAATGGATATGAAGCCGCCAAGAAGAATTCAACGTATGATGAAAACTGAAAGCATCAGCTACAAAAAGCTGGTGCTTTTTTGGCAACAGGATGTAACCTTCCCTGCTGTTTTCCTTCTTATAAAGTGAATGGGAAAGTAAAGTGAATAGGAAATAACAGGGGAATACTCGAAACAGCCACACAAATAACGGCTGTGAGCACTGGAAAGAGGAGGTAAGCGAGTGCAAGGAAACGACGAAGCAATAATTGATCTGTACTGGGCGCGAGATCCGCAGGCCATCGAAGAAACACAGCTTCAGTATGGCGAAAAGCTTAGCAGAATGGCCTTTCAGATTCTAGAAAACAGGGAGGATTCTGAGGAGAGCGTAAACGACACCTATCTTCGAACATGGAATTCGATACCGCCGCAGCGACCACAGTTTTTCTTTGCGTATCTGGCAAAAATCTGTCGATTCTTATGTTTTGATTTGTTAGACCGCAAGAATGCGCAGAAGCGAAGCGCAGCGGTTGTAGAACTGACGGATGAGATGCAGCAGTGCATTCCAGATTCGCGTCAGGAAAACAGTGCACAGTCAGAGCAGATTGGACATAGTATATCGTTTTTTTTAAGAGAACAATCCAAGCAGGATCGCCTCTTATTTATGCAGCGCTATTGGTATGGAAAAAGCATAAAAGAGTTGGCGCAGGAGATGAATATCAGTGAAAGCAGCACAAAGGTACGGCTGCACCGGATACGCAGCAAGTTGAAAAAATTTCTGGAAAGTGAGGGCATTTGGATATGACAGGAAAAGATTTGCTGGAAGGTTTACACTTTGTGGATGAGGATCTGATTGAGGAAGCCGGGAAGGAAACACTATCGGCAGAAACGACCGAAGAGAAAATAAGATCGGTAGAATCAAACGAAGAGAAAATGCGATCAGTAGAATTAGCCGAGGAAAGAATGCAAAATGAAGAAAAATCAGAAAAGGAATTAGAGAAAAAATTAGAGAAAAAATTAGAGAAGAAAAGCAAATCTGGGAATCGCTCCGGTAAAGTAATCTTTCTTAGAATCGCCATTTCGGCAGCAGCCGGACTTCTTATTTTTGCTGCTGGTACGGCGATTGGTTCTCGTATGGCAGTGAAGCCGCTTCATAGTGAAACCACAACGTACACGTTGCCTGAGGATGGTCAGAATGATGAGAATGAGCATGCACCAGCGCAAGGGGCTCAGCCAGAAGACCAGATAATGGAAAGCCAGCCAGAAGGTGTGGCCGTGTTAGGTGTCTATCAAGGCGAAGACGAACAGAATACTTCATATAACGGTGAAGCACCAGCACAGGAAGGCATGGTTGGCGTGCAGGCAGAAAATTCAGATATAGATACGCTTTCACTTTCTGAAGAGGTGAAGGTTGGAAGAAAGATAGCGTCATCGCAGTCACAGCAGGTACAAGGCGGTCATCTTCCGCAGATGCCTGCTACAGTGATTGGTGGCATATCGGTTTATTTCTATCAGGAAGAGAATACAGAGGATCGCTTTTTTGCGGATTTTGAGCAAAACAATGTTTCTTATACATTGCAGGCAGATACCCTTCGGGAAGTTGTGCAGGCAGCAGCTGATACGATTTGTGGAACTGGCGTGATCACGATTGTGGAGTAAGAAAAATTTTTTTTCAGAATGTGTAACCTTACATTTAATTTTCCGTCTTAAGGAGTGAAGGGAACATGAGAACCCCAAAACAAAAGAAAAAGATGGTAAATTAGATGGTAAATTGTAGATTGATATAAAAAGCGATCTACAGATCAATGTTAAGAAAGGCAAGGTAAAAGTTATGAGAAGAAAAAATTTAATGGGATTCACAGCAGCAATGGGAATCGTAATGGCAGGTACACAGCTGATGCAGGCAGCCGTACCAGTATGGGCAAAGGCAGTGAATGTAGAAATGCAGTCCGAATCTTCCTCAGATTCGTCATCCGACGCGGATTCCTCTGAGTCGCCTAGCGAAACATCGTATGACGATCTTGTAGAGATTCCAACTCTCAGCGATGAGGAATATCCGATAGATGAGATGCTAGGTGCATATGAACCGGCAGAGTCATCAGAGATCACAGATGAAATTCAGACACTTTGCGATAAAGCGTTTGCTGACCTTGTAGGGGCTGTTTACACACCGGTTGCACTGATTGCAAAACAGGTGGTAGCAGGAACAAATTATAAAATCTTATTTGAAAAAGAAATAGTGGTGCCGGATGCAGAAAAGACCTATGCGATCGGAATTATCTATGAGGATCTTGAGGGCAATGTTTCCATCACAGAGATTGATGATATCTCAGATGAGGAGGCAGAGAATCTGCTGGCTCAGGCGAAGTCTGGAAATTCGGTGCAGACGCTGGTGGACACCGATAACCGTATCGGTTTTGCTTTGATGGAAAAACTTGCCGCCGAAAAGGAAAATGTATTCATTTCTTCCTATAGTATAGCGACAGCACTGACACTTTTGAGCCATTGCAGCGAAAGCGGAGAACAGATCGACCAGTTAAAGGAATTTTTAGGAATGGATGATAGGACAGAGGATGAGATTCTTGCGGCGCAGAAGGCATTATCCGAGATGCTTGGTGCAAATGCGCAGACAGACAGCGAGGAAAGTACAGACGAGAATGGTTATCCCAAATCCATTCTTGAGACAGCAAATGCCGTATACATCGACGATGAATTAAAGACAGTATCCGCCTTTGATGATCTGGCAAACATCTTTTCCGATACCTATCAGGCATCCCTTAAGAAGTGTGATCTTTCTACCGAGGATACCATGAACGAAATCAATGCGTGGGTCAACGATAAGACACATGGACTGATCGATTCCATTCTGACAGAGCCAATGAGTGAGGGTGTGCGCATGACGCTTTTCAATGCTGTTTATTTTAAGGCAGCATGGATCCGGGAATTTTCCGAGGAATTGACCGACAAGCAGACCTTCCACGGCGCAAAGGGTGATACGACAGTGGACATGATGCATCAGCAGTCTCACTTTGATTATGCTGAAAATGATGACTATCAGATGGTTCGTCTGCCATATTATGGGAATTGTGAAATGACGGTTTATCTGCCAAAGGATGAAGCGACAGCTGACAAGTGGAGTGAGGAAGGATATTTGTCGGCCCTGGTAGAGGATGCTTCGGATGAAGAGTGGAGCAGCCATGAGATTTCCCTTTCCATGCCAAAGTTTGAATTGGAGTATGGAGCAGAGTTAAATGATATTTTGCGGGAATTGGGAATTGAGAAAATCTTTAATGAGCAGGTATATGACCGTCTGAGTGATGAAAAATTGTCTGTCGGTTTCGTATATCATAAGACAGCAATCAAAAATGATGAAAACGGAACCGAAGCAGCGGCAGTTACGATGATGATAATGGAGGCAATGGCACTGCAGCCTGAGGAAGAAGTTGTGGAGATGAATATGGATCACCCATTCTACTTCACCATTTCCAATACAGAGGCCGGTTTAAAGCTGTTTGAGGGCTGCGTGTACAATCTTGATTAATCGAACTGCCAAATTGCGACAGCGTTCTGTTTTGTGAGAGGCATTGCAATTGGTGCGTTAAGACCTGCAATTGTGACTACCCTTTCTTATTGTCTGTCAGGAACATTTTTTTGTAGCAGCCGGGTGTTGCCTTCTTGTATTTTTTGAACATTCGATTAAAATAGCTCAAATCATTGAATCCGCATGAATAGGCAACATCCGTTATGCTCTTGCAGGAGGTACACAATAGCTCACAGGCGCACTCAATGCGGTAATAATTTACATAGTCGATAGGAGATTTGCCAATAATCGAGTGAAATAAACGGCAAAAATGTTCCGGTGACATGTTTAATACAGCTGCCAGCTCAGAAAGCGTAAGCGGCGATGTAAAGTTTTTTCGGATATAATTTAAGACTGATTTAATCTGTTCGGTGCTTTTTTCGTTGCGCCGGATGGCTGGATTTGTAACGGTGTAGGCGTGTTCTTGAATCAATTGGCCAAATAATTGCCAGATTAAGCCAATTGAAGCAAGTTCATAGCCTGCACTTTTTTGCTGCATCGTCTCAAAAATCTGATGAATCAGCACCGAGCAGATGCTTCCATTTTCGTGAAACGGATCAATCAGCGTATCCGAGTCAAAAAAATCGCGGTAGCGATTGTAAAACAGTGCATTAGCATTCTGAGAAAGACGTCCGGATTCAAATACCAGACATTCATAAATACAATCTGAGGGAATGCCGCCGTGCACTGCACCGGAGGAGATTATGGCAGTATCACCCTGCGTTAAGATGTGTGTCCGACTGTCAACGGTCAGCAAAAAGCTGCCGCACAGCACACGCATCAGCTCACATTCCATATGCCAATGAAATGGCATTTCATATCGTGGATGCGTTCTGTCAACATAATACAATTCAATCGGAAAATCAGAGGTTCCGCGCGTAGTATCTTCATGTGAAGCCAAATATTTCATAGAATTCCTTCCTGTCTGCCTAGTCAGGCAATTCGTTCAGTCAAGCGAAAAAAGAAACAAATACCGAGCAGTTTTTTGGCAAAATTTCAAAGAAACAAAACAGAAAAGATAGTTTAACACAACAAACAGTCGGCTTTTCTACGCATATCAGAGAAAATTATACAACAAAAATAACAAAATATCAATATCGTCCAATAGATAATCATGATAGACAGCGACACAAAGATAAATCAACAGTATAATCAAAGCAAGGGTTTGTAAAAACTTGAAGAACAGTATTCGATGAAACTACCAAAGAATGTAATTTCCAAAAAAAATACAGTGGAATAAGTGACTGACAAAACAGGAGGGATGAGAATGCAGATTGATGAGATAAAAGATCAGATTTGCGATATCTGTCATAAAATGTGGCAGTTAGGCTGGGTGGCAGCAAATGATGGAAATGTGAGTGTACGCCTCGATGATGGAACATTTCTTGCAACACCGACCGGCATGAGCAAGAGTTTCATCACACCGGAGAAGCTTCTTCGCATTGATGCGGCAGGAAATATTTTAGAGGGAGCACCGGGACTGCGCCCGTCGAGTGAGATTAAGATGCATATGAGATGCTACGAGAAGCGTGACGATGTAAGAGCCGTTGTCCATGCACATCCGCCGACAGCAACCGGCTTTGCCGTAGCGCACAGACCGATGGATATGTACAACATGATCGAGGACGTAGCGGCAATCGGAGCCGTTCCGCTGACACCATATGGTACACCGAGCACAACTGAGGTGCCGGATGCAATCGAGCCGTACTTAAATGATCATGATGTCATGCTGCTGCAAAATCATGGTGCGCTGACTGTTGGAAGCGATGTCATTACCGCTTATTATCGTATGGAAAGTCTTGAACTGTGGGCGAAGATTACGCTCAATGCGATTTTACTTGGCGGCAGCTATGATATTGACCGTGAAAATATTGATAAGCTGATTAATCTGCGTTCGTATTATCACATCACAGGAAAGCATCCCGGTTATAAGAAGTTTGAGCGCAAAAAGGAAGGCGAGCCGACTGATAAATAAAGATAGATCTAAGATACATCTGTCGATCAAAAAAGTATGTGTATCATGATGTTTGTATCAGAATCTATATAAATAGAAAGAGAGGGTACTTATGTTATATCCAAAGATTGGAATCCGCCCGGTTATTGATGGACGTTGGGGTGGTGTTCGTGAGAGTCTTGAAGTTCAGACGATGACGATGGCAGAGAATGCAGCAAAACTGATCTCTGAGAATTTAAAATATCCGGATGGAACTCCGGTGCAGTGCGTAATCGGATGTACGACCATCGGAGGCGGTGCAGAAGCAGCACGCGTAGCCGAGCAGTTTTCCACACAGAACGTGACGGCAACCCTGTCCGTAACACCGTGCTGGTGCTACGGAACGGAGACTTTTGATATGGATCCGACTACCATAAAGGCTGTATGGGGCTTTAACGGAACGGAGCGTCCGGGTGCTGTTTATCTGGCAGCTGTTTTAGCCGCACATGCACAGCGCGGACTTCCGGCATTCTCCATTTATGGACATGATGTGCAGGAAGCAAATGACACCAGTATTCCGGCTGATGTGGCAGAGAAGATTTTGCGCTTTGCGCGCGGTGCAGTCGCAGCAGGCTGGATGCGCAACAAGGCATATGTAAATATCGGTGCTGTGACGATGGGAATTGCAGGAAGCTTCTGTGATGCAAACGTGCTTCAGAAGTATTTCGGTATCCGCGCAGAGTGGGTCGATGAGGTTGAGATTCTGCGCAGAATGACAATCGGAATCTATGATCATGAGGAGTACGAGAAGGCACTCGCATGGGTAAAGGCAAATTGCAAGGAAGGATTTGATAAGAATGCCGGAAAGAATTTCCCGGATGTTATCACAAAGTCGAAGGTAGTTGCTCTTGATAAGGACTGGGAGTTTATCGTAAAGATGACACTGATTATGCGCGATATCCTTTATGGAAATCCGCGTCTGGATGAACTTGGCTGGCATGAGGAGGCGTTGGGACGCAATGCAGTAGTTGGAGGCTTCCAGGGACAGAGACAGTGGACCGATTGGCTGCCGAATGCAGACTTTACGGAGGCTATTTTGGCTTCTACATTTGATTGGAACGGCCCGAAGGCACCGACGCCATTTGCAACTGAGAATGATACCTGCAACGGAATCGCAATGCTTCTTGGAAATCTGATCAGTGGTTCTGCACCGTGTTTCCATGATGTGCGCACTTACTGGAGCCCGGAGGCTTGTGAGCGCGTAACAGGACACAAGCCGGACGGCGTAGCAGCCAATGGATTTATCCATCTGATCAACTCTGGTGCAACGGCACTTGACGGCTCCGGTGCATGTGTTGATGAGAATGGAAATCATGTGATGAAGCCATTCTGGGAGATGAAAGAAGATGATATCAAAAACTGCCTTGCGGCTACGGACTGGTGCAGAGCAGATTATGAATATTTCCGCGGCGGCGGCTATTCCAGCCATTTTCGATGCCACGCTGAAATGCCGGTAACGATGATTCGCTTTAATATTATTGATGGAATCGGACCGGTATTACAGCTTGCAGAGGGATGGACGGCAGATCTTCCGGATGAGATTCACAATCCGATCGACAAGCGCACCGACCCGACCTGGCCGACAACCTGGTTCTGTCCGAGACTTACAGGAGAGGGTGCATTTACCGATGTTTACAGCGTTATGGCAAACTGGGGTGCAAACCACGGCGTTACCGTATATGGTCATGTGGGCGCGGATTTGATTACATTGGCAAGTATGCTTCGCATTCCGGTAACTATGCACAATGTGGATAAGGAAAAGGTATTCCGTCCGCATGCGTGGGCAAGCTTTGGAACGCAGGATACACAGGCGGCTGATTATGCAGCATGCAAGAATTACGGACCGTTGTACTAAATCCGAAGGGCAGTGGCTGCCGGGAAGCTATGGTGGCAACTCGTCTCACCGCCATTTGGTTACGGCAGTTCGATAAGTTTTTTGTTGTCATTGTTGTCTGAAAATGGTATGATGAATAAAAAATAAGGAGCTTTATTCACGATGGAAAATAGATCATTTCAGAAAATGGCAAAAAAATGTTCAAGTGTATGGATTATTTTTCTGTGTGCCATATTTCTCACTTGTGTTTTTAAACATGGGAGTGTGAGTATGGCATCACAGAATAAGGAACAAGACAGCAATCGAACGGTACAGATGGAGTATTATCAGTACAATGTCTGTGCTTCCTGTCACCCGGAAGACGATTTCTTTGATATTGTAACAGAAACAATCCACCCGATTCGGGAAGAATATCCGTATGAAATTTCTGTATATAATACGTTTCGATCGTATGACCGGGAAAAGTTTGAAAAACGGCTGCAGGATTTGGGGATGGTGTCGGATGATGTGAAACAGCCAGCCTTGATTGTAGGAGATGTATGTCTTAGCGGACTGGATGAGATAAGAGAAAAACTCGCGGATACATTAAGGCATGCTGCACAGGCAGAGCAATCCGTTTCTACGAAAGCAGCAGGTGAGTCGGATGAGCAAATTGAAACAGGTGTTGTGACTCAGGCAGAAACTGAAAATCAGACCAAGACACCATCAGCCCGGATCGACTGGAAAGAGCAGCTTCGCGAAGCCGTTTGTGGGGATAGCAGCACCGATTCTGTCATTCTCTATTTTTCTACTGTTTCATGTACGGATTGCAATGAAGTGAAAGCACTTTTAAAAAGGCTGACCGGCGAGCAGACGACAGAAAATCCTCTTGTGATACATGAGTTTAATATTGCAGAGGGAGACAAAGTGGTACTTGTACAGAAACTGTTCTCTCTTTACGGTGTGCCGTCAGACGAGCAGCAGGTTCCGATTGTTTTCTTTAACGGCGGCTATTTAAGCGGTGCAAAGGCAGTAACAGCCAATTTAGAACAAATGTGGAAGGATGGAAAGCTGACAGGTTTTGATATCAGTCGCGTGTTATCCAAAGAAGAGGTGCAGCAGGAAAACGAGACGGCATCCGCGAAAGCTTACATCGGTCTTGCATTGACTGGCTTTATCAATGGTGTAAATCCATGCGGAGCGTCGATGCTTTTGATGCTGCTTGCGGCAATGGCAATGTCCGGTCGTTCGGTTCTTAAGGTTGGCTGTGCCTATCTTGCAGGAAAATTTGCAGCATATTGCGCAATGGGAATGGGACTATATCAGCTCTTCATGGCGATTGGACAGGATATTTTATTAAACATCAGTCAGGTATTGACGTGGATTTTTGCGATTGTATTTCTGCTGCTTGCTATTTTGTACATGATTGATTTTATCAATGTGAAGCGAAAGCAGTATGGAAAAATCCGAATGCAGCTTCCGGCTGCACTTCGCAAGTGGAATCATGAGCGCATCGAGCAGGCAGCAAAGACAAATGCGCGGTGGATGATTCCGGCAGCAGTTATGCTTGGCATGATGATTTCAGCAGGAGAGTTTTTCTGTACGGGTCAGGTATATCTGGCAGCCATTTTGTATATGATGAAGATGCAGCAGGAGAGGCGGCTTCAGACCGTGTTTGCATTTTTGATTTATGTGGCAGCAATGTGCGTGCCGAGTCTTTTGATTGTGCTTGTACTGGAAAAGACAAAGAACGTGATTCGTATGTCAAATAAAACGTTGGAATGGCTTCCAGCAATCAAACTGGCAACTGCGGCAGTATTTTTGTTATTTGCTGTGCTGATGCTGCTGCAATAGTATATGGCGGAAATGTTTTCTGCCAGAGAAGACTCTCGCATTAGGAATGTGGCGCGAGAATCCTCTGACAGATGCCGTGAAATTTGTCATGCAGGTATGATGCGTGAACTATAACGTAAATCCTGCATGATCAATCGGCTCAATTCCGGTATATTCTTCCAGCAGTGCAAAGTCGGGGTGTCCACTGTTGATCATCTCGGCAATTTTTCCGGTAAGATATTGGCGTGCAGCACCGCGGTGTATGTAGCATGGCTGTGGATCTTTGTATAGTTCCATGCATGTAGCAAGGATGGTTTCCTCATTTAGAGGAATGTCACTTAATGGTCCGCGGTATAACTCGATATTTTCCGCCGACAGCACCAGATTCGGCTGGGATGGCTTCTTTTTTCCAATGTGAAACATAGACGTTATTCTCCTTTTAAATAATTTCAGAAATAAAGCTAGCTTAAGTATATCACCTAGTATACGGAAAGGGAATAGATTCTGTTACAAAACACGAATGGAATGAAAATGTGATTGGAATGTGATAAAAGTGTGATAAAAATGTGAAAATTACTTGAAAAACCAATTTGAATTGCTTATAATGATATCAGTTTTCTTTCTGGAATACATAAAATTCCAGAATAAAAACAAAAAGGACTGTTTCTTTTGCGCAACATATAAAAAGAAACAGAAAAAATCCAAGGGAGGAGATTTACATGAGAAAGTTTACAAAGGCAGCAGCAATGCTCTGCGCAGCAGCAATGGTATTCCCGTCCGCATCCGTATTTGCGGCAGCAGAAGACGGCGGTGCATCCGAGCTTACCGAAGTCGGTACATATCCGATCAGCGAGGAGACACTTGAGTTTACAATGTTCCGTACCAGTATGCCAAACGTAGAAGACTTCCAGACAAATGACTTCACAAAGTATATGGAAGATCTGACCAACATCAAGTTCACTTTCGAGTCGGCATCCCGTGATGACCGTAAAGAAAAGCTGAACATGGAGTTTAACACCGACACGTATCCGGATGTTATCATGCATTATGCACCGGATGCCGCAAAGTGGGGTGTTGAGGAAGGCATTCTGATTCAGCTGGATGATCTTATCTACGAGAACATGCCGAACTACGTTGAGAAGATGGGTGATTACATTGATCAGACAAGACAGACCGATGGTCATATCTATCAGATCGCGGGCTTGAATGATTGCTACCATTGTATGTATGGACGTAAGATGTGGGTAAATACGCATTATCTTGAAGAGATGGGCGTAGATGTACCGGAGACGACTCAGGAGTTCTATGATGTATGTAAGAAGTTTGTAGAGACCTATCCGGACAAGATCGCAATCGGCGGCGCATCCAGCGGCTGGTATGTTGATTTTGTAGCATGGCTTATGGGTTCCTTTACACTTGACTCAGGCGAGTATGGAAAGATTGCTCTGACACCGGAAGGAAAGATGATCAGTGCAGCTACTACAGATGAGTGGAGAGAAGGACTTCGTTACATCAAGAGCCTGTATGATATAGGTGCAATCTATGATGGAAACTTTACACAGGATGCTGAGCAGCTTCGTACAATCATGAATCAGGAAGATGTTCCGGTTCTCTTCGTTCCATTTGGAACCATCTCCGATGGTATTGATGCAGACGCAAATAATGAAGTTTACAGACAGTATCAGTGTATCGCACCTCTTGAAGGACCGGACGGAACACGTTTGACTCCGTATTTCAAGTACAGCGGTCTTGAGGAAGGAAGCGTATCCATCACCGATCATTGCTCCAATCCGGCAGCAGTTCTTCGTTGGGTAGATTACTTCTTCTCAGAGAAGGGTGATATCTCTGCACAGTTCGGTGCTGACGAAGGCACAGACTGGGTATGGGAGCCAAATGATGGTTCTGTAGGCTTAAATGGCGAGCCGGCTATGTACAAGATTGCTGATGATAAGCAGTATTCATCGGATGTACAGAACCATGACTGGCAGGATCTTGTAGTACGTTACGCACCGGCCGATTATCGTCTGGGTGCAGCTACCGATCCGGATGTAGACCTTGGAACAACAGCAGGTCTTGAGAAGCTTCTGTATCTGGCAACAAAGGAAAAGATGGAGCCTTACGGACAGAATCCTGAGAATGGCGATCTTGACGTACTTCCATCCTTAAAGTTTACAGCAGATGAGGCATCAGATCTTCAGACAATTCAGGTAGAGGTACAGAATTATATCAACAGCTCAAAGGTTGAATTTATCACCGGTGTAAAGAGCCTTGATGATGATTGGGACACCTACTTAGAGGAACTGGATAATTGTGGTCTTCAGACAATGATTGAGTATTATCAGGCTGCATATGACAGACAGTTTGGTGATTCAGCAAAATAAAAAGCATATTGTATTTTGACAGGTCATCTGAGAATGCAATGAGGGGGCAGGTGGGAGACTACCTGCCCTGTTTTTGTACCCGAATGCAAAAACAGCCGCCATTTCAGGTGTAAAGCAAAATGCGAGAGTTTGCTTTCTATAAAGACAGTAAGGAGGAACCGAATTTGAAAGACGCAGCTAAGAAGAAAAAAAAGAAGCTTGGTGCCAGCTATAATTGGCAGTTCTGGGCGATTATTGCACTTCCTGTTATCTATGCATTTTTATTTGCATATGTTCCGATGGCAGGTATCGTTGTGGCATTTCAGAAGTATTCGCCCAGAAAGGGAATATTTGGCAGTCAGTGGGTAGGTCTGAAATACTTCAAACAGTTTTTCACGACACCGTCCAGCCGAAAGATAATTTTTAATACGCTCTACCTTGGCATCTACAGTCTGATCGCAGGATTTCCAATCCCGATTGTACTTGCGATATGTTTAAACGAGATGCGCAGCAAAAAATATAAGAAATTCATACAGATGGTAACATATGCGCCATACTTTATCTCCACAGTCGTTATGGTTGGTATGATGATGCGTATGATGGATCTGCGTACTGGTATTATTAACAAAATGCTGCAGGCAGTAGGTCTTGAAGCCATTAACTTCTTTGGCGATGTTACGATTTTCCCGTCTCTGTATGTGTGGAGCGGTATTTGGCAGGGCGCCGGATATTCATCCATTATTTATATCGCAGCACTTGCAGGTGTTAGTCCTGAACTTCAGGAGGCGGCAATCGTGGATGGTGCAAACCGCTTCCAGAGAATCATCCACGTCGATCTTCCGGCCATTGTTCCGACCATCATTACGATGCTGATTTTCAACTGTGCAAGCATCATGAGTATCGGTTTTGATAAGGTATATCTGATGCAGAACGATATGAATATCAACCGTTCTGAGGTAATCTCGACATTTGTTTATAAAGTTGGTCTGACACAGGGAGATTTCTCGTTCTCAACGGCAGCCGGTTTGTTTCAGTCTGTTGTAAGCTTTGTACTTCTTGTTGTGGTCAATAAGATATGTAAGCTTGTAACAGAAACGAGTCTGTGGTAAAGTAAGGAGGGAAAACGAATGAGCAAAACATTGTCAAAATCCGGCAGTGCGTTTTATAAGTTTCGCACGGAGAGTCCGTTAAGCAAGTTTTTTACGATATTGTTATATGTTATCATGACAATAGTAGTGTTGATTGTGCTGCTTCCTGTACTTCACATTATCGCGGCATCATTCTCGGAGCCGCAGGCTGTGATCAGCGGAAAAGTAACATTCTGGCCTAAGAATTTTACTTTGAGAGGATATGAAGCAGTCTTTACATATAAAAAGTTCTGGACAGGTTTTCGCAATTCTCTGTTCTACATGGTATTCGGAACCTTTATCAATATCATTATGACGCTTCTGTGCGCATATCCGCTTTCCAGAAAAGAGTTTACTGCCAGAAATAAAGTGGCTATGTATTTTGTATTTACCATGTATTTTTCAGGCGGCATGGTTCCAAACTTCATTTTAGTAAATGCACTTGGCATGATCGATACCATATGGGCGCTTTTGATCCCGGGCGCAATGTCAACCTACAACATGATTATCGCCAGAACCTATATGATAAACTCCATTCCGGATGAACTGTATGAAGCAGCAGAGATCGATGGATGTACACCGTTTAAGTATCTCATCCGCGTTGTAGTTCCGTTGTCAAAGCCGATCATAGCCGTGCTTGTGCTGTACTATGGTGTAGCCAGATGGAATTCTTATCAGGATGCAATACTGTATTTGAGAAAAGCGAACTATTTGCAGCCGCTGCAGATTATTCTGCGTGAGATTCTTATCATGAATGATATTGATGAGACAATGATGGGAAGTGCAGATGCACTTGCAAGACAGAGAGGCTTAAAGGATCTGCTTCAATATTCTGTCATCGTGGTTGCATCGGTGCCTGTAATGATGATCTATCCGTTTGTTCAGAAATATTTTGTAAAGGGTGTTATGATCGGAGCCGTAAAGGGTTAAAAATATAAAAATGTCAGGGCAGAGTACTGTCCTGACAGATCGGAGGAAAGATGTATCAGTTTAATCGCGAAGAGTACAACAAGAGAATGGAATGGTATGTAGATGCCAGATTTGGTATGTTTATCCACTGGGGATTGTATTCGATTCCAGCCAGAGGCGAGTGGGTGCGCAGTGTCGAGGAGATTCCAAAGGAAGACTACATGAAATATTTTTATGAGTTTGATCCAAAGGATTACGATCCGAAAAAGTGGGCAAAAGCAGCAAAAGAGGCTGGTATGAAATATGTTGTCTTAACAGCAAAGCACCACGACGGCTTTTGCTTGTTTGACAGCAAGTATACTGAGTTTAAATCTACCAATACAAAGTGCGGACGTGATCTCGTTGCTGAGTATGTTGAGGCAGTCCGCGCAGAGGGTCTGAAGGTCGGTCTGTATTTCTCCTTAATCGACTGGTATCACGACGATTTTCCGCACTATGGCGATCGCCAGCATCCAATGCGAAACAACCCGGCATATACAAATGAGAACCGCAATTGGGATAATTATGTAACCTTCATGCACAATCAGGTGCGTGAGATCTGTACGAATTACGGACAGATCGATGTACTGTGGTTTGACTTTTCTTATGACGATATGAGAGGGGAGAAGTGGGGCGCTACAAAACTTGTCAATATGGTGCGCGAGCTTCAGCCGCAGGTCATCATCGACAACCGCTTAGAGGCGAGCGGAGAGGGGTATGGCTCTCTGGTAACGGAAAATCCGCTGCCATATCATGGCGATTTTGTAAGTCCGGAGCAGATCATTCCGCCATATGGCATCCGTGATGTGAAGGGCAATCCGGTCAACTGGGAAGCCTGCATCACGATGAACAACAACTGGGGTTACTGTGCGAGAGACAAGTTTTTTAAGCCATCGTCTATGATTATCAAAAAGCTGGTTGAGTGCGTTTCAAAGGGCGGAAATCTGCTGTTAAATGTCGGCCCGGATGCATATGGAAACATTCCGCCGGAATCCGTGCAGATTTTGAGCGAGATTGGTGCATGGATGAAGAAAAACAGCAAGAGCATCTACGGCTGCGGGCTGGCAGGCATTGAAAAGCCGGATTACGGCCGTGTTACCAGAAATGGCAATCTGCTCTATTTCCACATGTTTGAGAATACGATGGGCCCAGTGCCGCTTACCGGAATTAAGCCTGGCACAGTAAAGAAGATTCGACTTCTTTGTGACGGAAGCGAGGTGCCGATTTCCGACAGCTGGGTACATAGCGATTATCCGGATATCGTATTTGCAAATCTTGGGCCAAATCCGGTGCTGCCGGATGCGGTGGACACCGTGCTTGAGGTTGAAGTGACAGATTGACAGAGTAAAGTTTTGTGACGCACGGCAAAGATTTCACAATCGTATTTCACGATCGGATGAATTGGATTGGAAGCATTATTTTGAAGAGTTGCGATAGGTTTGGGATTGCCCGGGCTGGCTTGAGTTGTTTTGGGCCGGTTCGGGCAATTTCAAAAATGAAAATCAGAAAGGAAAAGGGAAGAGAAAATGATTTTAAAGCTGGAGCCGTCATTGACGGAAAAAATCGAGCAGCACTATGAGGAGTGGATGGAATGCTGCCCGAACAGAAAAAGCGAGGTCGATGCATGGATTGCGAGTGCAAATGAGGACGAAGCAATCTGCATGAAATATCTGTATGCTTATATGCATCCGTGCGATATTGTATCTTACGATGTGGAGGTCATTGCATCTTATGTAAAGACAACACTTGATATGTACGCAAGTATTCCATATGCAAAGCAGGTACCGCCGGAACTGTTTTTTACTTATGTGCTGAGTGTGCGTGTCAACAATGAAGACCTTGACCAGAGCCGCGCATGGATTTACAGCGAACTGGCAGAGCGTGTAAAGAGCAAAAAGACAATGGTGGAGGCTGCACTTGAGGTCAACTACTGGTGCTACGAGAAGGCAACCTATATTCCGTCCGATGGACGTACCTTAGCACCATTTGGCATGTGCCGCTCCGCACGCGGACGCTGTGGAGAAGAATCGACTCTTGCCGTATCGGCGATGAGAAGTGTCGGCATCCCGGCAAGACAGTGCTACGTTCCGCGCTGGGCGCACTGCGATGACAACCACGCATGGGTTGAGGTATGGGCAGATGGTGATTGGCATTATCTGGGTGCCTGCGAGCCAGAGGCTGTACTGGACAAGGGCTGGTTTACCGCAGCAGCATCCAAGGCGATGCTCGTCCATGCAAAGGCATTTTCGGATCTGGAGAGTTCCGCAGAGATTGCTTATAAGACACCACTCTACGCACTGATGAATGTTACTGAGCGCTATGCGGATTGTGAGAGACTAACCGTTACCGTGACACATCATGGAGTGCCAGTACAGAACGTAACCGTAGCATTTAGTCTGGTCAACTATAGTGAGTTGTTCCCGCTTCATAAGGAAAAGACCGCATTTGACGGTACTGTGTCTTTTCTGACCGGTAAGGGCGATCTGTATGTAAGTTGTGTTTACAATGGAAAGTATCTGGGCAAGAAAGTTGATATGAGAGTGCAGCAGTCCATTGTACTTGAGATGGAGGAGGCCGTAAATCCAGAGAAGATGACAGGAATCACCGAGGAGCACTTTGATTTAAATCCGCCATACGAGGCAATGCCAAAAAATGTGAATGCACAGCTTGACGAGCATGAGGCACGTTTGGCACAGTGTGAGAAGATTCGCGCCGCATACGAGGCTGGATTTGTAAAAGAGGAAGTGACCGAGGATGCAGAGGGTGCGCAGGATGCAGATGTGAGCGATGCAAAGACGAAGAACAAGGATCCGTGGCATTGTTATCTTGTAAATGCAAGAGGTAACCGCGAGGAGATTGAGAAGTTCCAGGCAAGCACGGAGTTTTCCAATGAGGACAAGTGCCTGATGCTTGATACCTTGCGCGAGAAGGATTTTCTGGATACCTCCGCTGATGTGCTTGCATCCTATTTAAGAGCAGCACTTCCATACAAAGAAAGCTTTAGCAAGGAAGTTTATCAGAAGTACCTGCTTGCACCGCGCGCAGGCGATGAAAAGCTGATGGGAAGCCGCGGACGCATCGCGCAGTTGATCGAAGAAAGAAACATATTCTCTAAGGATATGCCGATTACTGCTCAGATGATCTGGTTCTATGTCAACCACAGATTAAAGACGGTTCCGGATTATGGCACAGGAAATTGGCCTGCTGAGGCAGACGGCTGTATCAAGTGTGAGATAATCACCGAGGCTTCCAAACGCGTCGTCTTCGTAGAGATCTGCCGTGCAATGGGCATTCCGGCGCGCTTAAATCCGGTTACCGGAAAGGCAGAGGCAGTCTTCGAGAAGGAAGGCAAGATTTGCTTTGAGGCAATGGAGACAGAGCCGCAGAAAAAAGAGGTACAGGAAAAGCAGCTTGCACTGACTTTAGGAAACAAATCCGACCGTAAGCTTGAATATTGGCTTCATATGACGATTGCTCGCTTTGAAAATGGCGCATACCAGACCTTGAACTATGAAGATTTGGCACTTGAGCCGGGTGAAGAAAAGACCATTTTTGTTGCACCGGGCGCATATCGTACCATCACGACTCGCAGACAGATCGATGGCGGTGTCAGCTGCATCGCAAACAGCTTTGTTATGAATGCAGATCGCACCTTAGAACTGACACAGGCTCCAGCACAGATCGCAGAGAAGTGCCATGAGGCTACCCTTTCCGATACCATGGTACAGCAGGTGACAATGGATGGAAGCGCAGTTGGCGAGCCGGTTTCGGTAACCTCACTGTATCAGGGACAAAAGAGCATTCTGATCGTTGCCGATCCAGGCAAGGAGCCGACCGAGCATCTCTTCCAGGAAATCCTTGAGTGCGAGGAAGCCTACAAGAAGGAGAACTATCGCATCGTGATTATGATCGAGAGCACCGCATCCTTAAAGAATCTGACGCTGCAGCGTGTATTAAACGCAGGTCTGAATCTGGTATGCGTAACCGGAAAGGACGATGCGTACCTGTATCAGATCCATGAGGCACTGCATGTTGGAGACCGGCGTCTTCCGTATGCGCTTGCCATAAACAGAGACGGAAAGGGATTGTTCGCGTTCTCCAATTACAACATTCGTACTGCATGGACGCTGATGGAGATTTTGGATGCCAGAGGCTGATGTGTCCCGGAAGGGTTACGAAGGCCCACTCGGTGAAGTGACTTTTTTATGTTCACGGGACGCCCTTCGCAAAACCGCCCGTACCGTGCGTCGCTGCTATGCAGCTTCGTTTTGCTCATAAACGGGCGTCCACTTCGTCCAGTTGCTTCATGAAATCCTCATGCAAGCATGGGATTTGCATGAACCTACCTGGACGCGTGAACTATGAACGCAAAAATTCCGCGGGTTCCCACTACGTATTTTTAACGTAAGTGTATTTTGACAACGGGCCCGCTACAACGTCCCGTCTCGTAA
>CAVCXB010000018.1:0-32658 GCA_963605535.1 Wujia chipingensis
AGGTGAAGCTTGTTAAAGCCACAGCCTTCCTTAACCCACTCGCGATCCAGTTCCTTGTCATACAGACTTACGAAGCTTCCATCCTTGGACAGCTTTGCGTGGTAGTAAGGAGTCTCCACAACGAGGCAGTCACACTTGTTACAAACTGTAGCGCTCAGCCAGTTTTCTTTAGCTGGAAGAGCAGCGACGGTACCTGTGCTTAAACCAGCCAGTGCCGGGATGCTCCAGAAGCCCTTTATGCCGTGACGGGTAACGGTTCCGTTTTCATCCTCGATAAAGGTGATAGCAGAACGGGTGAAGTTTAAGGAGTTGAAATACTCAGTTCCAGCAGTTGCAGCAAGCATTGCATCAAGACGCTCAGAAACGTTGCGATAATCGTTCATAGCATCCTCATAAACTGGATGGATATGAGAACCAGGAAGGATATCATGGAACTGATTTAATAAGAACTTCTTGTAGCACTCGGTCAGCTCCTCAGACGGATAGGAAGCACCAGTTAAGGATGCGAGAGCAGCGCGAAGCTCAGTCTCACGAAGCTTAAACTCAAGGGTACGGTTTGCCTTCTTTAAGTTGGACTTGGTGGTGAAGGTACCACGGTGCATCTCCAGATACAGCTCGCCATCCCAGGTTGCAAGGTTGGTGTTGTCCTTTAAGTTCTTGTGAAGGAATGCGTCACCGCCTGTTACCTCGATCTTTGGCATAACGGAAACCTTGTCAAAACGACGAATCATCTCAAGCATTTCCTCCGTACATCCAGAACCGCCATCACCGTAGCCGTACATGTTCAGTGTCTGACCACCGGTCTCCTTATCCTGATATGCCTCCCAGTTTTCCTGAATCTGGCTTGGCATGTTCCAAGTGATGAAGTGTGTCGGAGGAACACATGCATAAACGCTGCTTCCGTCGATACCCTTCCAGATAAAGTTGTTATGCGGGAAACGGTTCGTATCGTTCCAAGTGGACATCTTGTTTGATACAAAGTAGTCTACGCCGCTCTTCTTTAGGATCTGCGGAAGAATCCAGCTGTTGCCGAATACGTCCGGCAGCCATGCATTGTCGATGGTTCGTCCGAATGCCTTGCGGAAATACAGCTGTCCGTATAAGCACTGACGGATTAAACTTTCTGCGGATGGAACGTTGCAGTCCGGCTCCACATACATTGCGCCAACCGGCTCAAACTGACCTGCTGCGATCTTTTCCTTTAATTCAGCAAACAGCTCCGGATAATACTTCTCCAGCGTCTCATACGTGTATGCCTGAGTGTGGGTATACTTAAATTCCGGATACTGATCCATCAGACGAAGCTGAATCAGAATGGTTCGCGCATTCTTATGTACGGCATGGATGCGTCTCCAATAGTATGCGATATCCAGATGAGAGTGACCAACTAAGGCAACATCGCCGCTTCCCTTGAAGTCAGTGTTTGAGTAAATATTCTTCTCTACATACTCAGCAGCCTCGTCAACGCCCTCGTAGGTATCAAAATCAATGAAATCAAGTGCCTTGCTCAGCTCGCGGAACAAGAACTTGCGGTAATCTTCGTTGAAATATTCGCTGTGTGCGATATCCATAAATAACGTGTAATCATAGACAAGAGACTGCACATTGTCACGGATGATTGCCAGATAAGCACCCTCAAAAATCTGGCGGCAGCCACGGTGCGCCAAGGATGCAGGGTTACGCTCGTCATCCGGCTTGGAACGGTTGTAAGCTTCAATTTCAATCGAAAGATCATCGGAGTCGATGTATGGGTTTAACAGGATACGTTCACGGTTCGGGTCAACGCCGCCGACATACTTTCCATTGATCTTAACGATCATCTCAGCAGCTGTATGGAGTGCAAAGTAAATATTCTTTCCTTTCATATGTTCCGGAATGTGAACATGACCGCGGATAAAAGCGGTTCCGTCCGGTGTGAAATACATATCATCTTTTTTCAGAGGGCGGTACTCATCGGAATAATACTCGTACTGATCCTCAGAAATCTGTCTTGCATCGCGGATTTCAAGGTCCGTGATCTCGAATTTTTCTTCATAAATGCCGCGCTGCAGCCATACAAAACGAAGGTCTGTCCATTCCTCCGGTCTCATACTGCGGCGGACAACTTTTACATGAGCCATAGTAAGATCCTTTCTTATTTGCGTTCATTATGCAGTTGTTGCAATGGAATTCGTACATGATATTGTGCACGAATTGTCCAGGTTATGTGTTTGGTTACACGTTGTCCCAGAAGAATGGCTTCTTGCGGACGGCAGTGATCTCGACCGTTTCGCCTTTTACTTCTTTGATCTGCTGGGCAATCCAGTCTACACAGCGGTTTAAAATCAGACATTTTGAACATTCGCCGCGGAAGATCAGAGTCAGCTTCCCGTTTTCATAGGAGACGAACTCGACCCAACCGCCATCACCCTGAAGCTTCGGGGCCAGAACGTTTTCAATAAATTCTTTCATGGCGTTATCCTTTCTTGTTGTTTGAAAATTTTGTATCTTGCTGTTTTTTGTTGATTTTTTTGCTTCTTTTTTTAACTTCTTATTTTTTAATGAAATCCTCGCGCATTGGCGTGAAGACGTCACACAGAACGCCTGCCTCAAGACATTGGCATCCGTGAAGGCTGTTGGATGGCATTAAAATACTGTCGCCCGCATTTACGATCTGTGTCTCACCATCAATTGTGAAAGCAAAGCTTCCCTTTACAATGTAAGTGGTCTGAACATGTGGGTGGGTGTGGAAATTGCCCTTTGCTCCACTCTCAAATGTAATTTCACACATCATAACTTTGTCGTTATAAGCCAATACCTTGCGGGAAACACCCGGTTCACAAGGTGTGGCAGTTACTGAATCATTGTTTACAAACATAAGAAACCTCCGTAAAAATTGATTTGGATAAAAAATCCCTTATCATAAGTATAGCATAAAAACTGCCAAGTAACAGGACATTTTTCAGTGAAAATACAACAGATTCTATAATTATGGTTATTCGAACGACTCAATTTCCCCAAATCGCGTACTCAATAAAAGCGATTGTAATATCAGGATGATTTTTATCTGTGCAAACAGAAAGAGAGGAACCATCTACAAGCGTAAGCTTACCAGACAGATAACTATTGTCAAGCGAAATGCCGGAGCAGATTGTGTTTCCATCGCTGTCGGATGCTGTTAAAAGACGTCCCTCCTGATCCAGTCTGTTATAAAGCTCTTCCGTTAAAAAATCGGACAGATCCAGATAGACATTTTGGGAAGTATAATAGGAAAACATTTGCGGAACAGTGATCATTACATCAACTGTGTCTGTGGCAAGAAGTGACATTAATTTAATATCGGATGCAGTATTGTAAGATTGGTCATATACCTCTTCGTTGCTCTCGCCAACGGACAAAGAACTGTCAAAGACAGTATCTTTTCGCCAAGTCTGATCAAATTTATTTTGAGACTCAAACTCTGCCTGAACATTGTGAAAATCAGAAGAGAGCAGGCTGGTTTCGTTTACCGTTACGCAATAAAGCATAGTGTCCTGCATATTGCGGTATATGCAGGCGCCTGCTTCATATAAAAGGAAAATTCCAATCAGAATTGCAAAAATCGGTATTTTATAATATTCCCAGATGTACCATATACGGTCACTGGCATTCATTTGCTTTAATTTGTTTAATTCCGTCTGAAAGTTTTTTTTGTTACTCAAGTCTTTTCCTCCTGTGATTTGTCAGATGGTTGGATAAATGGAATCCGGATCTGCACAATATTTTCGTAATATGGAATGGATGAAAATGTGATTTCAGCGGTTTCTCCATAGAAAAATCGAAGACGCTGATAAACATTATTCAGACCGACGTGCTTTTGACCGTCCGTGCCTGTGAGAAGAATTTTGGTGGCGCGTTCAATATCAATTCCGGAGCCATTGTCAATTACACGAAGAAAGAGCCAGAGATTTTCATGGACAACCTCAATATGAATGAATGGTGTATCGAGATAATTGGAACGGCTGTCAAGACCAAAACCATGACGAATCGAGTTTTCGGCAAGCGGCTGGAGAATGATCTTTAAAATCTCGTGGGAGAGAAACTCGGCAGGAACGTCGCTTGTAAATTGAATCTTGTGATCAAAACGATGGTTCATGATATTGACATAAGCCTGAACATGGGCAAGCTCTTTGGAGATTGTGATAACCTCACCGCCAAAATTCAGACCAATCCTCATAAAATCAGCCAGATTTTGTATCATAAAAGAAGCATTTTCTGAGTGATTGCTGTAGATCTCCATATTGATATATTCTAATGTATTGTAAAGAAAATGCGGATTGATTTGTTCTGAAAAAATACGGATCTGAGCATTGTATTTTTCCTGACGTTCCTGTGTAAGCTCCTGAATCTGACGATGAATGGTCTGATACATCGAGTCAAGCGCAAGGCTTAGCTGACCGATTTCATCCGATTGAGATAAAATCTGATTTGAGCTGTAAGTTTGATTTTCGATAGAGGATACAGCATTTACCAGTTTAGAAAGCGGTCGGGTGATAATCTTTGCCGTGATAAGTGTTCCAACGGTAATCGTGATAAGAACGATAAAAATAGCAAGATAAAGATAGTGTTGGATGGTGTGCAACGATGACAGTAGCTTATCAGAAGAAATAAGATTTGCAAGACAAAGATTACGGTTTCCTACACGACTGAGAATAAGGTAAGAATTGCCTTTCTCAATAGTAAGAATATCCTTACGATTTGGAATCATGCGAAGATCTTCTTCAAATGAAACAGAAGAATCCGTTGACAAGATCAGATTTTGTGAATCAATCAGACAATAGATTCCTTCGAGACTGCTGTCACTGTAAGTATGAAGAAAATCACGTACCATTCCGGCATCAAGAAGCAGAAATAAAATCGCATCAGAAGATGCTGCGTTGTCAGCTATAATAACATAATTTGTAGATGACATGTGCGTCAGAGGAAATGCAACAGGAATGACATTTTGCTTATCCAAAAAAGGACTCTTTTGCATGGGAAGAACAGTGATGCCATTTATGGAATCGGCAGAACTGCCAAGTGTATAGCTAGGAGTATCGAACAAACTCTCACTGAAATGATGATAGACCATGCCTGTCTTGCTTGTGATAAGGGCAGCACGCACCATTGAGTTTGAAACCTGCAAATCATGCAATGTATCCTGAAGGTCACTATTTAGCTTTGTATAATCCACATCGGTACAGCGGCGAATCCTTGAAAACAGGTTCTTAAATTCAGTGGTACCGCAGATATCAACAAAACGGTTTATTGTAGAAGTAAGCGTATCCTCAAATGCTTCTGATGTATTCTGCGTATTATATTCAGCCATTGAGAGGGCATTGGAAAGAAAATAGCTTCGCAGAAAAAATTGGGCGCCAATACTGATAAAAAGCAGACTTGCAACTGCGATCAGTGAGGATGCAAGCCAACTCTTTATCATGATGTGGCGTGAGGGACGAAATTGATCAAATAAATTTTTCATCGATTTTGATAATCAGAGGGCGAAACTCCTGTGACATTTTTGAATGCTCTCGAAAAGGAACGGTAATCCTGATACCCGGTGGCATATGCAATCTCACTTATGCTTAAGCGATGCTCAGAAAGAAGCTTTTTTGCAAGATCGGTGCGGGCATTCAAAATATAATCGCGGAAATTCTGCCCCGTTTTTGTTTTGAAGTAAATAGTAAAATACGATTCACTCAGATTAACAGTTACAGCAACGTCTTTTGCCTTTAAGTTGCTATTTAGGTGGGTGCTGATATATTCCTTTGCAGTCTCGATAATAGGGTCAGAGGACTCTCTAAGTCGGCGATAGCTGTCAGAAAGACTGTAAAAGCCGTTTGCAAGCCAGTCGATGATGGCCTCTATTGAATGACACAACAAAAGTTCATCAGAACGTATGGCATCCTCAGGGACGAAGTCCGTATGCTTTGCGGCAAAGCGTATGCGGATGTTTGTGAGTACATGGATACACATTCCGCGAATAAAATCCGGTGGCGGCATATGCGTAAAAAAGAGTGAATGCACGAAATCAGAACAGCATTGTCTTATTTCGCTGTGGTCATTACGCTCAATGCAGGTAATCATCGGATCAAATGCAATAGAGGAAACCGAAAAGTCAGGCTTTTGGCGGCAGATCATGTCGGTATCGTAGACATCGCCTGAAACCTCGTATATATGATAGGATAATGCACGAAGCGCAGCGGAATAAGAGGCGGAGACTTGTTCGATTCTGTCGCTTAATGTGCCGATTGCTGCATAAAAGCGCGTGCCTGTCTGCTCTGTTAGAGAATGGATGCTCTCAGAGAGAAGTTCAGTAAGTTCTGCTGTGCCTTGAGATGTATCATTGATAAGTAAAATAAGCTGCTTTTCACTGAAAATCCATAACTCATGCCGCTTTTTTGAAAAAGTGGAGGAGAAACTCGTGCGTGCTTGTTCCAAAGATGACAAAATACTGCCTTCTGAAAGTGCGGCTGTACATACGACGATGCGATAAGGTGCATCAAAAATATCCAGTCCAAGCAATTTTTTTCGCCTGTCAAGTTCACTGCTGCTTCGCACTTCATTTAAAAGAAGCTGGTTTAAAAAGAAAATTCGAGAACTTTCCATGAGCTCATCTAAATTGGCAGAGGTAGAGTTTACGCTGTGTTCGGAAAGTATTTCTGCACACTGGTGCGAAAATTCGGCTTTGAACTCCTCTAGATTAAGTGGCTTAAGAAAATATCCGTTTGCTCCGTAGCGAATTGCTTTTTGCGCCAGTGAAAAATCATCATAACCGCTTAAAATTAAAAAACGGCACGAAGATCCCGAAGCCTTGACGCGTCGTATTACTTCAAGTCCGTCTATTTGCGGCATTTTGATATCTATGATGACAATATCCGGCTTGTAGGCATCAATCATATCAAGTGCTTCCTGGCCGTTTGAGGCGGCAGCGATAACCTGGGCATGGTAATTTTCCCAGGGAACAGCATTTCTAAGACCGTTGCGTATCGCGGCTTCATCATCGGCAAGCAGAACCCGAATAGAAGCAGATTCCATGTCAGTTCCCCCTTTAGTATTCGATTAGTGTTTTTTCTGTTACGTGCAGATACTGTCAATATTCTAACATGAATAGAAAAGAAAATCAATGAATATTGGTCATGCAACAAAGTGAATAATCCAAAAGTGTTACATGATGAAAAATGTTACATAATCAATGAAAAATGCTGTTGAAAGTTGTTATTATTCATGATAAAACTAAAGCACGATGAACGGACAACCGAGTTTTGTTGTAAAACTGGATAAGCCGTGAAAGGAATGAAGGAGGACAATTGTAATGAAAAGAAGAGGTATGAGTCTTGCACTGTGTGCAGCAATGGCAATGGGTACTGTCGGCGTGATTCCGGCAATGGCAGCTGATGATGTGACCACTATCACATATTGGGTAAATGACCGTCACGACAGCGAGTACATGACCGAGATGGTTGAGAAGTACAATGAGGAGAATACAGACGGTATCTACATCGACATGCAGATCATCACAGATGATTATGAGAACATGATTTCTCTGGCATACACAGGCGGAACTGCACCGGATATCATCGGACAGAGCGTTACATTAAAGAATTTTGTAGATAACGATATGCTGGTTCCGTTAAACGATTACATCGATGCAGACGAGGAGTACCAGAAGGTAAATGAGCCATACGATCACGCATACGAAGGCCTGAATTACATGGATGGCAATCTGTACTGGGTATATTCCGGCATGAGATCTGGCGTTCGTATCGAGTACAACAAGGATCTGCTTGAGAAGAGTGGATATACCGAGATTCCAAGTACGCTTGACGAGTACATTGAAATGGCAAAGAAGATTACCGAGGACGGAGACGGCGAATATTACGGAATCGGATTTACTTCATCTTCACCATTTGAGCGTCAGCTTGAGATGGTTGCACAGGTATCCGGAATTTACTACTATGATTATGTAAACGGTAAGTTTGATTTCAGCGGATACAAGGAAATCCTTGAAAAGGGAAAAGAACTTGTTGAGGTTGCTTATCCGGATCAGCAGGGTGTTGATAACATGAGAGCACTCTTTGCAGAGGGTGAGTTCGCACTGTGGGGCAACGCTTCTCAGGAGGCAGGAGTATTCACTAGCCAGCTGCCGATCGAAGATTTCGAGTGGGGCGTAGCAGAAGTTCCGTCTCTTGACGGTGAAATCAAGGGTGCACTGCAGACTACTCCGTCCAAGGGATATGCAATCATGTCTTCCAGTGAGCATAAGGACGAGGCATGGAAGGTAATTCAGTATTTCCAGTCTGAGGAGTTCTTAAAGGGTTACTTAGAGAATGGCTACTGCTTACCGATCACAACCTATATGGATGAGAAGATCGACAAGTCCAAGACAGGTCGTCTGGCAGACTTCTCTTTGCTGGATTATGAGTCTGTATATCCAGCAGTACCGACCATCAACCTGACTGGCGATGACTACAGAACCGTTCTGTGGAATGCAATCATGGGTTATGTTGAAATTGACGATGCAATTGAGGATCTGAATACACGTTACAACGAAGCATATGATGCAGATATCGCATCTGGCAGTGTAAAGAGACTTGTAATTGAGGATTACGATCCGCTTCATCCGAGTGCAGGAACTGCTACTTATTTGGATGAATAAAAATAGACAGCCTGTAACGGCATCTGAATAAAATGGGAAGGCTGTTTCCAAAAAAAGATCGGAGACAGCTTTCCCTTTGTTGTAGCATTATTTGGAGTCGTATGGGTTGCAGAAAAAAATCATGCATGAAAAAAGGAGGATTTTATGAGCCAGAAAAAAATGACTTTTTCACAGAAAATCCAGAAAGCGAAAAGCAGCGGAAGCATTTCGGCAACATTTATGTTAGTGCCGGCTGTATTCTTTCTTTGCCTATGTTCGATTTATCCATTCATCTGGATCTTTCGCTATGTAGCCTGTGATTACAATGGATTTAAGTCCACATTCACCGGCTGGAAGAATTTTCAGCGTATGTTAAATGATAAGGTTTTCTGGAACAGCGTGCTGCATACATTTGAATATGCATTTTATAAGCTGATCTTTATCATTCCATTAGCACTGCTGATGGCAGTATTATTAAACCAGAAACTGAGAGGCTCTTCTGTATTCAGAGGAATTTATTTCATGCCGACTGTCATAAGTACTTCTATTTCAGGTATGATATTTGCATTTATCTTTGCAACAAAGAATGGTATCCTGAACTCTTTGCTTGAGAATATGAATTTAATCAGTTCTCCAATCAAATGGCTGAACAGCCCGAGTGTTGTTATGGTTGCGGTTACGATTCTGGCTATCTGGGGCGGCTTTGGTAACTATATGCTGTATTTTATCACTGGTATGACGGGTATCTCGGAAGATGTATACGAGAGTGCAAAGATCGACGGTGCAAATGGCGTGCAGACATTCTTTAAGATTACACTTCCAATGCTGGCACCTGTATTAAAGGTTGTATTGATGCTTGCTATTACCGGAGCGTTCAAGGATTATGAAGCAATCATGGTACTTACAAGCGGAGGTCCGGGCAACCGTTCTATGGTAATGTTCCTGTATATCTACAATATTATCTTTGGTTCTTCGGGAAGTTCCAGTCAGGCACAGATTGGTTACGGCGCACTGCTTAGTGTTGTAGCGGCTGTAATCGTCGGCATTGTAACCGGTATTTACTTGTTTGTTTCTAAGAAACTTGATGATGTAGTATAATTAAGGAGGAGATACGATGGAAAAAACTCATGCAGTATATTCAACAAGAACAAAGATCGTCCGTCTGATTATCTGGCTGTTTTTAGCATTTGTGGCAGTCATCACAATCTTCCCGGTATGCTACGTTGTCTTTGGTTCATTCAAGGAAAATAAAGAATTGCTGGTTGGTGGTTCTAACATTTTCCCAACTAAGTGGGTGCTTGATAACTATGTGCAGGCATGGAAACAGGCAAACTTTGCAACTTATACATTAAACAGTGTATTCCTCAGCTTGGCTGTTATGCTGATTTCATTAATCAATGCCAGCATGGCAGGATACGTATTCGCAAGAAAAGATTTCAAGGGCAAAGAACTTCTTTATATGCTCTTTGTAGCGTTCATGTTCATCAATGTAGGTTCTGTTTCCCTTCGTCCGCTGTTTGAGCTGGCTGTTAAGCTGAAACTCAACAAGAGTCTCTTTGCAGTAGCTATTATCTCCGCAGGCGGCGGACAGGCAACATTTATCTTCCTTTGCAGAGGATTCGTAAACTCCGTTCCAAAGGAACTTGATGAGGCGGCAAAGATGGATGGATGTGGATTTTTCAAAATCTACTATAAGATCATTCTTCCAATGCTGAAGCCAATCTTAGCTACTATTGCGCTTTTATCCTTCAGACAGGGATGGAACGAGTATATCCTTCCTCTTGTATTTACAATGACAAATGACAAGCTTCGTCCTTTGACCGTAGGTGTCAATATGTTAAAGAATGCCGGAGATGGTACCGCAGCATGGAATATTATGTTCGCAGGTGCAACAATTTCAATCGTCCCGATCTTGATCGTTTATTGCTGCTTTAGCCGCTTCTTCATGGGTGGTTTGACAGCAGGAGCTGTAAAGGGCTGATGAAAATGCAGACCGACAATTTGTAAATCACGAATTGTCGGTCTTTTTTAACTGAATCAAGCAAGTAGCGAAGCGGATTGCGAATGTCCGCTTTGACAATTAAGGATAACGGTTCGTCAGATTGACAACAGCAGTTGAGCTGCTACTTTAAAATGGAAAGGATTTACAGCGATGCATATTATTTATGATACACCTACTTATCCGGAATTAGGAAATGTTTATCCCGGAGATTATTATGAAGCACTTCCATATGATGAATTTATTAACAAAAACCAGCCGCTTCCAGAAGGAAAAAATGTCTTTGATATCCGCGACTTCGGCGCAAAGCCGGAGAAAGACTTATTAAACACGGATGCATTCTTAGCAGCTGCAAAGGCATGTGAGCAATCAGGCGGCGGAGTGATTCTTGTCGCAGGCGGTTCCTATTGTATGGGAACGGTATATATTCCGTCCCACACAACGCTTTTTCTTGCAGCCGATTCTGAGATTAAGGCATCGCGTAATGTGGAACTGCTTTTGGCAAAAGAAAAAGAGCAGGTCGATGACAGAAAGGGCGAATCAAGTGAAGGCGCTTTTGTACGTGTGAAAAATGCAGAGGATGTTGTAATTACAGGCGGTGGACGCATCAATGGAAGCGGCGAGTGGTATGTTTACGAGCCGAGAGAACTTCCGGCATTGACACCGTTTGAGACAAGCCGATTGCCAAGACGCGATCAGGCAAAGGAAATCAACACTGTGCCGGGAACCATTCGCTATTATTATCGTCAGCGAATCCGCTATTCAGAAGATAAGTACGGCGAGGGCAAGCCAAACTTACAGCGTCCGGCTGCACTTGTCTGGGTACAGGACAGCAAAAATGTGACGTTTGACAATATCACATTGTACGATTCTTTAAGCTGGACGCTTCACATTGAAAGCTGCGATGACGTAACGATTCAAAACATGGTAATTGATGATAACCGCCATGTGGCAAACTCTGACGGCGTAGATATTACAGGAAGTGACAATGTAACCGTAACACATTGCTTTATCTCCTGCGCAGATGATGGAATTGTCGTAAAAAATCCAATCCGCACAGGACGTGCGATGAGCCATGTACATGTGAGAGACTGCATTGTCGTAACGGTAATGAATGCGTTTAAGATTGGTACCGAGACAGCAAACGATATCAGTGATATCCTGGTTGAAGATTGCACGTTCTGTATGCCGGATATTTATCCGGGATCCGTTTCCGGTATCTCTTTGGAGTCCTGCGACGGCACAAATCTGTCCGATGTCACCATCCGAAATATCACGATGGATAAGATCATATGCCCGCTTTATATCTGCTTAAACAAACGAAATCGCTATCACGAGCCTTATACGGATGAGGTTGGTGCAAATCGTTATTGGGGCGGCAGCATTCGTAACATTCGTATTGAAAACATTCAGGCAAGAGATGCAGAAATTCCGGCGATCCTGACAGGCTTTGAGACAACAAAAAAGGATGGCACGATTGTCCGCAAACCGCTTGAAAATATTACAGTAAGCGGTTATCATGTTGTATATCGTGACAACAAAGAGATCATTGAGATTCCAGAGCACTTCGATGAATTTTTGGAGGATTATCCTGAGAGCAATGCACACGGCGATGTCGATGCATACGGCATCTGGGCGCGTCATGTCGATTTTCTTTGTCTGGAAGATATTCATGTCGTGCCAAGAAGCTGCAATACAAGAGAAATGATTCGTTTGTATGACGTAAAGGAAAGCTGAAGGCCGGCAAATAAAAATTGAGGAGGATAAGGACAATGAGCGGATGGAAATTAGACCGCGATGGATTTGTGACCCACTTTATGGTGTCAGGTCCGGCAACGCAGGCCTATTTCAATGAAGCAACGGATAAAAACCAGCTCCGTTACGAGGCATATCTTCGTTCGGTAATCGCAGAACATAAGCAGCTTGGCGAAATCGGTGTGATCAAAGTTGGAAAAAAGAGCCGTCTGGGAGAGGAATGGAGTTATTATTATGACAGCGGAAGCTGTTTTGTGAATATTTCTACTTTCTATTCCGTGATGAAGCGTGTACGTTTTGACGTGGTATCGGTACTGGAAGCAGCAAATGATATGGAAGTCTCGGCAGTGCTATGGTCTTATGCGGCGGTAGATGTATACTGCAATGGCATACTGGAAGGTACATTAACTCAGCCTGTATACAAGCCAATCCAGAAAAAAGAGCTGACATTGCACTTAAAGGCAGGACGAAATCTGATCTATATGTCATGTGAAAATCTTGGCGTGCGCGATACCAGAAGTGTAGTCGGTCTGCAGATTGCAGATCATACAGATGAGATCGCCGTATCCGTACCGGATGAGAATTGTGCAAAAACAGCAGCAGTGGCAGAAAGCTTCCTAGACAGTGCGCGCTTAGAAACAAAGAAGCTGTGTTTTGATTGTCCGGCTCCAAAAGGAACCGTCTATACGTATCATCATTATGAGGAAGATTTTGCAAAGGCAGCGATTCCACCTGTCTGGTATCCGGCAGAGGAAAAGAGTGAGATTGAGTTGGAGGATGGTCAGCCGTTTGTGACAGTAAAGATTGACGCTGACAATCTGGTGCTTGCGAGAATTTTTGAGCGCACCGAGCAGCTTGTACCGCAATATGCTGCACATGAGGATGGAAGCCCACTTAGCTTTGAGGAAAACAGGAAACTGATTTTTAGAAGAATCGCGGATGTCATGAGCGAGAGCCGCGGCGAGAAGTTCGGTTTCCCAATCTCCAATATTCTGGCAAGAAAGCATTTTAATGACAATTCCATGGACGATGAGCGTCTGATGTATGAAATGCTGGAAATGATTGAGGAACGCTATGACTGCTCCGACTTTTTGATGTGTGGTTTAATCCGCTATCTGCACAATTATCCGGTCGAGGGTGCATTAAAAGAACGCATCAAGGATGTCATGCTGCATTACCGCTACTGGATGGATATGGATGGCTTTGACGGTATGTGCTTCTGGAGCGAGAATCACGCATTGATGTTCTATACCTGTGCGATGAACGCAGGAGAAATGTATCCGGACGAGTATTTCCCACGTGCCAAGATGACCGGAAAAGAACTCCATTTATATGGAAGAAACAAGGTCTTACAGTGGCTGGACGATGTGGAGGAATATGGCTTTGAGGAATTTTTGAGTACTGTTTACATGTGTGTTACGTTTGCAGCATTGATCAATGTAGTCGATTATTCTGAGCCGCAGATTTCAAAACGTGCGGCGGCGATTACCGATAAGATGCTCTCCATGCTGGCACTTCATACCTACAAGACCGGTATTGTAGCACCAATGGGCCGCGTGTACAGAAGTGTGCTGTATCCGTTTGATCAGGGCGCGATGGCACTCATGAATTTAATCAATCCGAAGCTTCCGTATACGTTTGGTGAAGGTTGGCTTGGCTTCTATGCGAGCAGTCATTATCCGATTCCGGATGGACTTGTAAAGCTGATGGAGGATGACGTTGAGACAAACTATATCACAGGAAATGCAAGGGTTTATCTGGAAAAGAATGCAGATTATTGCTTGACAAGTGTAGCATCTCCGAGAGAACCGTTTACACGATGGGAGAATGAGACCCTTAAAGAAAATGTGGATATTACAACTCATAATTTTACCAAGTCATTCAACGAGCGTTTCCATGGAACTACCTATTTTAGACCTGGTACCTACGGCTATCAGCAGCATATGTGGTATGCTGCGCTTGACGGCGAGGCGAGTATCTTTGTCACTCATCCGGGCTCCACGTCCGAGGAGGGCGATATGCGTCCGGGCTACTGGCATGGAAATGGTGTAATGCCGGCATTAAAGCAGCAGCACGGTCTTCTGGGTGGCATCTATGTAATCCCAGAGGAGCATCCGATTGGCTACACGCATCTGTACTGTCCGGAATGTCGCTTTGATGAAGTTGTTCGCGAGGGCAATTGGATATTTCTTCGCAAGAATACAGGTTATCTGGCACTGTGGTGCAGCGAAAAAATGGAAGCGCACAATGGCATGAACTTTAACTGCGAGCAGCGCGCTTACAGCCGAAATGCGGCATATCTGTGCGTTTGCGGCGGAAAGAGGACGGATGCAGACTTTGCAGCATTTAAAAAGCGTGCAAAGGAGACTACGCCGTCTTATAATAGGGAAACAAAGACGCTCACTGCACAGGATTTTGAGCTTACTTATGTGGCATGCAAAGATGAGACGCAGTTTCTGTAAGGGTCGCCGACAAACACTTCGGTGAGGGTCCCTTGAGATAACCTTACGGTGGCAAAAATTTTGATATAGTACAATATAAAAAAATACATGGCAATCTATGGATAGATGTGCTATAGTAAAATAAAGAATAACATGCCGCAGCTTGCATGCAAGAGCATAAGCTGCGGCACAAAATAGGAGGAGAGATTGTTATGCAGATGACAATGAGATGGTACGGCAGCAAGTATGATACCGTTACCTTACAGCAGATCAGACAGACCGCTTATGTAAAGGGAGTTATTTCCACACTTTACAGCAAGATGCCGGGAGAGCTTTGGACCTATGATGAGATCATGGCTCTTAAGAATGAGGTAGAGGCAGCAGGCTTGACCCTTCCGGGTATCGAGAGCGTAAATATCAGTGATGCGATCAAGACCGGTTCACCGGATCGCGATAAAGATATCGATGCGTATATTAAAACATTGGAGAATCTTGGTAAGGCAGACATCCATATGGTATGCTATAACTTCATGCCGGTATTTGACTGGACACGTACCGAGTTAGCGCGTATGAGAAAGGATGGTTCCACTGTTCTTGCTTACAATCAGAAGACAGTAGACAGTATCGATCCGGCAAAGATGTTCGACTCCATTTCAAATGATATGAATGGAACTGTTATGCCAGGCTGGGAGCCAGAGCGTATGGCAAAGGTTAAGCAGCTGTTTGAGGAGTACGCAGACATCGACGAGGAGAAGCTGTTTGCAAACTTAAAGTACTTCCTGGAAGCAATCATGCCAGTATGTGATAAGTACGACATTAACATGGCAATTCATCCGGATGATCCGTCTTGGAGTGTATTTGGTCTTCCACGTATCATCAACAACAAGGAACACATCCTTCGTATGATGAAGATGGTCGACAATCCGCACAATGGCGTTACCTTCTGTACCGGTTCTTACGGCACAAACTTAAATAATAACTTAGTTGAGATGATTCATGCTCTGAAGGGAAGAATTCATTTCGCACATATCAGAAACTTACAGTTTAATGATGGCATGAATGATTTCGAGGAGTCTGCTCATCTGTCTTCTGATGGTACTTTCGATATGCATGCAATCATGAAGGCACTGTATGACACTGGATTTGACGGAATCATTCGTCCGGATCACGGAAGAATGATCTGGGGCGAGAAGGCAATGCCGGGCTACGGTCTGTATGACAGAGCACTTGGTGCTGCATACTTATGTGGTCTGTGGGAGTCAATTGTAAAGGAGAATCAGAAATAATGAAACTGACATTACAGGATGTAACACAAAAGAGAGACGAATTTGAAAAGGCAGGGATTACGCTGCCATCCTATGACATTGAAGCCGTTCATAAGAAGACACTGGAAAGTCCGATATGGGTTCATTTCGGTGCCGGAAATATTTTCCGCGGCTATATTGCAGGTTTACAGGAAGATCTGTTCAATAAGGGTGCAGCAGACAGAGGAATCATTGCAGCAGAGACTTTTGACTATGATATCATTGATAAGATCTACAAGCCGCATGAGTCCATGACGCTGATGGTAACACTTCTTCCGGACGGAAGCACTTCCAGCCGTGTGATTGCAAGTATCGCAGACGGAATCAAGGCAAACACTGCAGATGAGGCAGAGTATGGCAGATTAAAGGCGATCTTCACGAATCCGTCCTTACAGATGATCAGCTTTACCGTTACCGAGAAGGGTTATGCACTTAAGGGAATCGATGGAAACTTCCTTTCGGTTGTCGTATCGGATATCGAGAACGGTCCGGCAAGTGCAAAGCATGCGATGAGCATCGTTGCAGCACTTCTTTTTGAGCGTTTCAAGGCAGGCCGCTATCCGCTTGCTGTTGTCAGCATGGATAACTGCTCACACAATGGTGAAAAGCTTCAGGCATCTGTCATGACAGTCGCAAAGGCATGGGCAGAAAAAGGTTTTGTAACCGAGGAGTTTATCGCATACCTTGAGGACGAGTCCTCTGTAAGTTTCCCGTGGAGCATGATCGATAAGATCACACCGAGACCGGCAAAGGCTGTTGAAGAGAAGTTAGAGGCAGCAGGTGTTGAGGAGATGGCTCCAGTTATTACTTCCAGAAATACTTATATTGCACCATTTGTAAATGCAGAAGGACCGCAGTATCTTGTAATCGAGGACAAGTTCCCGGCTGGAAGACCGGCACTTGAGAAGGCTGGTGTTTACCTGACCGATCGCGATACCGTAAACCGCGTAGAGCGCATGAAGGTAACGACCTGTCTGAATCCGCTGCATACCGCACTGGCTGTATATGGCTGTCTGCTTGGCTACAACCTGATCGCAGACGAGATGAAGGATAAGGAACTTGTTGGCCTGATTCGTCATATCGGTTACGATGAAGGTATGAAGGTTGTTACCGATCCGGGCATCCTTTCTCCAAAGGCATTTATCGACGAAGTTATCGAGAAGCGTCTTCCGAATCCATTTATGCCGGATACGCCGCAGCGTATTGCTACCGATACTTCTCAGAAGATCACGGTTCGTTTCGGCGAGACCATGAAGTCTTACATGGCAAGCAGCGAGCTTGACTGCTCATCCTTAGTTTACATTCCGCTTGCAATCGCAGGATGGCTTCGCTACCTGCTTGGAACCGATGATAAGCTGGAGAAGATGGAGCTTAGCAGCGATCCAATGTTAGCAGAGCTTCAGAGTAAGCTCTCAGGTGTAGAGGCCGGAAAGCCAGAGACCTACAAGGGACAGCTTAAGGAGATCCTTACCAACAAGACAATTTTCGGCGTTGATATGTACGAGGCTGGTCTTGCAGATAAGGTAGAGGGTATGTTCGTTGAGATGCTTGTAGGAAAAGATGCAGTGCGCAACACCTTAAAGAAGTATGTAGATTAATATATGTTACGAATATAGAATTTCGCCGCCCTGGCAACAGGGCGGCAATTTGTGCTTTTTAGAAAAGACACAGAAGGGAGAAGGAATGCTGAATATCGTATTTGATATGGATGGTGTGATTTTTGATTCCGAGCACGTATGCGAGCGCTGCTGGCAGGATTACAAAGAAAAATATCAGTTAAAAGACGTAAAGAGCATGTTTCATGCTTGCATCGGCACAACCGTTGAAAAGACAAAGGAAATCGTGTGTGGCTATCAGGGCGCAGATTTTCCATATGAGGAGTTTCGAAAGGATACATCGGATCGCTTCCATGAGATTGAAGAGACAGAGGGGCTTCCGGTGAAAAAAGGAGCGAGAGAGCTGTTGTCATGGCTAAAGGAAAGCGGTGCGCATGTCGGTCTTGCTTCCTCCACGAGAAGCCAGACCGTAATCCGCCAGCTGACGCACGCCGGATTGGTACAATATTTTGATGTGATTGTGGGCGGAGAGATGGCAGAAAAGAGTAAGCCAGAACCAGACATTTATTTAGAGGCATGTAGGCGCATGGGGATTGACCCAAAGAGCGCCTACGGTGTGGAGGATTCCTTTAATGGTGTACGCTCTCTCTATGCGGCAGGGCTGTATCCGATCATGGTGCCAGATTTGTTAGAGCCAGATGAGGAAATGCATCGTCTGGCAGGTGTGATTTTACCAGATTTGCTTGCGGTAAGAGAATATTTGAAAACGGCTCCTTCCCCAAGAAAAAGTCAGGAAACTGGTTGTCAGGAGGATGCGCAGGTATGATCCCGTATTATCTGATTTCTTTTTCTGGTGCGTATGACAGCCAGCCTTTTTGGAAAGCAAAAGATTTATGTGAAGGCCGGAGTGAAAACAAATCGCAAGGATGCTTAAGACAACAGGAAAATGTACAATCATCCGACTGCATATGCATTGACTGCACCGATGTTTCCAGCAGCTTATATTTTTGCAGCGACGAGGCACGCAACGAATTGACAAAGCGTCTATCTGACGTTCCTGTAAATGCGCTTCATTTCATTGACTCGGGTGATTATCATTATCTAAGCCTTTTGTTTTTGCAGCGAATTGATCACCCATTTAGCCTTCTGTTATTTGATCATCACTCAGACTGCATGGAGAGTGTGTTTGGCGGCGATCTGTTAACTTGCGGCAGTTGGGTTCTTCGTGCATTAAATGATCTTCCCAATTTAAAAAGAGCAATTTTAGTTGGACCAGCGGATGAGGATGGCACGGCAGGGCAGCTGTTAGCCGATTCACGCATCACATGGGTGACAGAGGAAGAATTTGATGCGCGAAAAGAAGAACTGTATCAAGCGCTTTTGGAATGGCCAGTCTACATTTCACTTGATAAAGATGTGTTAGATCCCCAAGAGGCTGTCACCGACTGGAGCCAGGGTCATATGAGACTTTTAGAGATTCTGGACTTTTTAGAGACGGCAAAAGCATCTGGTGCGCACTTTTGCGGCATGGACGTGTGCGGCGAGCAGAAGGCATCCGAGGAAACGTCCGGTGCAGGAACCGGCGCGCAGACAAACAGCAATACCAATGAAACAATCGTAAGTTATCAAAAAGACTTGACTTTTTCGCTTTACCGTGTCAAAATATAAGCAGATCGAAAAGATAAAGGAAAGGAGAAACCGTGTGCGCTGACAGTTTTTCACCATGGACCGCTAGTACCTGTCAGAAAAGCACACGGCAATTAGAATGAATAAAAAAATTAAAAATCCTGAGACTGATCATCTGTTTCAGGCAATCCTGACACTGAAGGATCTTGACGAGTGTTACGCCTTTTTTGAGGACGTATGTACCGTAAATGAGCTTCAGTCCATTGCGCAGCGTTTTGAAGTCGCTTCCATGCTGCGCCAGAAGAATACGTATCTTGAGATTGCACAGAAGACAGGTGCATCCACCGCCACAATCAGCCGTGTAAATCGAAGCTTAAATTTTGGAAGTGACGGCTATGAGATGGTATTTGAGAGAATGAAAGAATAATCAAACAGAGAATATATTAGAATGTATTTAGAATATATTAGGATATATTAGAGCAAATAACCTCATTGCTTTTTATTTAGAAGTGTTGAGTTACTTCAAAAAACTTGATGTAATTTAATTACTTGTTGATGGTATTTGTGAAACAAAGTTTGTTCTCTTGAAAAAAAAACCAAAATATACTAACATAGGGAAGTACAAGTGCTGCAAGGTGCTTGTACTTTCATTATGGTGCAGACAGCCACTGGCTGTTGGAAAGGATAAAAGATGACTGGAAAGATTGCGTTGATACCAGGTGACGGAATTGGTCCTGAGATCGTGGCAGAGGCCAAGAAGGTACTGGATACCGTAGCGAAAAAATATGGACATGAATTTGAATATGAGACCCTTCTGATGGGCGGCTGCTCCATCGATGCATACGGCGAACCGCTGACAGAAGAAGCACTTGAAAAGGCAAAGGCAAGTGACGCGGTACTGCTCGGTGCAGTAGGCGGCAATGTCGGAAATTCAAGATGGTATCAGGTAGCACCAAACTTAAGACCGGAGGCAGGTCTGTTAAAGATTCGTAAGGGCTTGGGCCTGTTTGCGAACATCCGTCCTGCAAAGCTGTTTGCACAGTTAAAGGATGCTTGCCCGTTAAAGTCCGAGATCATTGGTGATGGTTTTGATATCGTCATGATGAGAGAACTGACCGGAGGCGTTTACTTCGGAGAACATAAGACAGAGGAAGTCGATGGCATCCGCAAGTCTACCGATATTATGGCATATGATGAGAATGAGATTAAGAGAATCGCCATCAAGGCATTCGAGATCGCAAGAAAGCGTGGCAAGAATGTAATCAGCGTCGATAAGGCAAACGTTCTGGATACTTCCAGACTGTGGAGAGCCGTTGTCGATGAGGTTGCAAAGGATTACCCGGATGTTACCGTAAAGCATATGCTTGTTGACAACTGCGCAATGCAGCTTGTTATGAACCCGAGACAGTTCGATGTCATCTTGACCGAGAACATGTTTGGTGATATCCTCTCTGATGAGGCAAGTATGATCACCGGTTCCATCGGTATGCTGTCATCCGCAAGCCTTGGTGCAGGAAAGCTCGGACTCTATGAGCCAAGCCACGGTTCCGCACCGGATATCGCAGGAAAGGGCATCGCAAACCCGATCGCAACGATTCTCTCCGCAGCAATGCTGCTTCGTTACTCCTTCGATCTGGACGAGGAAGCAAAGGCAGTTGAGACCGCAGTAGAAGAGGTTTTACAGGCAGGTTACCGTACCGTTGATATCATGTCAGAGGGCATGACACAGGTTGGTACCGTTCAGATGGGCGATCTGATCGCAGAAAAGATTCTTGGTTAATAGAGGGGGTTTTTACACCATGAGAAGTGATAATGTAAGAAAAGGAATGCAGCAGGCACCTCACAGATCCCTGTTCAATGCATTAGGATTTACAAAAGAAGAGATGGACAAGCCGATGATCGGTATTGTCAGCTCCTACAATGAGATTGTTCCAGGTCATATGAACTTGGACAAGATCGTAGAGGCCGTTAAGTTAGGCGTCGCAATGGCAGGAGGTGTGCCGGTTGTATTCCCGGCCATCGCTGTCTGTGATGGTATCGCCATGGGTCATGTCGGCATGAAGTATTCTCTTGTAACAAGAGATCTGATTGCAGATTCCACCGAGTGTATGGCAATGGCACATCAGTTTGATGGTCTTGTTATGGTTCCAAACTGTGATAAGAACGTACCTGGTCTGTTGATGGCAGCAGCCAGAATCAATATCCCGACCGTATTTGTCAGCGGTGGCCCGATGCTTGCTGGTCACGTAAAGGGACAGAGAACCAGCCTTTCCTCCATGTTCGAGGCAGTTGGTGCTTACGCAGCAGGTAAGATGACCGAGGAGGATGTATACGAGTACGAGTGCAAGACATGTCCAACTTGTGGTTCTTGTTCTGGTATGTACACCGCAAACTCCATGAACTGTCTGACTGAGGCTCTCGGTATGGGTCTTCAGGGCAACGGAACCATCCCGGCAGTTTACTCCGAGAGAATCAAGCTTGCAAAGCACGCTGGTATGAAAGTTATGGAGATGGTGGAGAAGAACATCTGCCCAAGAGATATCATGACCGAGAAGGCATTCATCAATGCACTGACCGTTGATATGGCACTCGGATGTTCCACCAACAGTATGCTTCATCTTCCGGCAATCGCAAGAGAGGCAGGCGTTATGCTTAACGTTGATATTGCAAATGGCATCAGCGCAAAGACCCCGAACCTGTGTCACTTAGCACCGGCAGGTCACACCTACATGGAGCAGTTAAACGAGGCAGGCGGTGTATATGCCGTTATGAACGAGCTGTCTAAGAAGAATCTGCTCAATCTTGACTGCATGACCGTTACCGGAAAGACCGTTGGCGAGAATATCGCAAATGTTGTCAACAAGGATCCAGAGGTTATCCGTCCAATCGACAATCCATACAGCCAGACTGGTGGTATCGCTGTATTAAAGGGTAATCTGGCACCAGATTCTGGTGTTGTAAAGCGTTCCGCAGTTGCACCGGAGATGATGGTTCATGAGGGACCGGCTCGTGTATTTGACTGTGAGGATGATGCCATCGCAGCCATCAAGGGCGGCAAGATCGTTGCAGGTGATGTTGTAGTCATCCGTTACGAGGGACCAAAGGGTGGCCCAGGTATGAGAGAGATGTTAAATCCGACCTCCGCAATCGCAGGTATGGGCCTTGGCTCCAGCGTTGCATTGATCACAGATGGACGTTTCTCTGGTGCTTCCAGAGGTGCAAGCATCGGACATGTATGCCCAGAGGCAGCTGTCGGCGGACCGATCGCACTTGTTGAGGAAGGCGATATTATCGAGATCAACATCCCGGCAAACACCTTAAATGTACGCGTTTCCGATGAGGAGATGGCAAGAAGAAGAGCAGCATGGACACCGAGAGAGCCAAAGGTAACCACTGGTTATCTGGCACGCTATGCAGCACTCGTTACCGATGCAAGCAAGGGTGCTGTTTTACAGGTTCCGGGAACCAACAAATAATAAATAAAAAAAAGTCATATAAGTTAGATAAGTCAGATAAATAAAGGAAGGGAAACGTAAATATGGAGTTAACAGGATCAGAGATTATAGTACAGTGTTTAAGGGAACAGGGCGTAGATACCGTGTTCGGCTATCCGGGCGGCTGCATTCTTAACGTATACGATGCTCTTTACAAGCATTCGGATGAAATTACACATATTTTAACCTCCCATGAGCAGGGCGCATCTCATGCAGCAGACGGCTATGCAAGGGCAACTGGAAAGGTAGGCGTCTGCATGGCGACTTCCGGTCCTGGTGCGACTAACCTCGTTACCGGAATTGCAACAGCATACATGGATTCCATCCCGATCGTTGCCATCACTTGTAACGTTGCCGTTGCACTTCTTGGAAGAGATTCCTTTCAGGAGATTGATATCGCTGGTGTGACCATGCCGATCACCAAGCACAATTTCATCGTAAAGGATGTAAATAAGCTGGCTGACACCATCCGCCGTGCCTTCAAGATCGCAAAGGAAGGCCGTCCGGGTCCGGTCCTGATCGATATCACAAAGGACGTTACTGCAAACAAGGCTGACTATGTGCGCAAGGAGCCAGAGCAGATCAGACGCATCACCGATACTATCAAGAAGGACGATATCGAGGAGGCAATTAAGCTGATCGAGGGCGCAAAGAAGCCGTATATCTTCGTTGGTGGCGGTGCAATCGCATCCGGCGCATCCGCAGAGTTAAACGAGTTCGTTCACAAGATCGACGCACCAGTTACCGATACTTTAATGGGCAAGGGCGCATTTGACGGTACCGACCCGCTTTACACCGGTATGCTTGGTATGCACGGAACAAAGGCTGCCAACAATGGCGTAAGCAAGTGTGATCTGCTTGTTGTTGTCGGCGCTCGTTTCAGCGACCGTGTTTACGGAAATGCAAAGAAGTTTGCTTCCGATGCAAAGATTCTTCAGTTTGATATTGATCCGGCTGAGATCAATAAGAATATCAAGACCGATGCCAGCGTGATCGGCGATATCAAGGTCATCTTAGAGGAGTTAAATGCAAAGCTTCCGCAGATGAATCACAAGGAATGGATCAAAGAGGTAAAGGATTTCGAGGAGACACATCCGATGACCTATCACAAGGGTGTATTGACCGGACCATACCTCATCGAGAAGATCTATGAGGCAACAAACGGTGAGGCCATCATCTCCACCGAGGTAGGCCAGCATCAGATGTGGGCAGCTCAGTACTATAAGTACAAGGAGCCAAGACAGCTTCTGACCTCCGGCGGATTGGGAACCATGGGCTATGGCCTTGGCGCAGCAATCGGTGCAAAGATGGCACGCAAGGATAAGCTTGTATTCAACATCGCAGGAGATGGTTGTTTCCGTATGAACATGAACGAGATCGCAACCGCAACCCGATACAACATCCCAGTAATCGAGGTTGTTGTAAACAACCATGTACTTGGTATGGTACGTCAGTGGCAGGATCTGTTCTACGGACAGAGATATTCTCAGACCGTATTAAACGACCGCGTTGACTTTGCAAAGGTGGCAGAGGGACTTGGCGCAAAGGGCTACACCGTAAGCACCTGCGAGGAGTTTGATGCTGCACTTAAGGAGGCAATCGAGCTGAATATTCCAGTTGTCATCGACGCACAGATCGACAAGGACGATAAGGTATTCCCGATGGTAGCACCGGGCGCACCGATCAGCGAGTGCTTCGGAGAAGAGGACGTTGCTGAGAAGTTCGGAAGATAAGAAACAAAGCAAAAATCCGAAAAGACGTTAAGAAACGTTAGAAAAATCAAAAAAACATTTAATTCTAGAGGCACTGTATGGAGACATGCGGTGTCTTTTTTTGGAAAAGAGAAAGGAACAAACGAACAATGAAAAAAGAACGCTGGCGTCTGTACGCAAAAAAGGCAGATTTTGCGGCTATCAGCAGAGCATACGGCATCAATCAGGTGACGGCAAGAATTATGAGAAATCGCGATGTCGAGACAAAAGAAGAGATTGAAAGCTACTTAAAAGGCACACTGGATAGGTTGAGCAATCCATCCTTAATGAAGGATGCAGACAAAGCAGCAGCCTTGCTTGAAGATGCAATTATTCACGACGAACTAATTGCAATCTCAAGCGATTTCGATAACGACGGAATTTTTTCCGGTCTTCTATTAAAGGAAGCGATCATCGAGCTAGGCGGGCGCGCAGCGATCTTTACTCCAAATCGTGTAACGGAAGGCTACGGTGTCAACAGTCGTATCGTGCAGGAGGCACATGCGCAGGGTGCGAGCATGCTTCTCACCTGTGACAACGGAATTGCTGCATTTGAGGCGGTCGAGGAAGCGAAAAAGCTTGGAATGACCGTCATCGTAACCGATCACCATGAGGTGCCATTTGAGGAAAAGAACGGAAAGAAAAATTACATGCTGCCAATCGCAGATGCCATCGTTGACCCCAAACAGGAAGACTGTTCGTATCCGTTTAAGAGTTTGTGCGGAACAGGCGTAGTCTATCAGCTGATGGCACTGCTGTTTCGCCACATGAAACGCATGATGAGCCGTCAGGAAATTTTTTTGCAGTATACGGCAATCGCAACAGTAGCGGATGTCATGGAGCTTGTCGGAGAGAATCGAATTCTCGTGCGCATTGGATTGTCGTATCTGAATCACACAACTCATGTTGGTCTTCGCGCACTGATGGAGGTGTGTGGCATCTCGCCGGAACAGATTCGCGCGTACCACATCGGCTTTATTTTAGGCCCATGCTTCAATGCAGCAGGACGACTCGATACGATTGTTCATGCGCTGGCGCTTTTGGAAGCAAAGGAACACGAGCAGGCACTTATCTTAGCAGGTGAGCTGTGGGCGATGAACGAGGAACGAAAGGAACTGACGCGAGTGGGAACCGAGCGTGCGGTGGATATCATCGAACATGCAACGTGGAAGGACGAGCGCGTCTATCTCGTTTACATACCAGACTGCCACGAGAGTGTGGCGGGCATCATCGCAGGTCGCCTCCGTGAGCGCTATTATCGCCCGGTGCTTGTCTTTACCGATGCGTCGGAGGACGGGCAGATCAAGGCATCTGGCAGAAGCATTGATGACTATGACATGTTTACAGAGCTCAGTGCATTTCGCAACCTGTTTCTTCGTTTTGGCGGTCACAAGATGGCGGCCGGTCTGACAATGGAAAAGAAAAATCTGGAGACCTTGCGGGAAGGATTAAATGCCCATTGCACCCTCACACCGACGCAGCTGATGCCACTCGTCATGATTGATGCCGCAATGCCGCTTGGCTACATCAGTGAGGATGTGATTGCTGATTTAGAAAAGCTTGAGCCATTTGGCCGTGCAAACGAGAAGCCTTTGTTTGCGCAACAGCATTTATCCGTACTTCGATTATCGCGCATTGGAAAGAACCGAAATGTAGTCAAAATGTCTGTCATGGGACCGGAGGGAGTTGTGATGGATGCGCTCTATTTTGGGGACACGGATGTGTTCTTTGATTTTCTTGAAGAAGAGTATGGACGGGACAATGTGGCGGCTGCGCTTCGTGGAATGCGCAATACAATTGACCTCGCAGTGACGTATTATCCACAAATTAACGAATTTCAGGGCAAAAGAAGCCTGCAAATCGTGATACAAAACTATTGCAGAGTTTCGTCAAATTGAGTATAATTAAGAAATCGGATTATTATTCAACACCAGTAGATAAGAAGTGTCCCGTTTCGCAAGCGGTGAGATGAATAGTAACATTAACGAAACAAAAAAGTTTTGAAGGGAGAAATGGTATGAGAATCGGAATTCGTGCCCATGATGTAAAGGCAGATACATTTGAAGGGCTTGTAAAGGAGATACACAATGAGGGGATGCATTGCTGTCAGTTAGCAGTATCGAAGGCAGTTCATGAGTTTCCAACCCAGAAGGAGGTCTTAACTCCTGGTATGGCATTGTACATGAAAGAAGTGTTTGCAGAGAATAAGGTAGACGTTGCCGTTCTCGGCTGCTACCAGAATCTGGCAACTCCGGATGAGGCTGCATTAAAGGATACTATTGACACCTACAAGAGACATATCATGTTTGCAAGTCTTCTTGGGGCAGGCGTTGTTGGTACCGAGACAGGCGCTTGCAATACCGAGTACCGCACCGAGCCATTTTCCTTTACCGAGGAAGCACTTCAGATCTTTATCAAGAATCTGCGCCCGGTTGTTGAGTATGCAGAGAAGCTTGGTGTGATTGTTGCAATCGAGCCGGTATGTCGTCATATTGTAAACAATGCAAAGCGTGCCAGAAAGGTGCTGGATGCAATCGACTCTCCAAATTTACAGATCATCTTCGATCCGGTAAATCTGCTTGACGAGTCCAATTATCAGGATTATCCGGCGATTTTCAAGGAGTTTGTTGAGATCCTTGGACCAGATATTGCCACCATCCATGCAAAGGACTTCAAGATTGAGAATGGAAAGCTCTTAAGCTGCGCATGCGGAACCGGTCAGATGGACTATGCGTTTTTACTTCGCTATATCAAGGAGCATAAGCCGCATATCCATGTGCTGTTGGAGGATACCAATCCATCAAATGCACAGCAGGCAAGAAAGTTTATGGAAGACAAGTACGCAAGCCTATGAGATTACAGGTTTATAATATGTTGAAAATTTTAGTCGAAAGTTTCCGGTATGTCAGAATCTGTGAAAAGGTCGACTGTGAGTTGAAATAGGAAAAGAGGTGTCTGCTATGAATCCACAAGAAGAAGGATTAATCCCACCAAAACCTTCGGTGAAGGCACCGGCGAATTTTACATCGCCGGAGGAGTTATATAAGGAATTAGAGGAGAGCGTTAGAAAGTATCATCCATCTAGCGATTTGTCACTAATCCGCAAAGCTTATGAGGTTGCTCTAAAATCACATGGAGATCAGCGCAGGCGCTCCGGTGAGCCATACATCATCCACCCGCTCTGTGTTGCCATCATTCTGGCGGAGCTTGAGCTGGATAAGGAAAGTATCGCAGCCGGACTTCTTCACGATGTGCTAGAAGATACCTCGGTAACACTCAAGCAGCTGATTGATCTGTTCGGCGAGGAGATCGCATTCTTGGTTGATGGCGTTACAAAGCTGACGCAGATCAACTGGGATATGGACAAGATCGAGATTCAGGCGGAAAATCTGCGTAAGATGTTTCTTGCGATGGCAAAGGATATCCGAGTCATCATGGTTAAGCTTGCCGACCGTTTACACAATATGCGTACCGGACAGTTCTGGAAACCGGAGACACAAAAGCAAAAGGCGAAGGAGACACTTGAGATTTACTCGCCGCTTGCTTCCCGTCTTGGTATTTCCAAGATTAAGACGGAGCTTGACGATTTGTCGCTGATGTATCTGCATCCCGATGTGTACAAGGAACTGACTGAGAAGATCTACAGCACGCAAGAGGCGCGTGAGCGCTTCATTGACGAGATCAAGTCAGAGGTTGCCGTTAAGCTTGAGGAAGCAGAGATCAAGGCAGAGATTTCTGGTCGAGTAAAGCATCTGTTTAGCATCTACAAAAAGATGGTCAATCAGGACAAGACACTGGATCAGATTTATGATATTTTTGCCGTTCGTATCATCGTCGATACCGTAAAAGATTGTTACGCAGCACTCGGTGTCATCCACGAAATGTACCATCCGATCACCGTTCGTTTTAAGGACTACATTGCGATGCCAAAGCCGAACATGTACCAGTCCCTTCATACGACACTGATCGCCAAGAATGGACAGCCGTTTGAGATTCAGATTCGTACCTTTGAGATGCATCGTACCGCTGAGTATGGTATCGCAGCACACTGGAAGTACAAGGAGCGCGGATCGGGTGATACGACCGTCCGCGATGAGGAGGCAAAGCTTTCCTGGCTGCGTCAGATCCTTGAATGGCAGAAGGATGTTTCCGATAACAAGGAATTCATGAGCATGGTAAAAAATGACCTTGATTTGTTCTCGGATAACGTATACTGCTTTACCCCGCAGGGCGATGTAAAGAATCTTCCGGCAGGCTCCACACCGATTGATTTTGCCTACAGCATTCATTCCGCAGTCGGAAACCGCATGAAGCAGGCAGCAGTCAACGGTAAGATGGTTCCGCTGGATTATAAGATTCAAAATGGTGACCGTATTGAAATTTTTACGTCCCAGAATGTTAAGGGACCGAGCCGTGATTGGCTGAACATTGCCAAGAGTACACAGGCAAAAAATAAGATCAACCAGTGGTTCAAGCAAGAAGGAAGAGCGGGCAACATTACCAGAGGAAAAGAACTTGTTGCAAGCTGTGCAAAGGGCAAGGGCTTTGAGATCAGTGAGCTGACAAAGCCGGAGTTTGTCAAGAAGGTTGTTGCCAAGTATGGTTTTCGTGATTGGGAGTCGGTGTTGGCAGCAGTCGGACACGGTGGATTAAAGGAAGGTCAGATTGTCAACAAGCTGATTGATCTGTATCAGGAGTCCAAGAAGAAAGCGCCGACCGATGAGCAGGTATTGGCGGCAGTCATCGAGGGCAACAAGAACAAGCCGGTGAAGATTCGAAGCACCAGCGGTGTTCTTGTCAACGGTGTTGTCGATGTCAACGTTCGTTTCTCCAGATGCTGTTCTCCAGTTCCGGGTGATGAGATCGTCGGATTTATTACCAGAGGACGAGGCATTTCCATTCACCGTACTGACTGTGTGAATGTGATGGTGCTTCCAGAGTCCGAGAAATCGAGACTTGTCGATGTTGAGTGGCAGCAGGAAAGCCTTCATTCGACAGAGAAATTTATGGCAGAGATCAAAATTTACTGCAACAACCGTATTGGTGTTTTTGCAGATATCTCGAAGATCTTTACCGAGCGTGAGATTGACATTGCGTCCATGAGTTCAAAGACAAGCAAGCAGGGAACGGCGACCATCAATATGTCGTTTGAGATTGGCGGTGTGGAGGCACTTCAGCAGCTGATCAATCGCTTAATGTCGGTCAACAGCGTCATCGATATTGAGCGTTCCAATGGCTAATACAAAACAAAATAAGCAAGAAAGCAGAGAACGGAGATGGCAGGCAGGGTGATTGGCCCTGCCTGTTTTATGTCAATCACTTCGGATGAAAGTCAAAGTCATGGGCGTTCTCATAAGCTTTCTTGCATGATTTATGATTTTCAGTAACAAATGAAAGGAACAGGTGATTGGATGAGAATCGAGACAATTCACGTAGGTGAGATGGGAACAAATTGCTATCTGGCATGGGATGAGGCCACAAACCGAGGCTTTTTGGTTGATCCGGGTGAGCAGGCAGAAAAAATCATTCGGGTGTGCAGCCGTTATCAGGTAAAGTCGGAGGCAGTACTTTTGACACACGGCCATTTTGATCACATCATGGCAGCAAAGAAAATCCGACAGCAATATGAGATACCAGTCTATGCGGGAATCCATGAGGAAGAACTATTAGCAGATTCACAGATGAATCTGTCCGGCATGTGGGCAGTGCCATACACAATGAAGGCAGATAAGCTTGTAAATGACAATGAAGTGCTTACCATTGCTGGAATGGAAATCACCGTGCTTGAGACACCAGGCCATACATCAGGCGGTGTTTGTTATTATATTAAGAAAGAAAATGTGCTGTTTGCAGGTGATACGCTGTTTTGCGAGAGCTACGGAAGAACGGATTTTCCAGGCGGCAGCATGTTTGCATTGCTTCGTTCGCTTCGCGGAAAGCTATTTGTGTTGCCAGAGGAGACGGATGTGTACCCGGGCCATGGACAGGCGACCTCGATTGGCTACGAGAAAACGCACAATCCGGCAGCTGGGGCATAAAAAATGGAATTCACGGGTCGAACCGCTTTCGTAAACTTTCCCGTGAACAGTAACAGAAAAAGGAAAAATGGAAAGGAAAACAAAGGAAGATCATATATGATTTATTTTTATCTGGAATGTGATACATTGGATAATGATATCCGCAGCCTGTTTATGGCATTTTACCCGGGACGGGCAATCAAGAGACTGGAGACACCAGAGTATGCGTGTGCAGAGGGTGAGCTGTTTCTTCGTGTGTGCATAAGTGGCGGTGTGGAAAACAGCGCAACAAACAGCGAAGCAAACAATGCAGAAAATGACGCAGAGAATTGTGCAGCAAACGGCGCAGAAACAAAAATGACAATGCAGTTAACACAGGATGAACAGGCTGACACTATGCTTACCGATAGCTGCACCTGTGATTTGTCTGACCGCAAGGACACCAAGACCAAGGCAAAATGTATGCTGTACCGTCTGCTCTCAAAACTTACGGGTAAGGAACTTCCATGGGGTACACTCACCGGAATTCGTCCGACAAAGATTGCCAGAACGATGCTGATGAACGGTGCTTCCAACGAGGAGTGCATCGACTACATGGAAAATGAGATGCTTTGTGGCGAGGAAAAGACGATGCTTAGTCTTGACATTGCAAAGAGAGAGATTAAGCTCTTGGATTGTCTGGATTATGAGGATGGCTATAGTCTGTACGTCGGAATCGCATTTTGCCCGACGACCTGTGCGTATTGCTCCTTTACGTCTTACCCGGTAAATCGTTTTGGTGACCGTGTGGACGCGTACTTGGATTCCATCGAGAAAGAGATTGACTATGTGGCAGAGGCATTTAAAGATAAGAAGTTAAATACCATCTACATCGGAGGCGGCACACCGACCACACTCGAGCCAGAGCAGTTAGAGCGCCTTCTCTCCAAACTCGAGAACTCCTTTAACTTGGAATTTCTTCAGGAGTGGACCGTGGAGGCGGGCCGCCCAGACAGCATCACCCGTGAAAAGTTGCAGGTCATCAAGCGTCATCCGGTAACGCGCATCAGCATCAATCCGCAGACAATGAAGGACGAGACATTAGAGCTGATTGGTCGCAGACATACCGTGCAGCAGGTGCGTGACGCCTTTTTGCTTGCCAAGGAGGAAGGCTTTGATAATATCAATATGGATATGATCGTTGGTCTTCCGCAGGAGACACAGGAGGATGTCGAGAACACCTTAGAGGAGATCAAAAAGCTTGGACCAGACAATTTGACGGTTCATTCGCTTGCGATTAAGCGTGCTGCAAGACTCAACACTCAGAAGGAAGCCTATGCGGGCATGAAGAGCTTAAACTCCGAGAGTACGATGGAGCTGACACAGGATGCAGCCGAGCAGATGGGTATGAAGCCGTACTATTTATATCGTCAGAAGAATATGACCGGAAACATGGAAAATGTTGGTTACGCAAAACCGGGAAAAGAGGGCATCTACAACATCTTAATCATGGAGGAAATGCAGACCATCGTGGCACTTGGCGCAGGTGCGATCACAAAGGCTGTTTTTCCAAACGGCAGGATCGAACGATGCGAAAATGTCAAGGATATCAAGACTTATCTGGAAAAAACAGACGAGATGATCGAGCGCAAAAAGAAGCTGTTTGCCGACAAAAATACGCGCGAATGATCAAGAAAAATAGGGTGTCTGTACATCATTTACATCAAATTTACATCAAAATTTTACTTCACTGTACATCACAATACATGGTAATGCTGCTATAATTGAGAGAAGCGAGTCTATGACAAGACGAATTCATTCATTGATTTAATGGGTGGATTCGTCTTTTTTGATTTCTGTTATTAAAAAAATTAGGAGGTTGCAGCATGGAAAGTACAGCGTTAGGAGCAAGTAAGTCAAAAGATGGAATCATCTTTATTAGTGAGGCCCATGAGAAATTCTATTACGAAAAGTTAAAGGAAGTACGGTATCAGGATGAGTACCATAAGGCACTTTGTTATTGCTTTGGTATTAACAGTGATACAACAGCTCTGACGAGTAAAAAATAATATAAAAAAACCTTCCACTTTTTGGGATTTTG
>CAVCXB010000019.1:0-32328 GCA_963605535.1 Wujia chipingensis
TTTATATGAGATTAATTAAAAATTTAAATTTCGTTACTTTCCACAAGAGTTTTTACCCCACCCGTGAACAGTAACGGAAAATGAGTTAGAGAAATGAGTTTTAGGAAAAAAGCTATTGACTTTTAATAAAGTTTTGCTGTAATAGCAAAGGTCGGACGGCACAAAAAATGTGCCTTGCAAGGTGTTTCGTATGATGCGAAAGTAAAGTAGGTTACGAAATTCCCGGACGGACATGAAAATCATGAGCCAGATAAGACAGAAAAGTCTTGTCTGGCTTTCTTTTTTGGGGAGGAGGAAGAAAATGGATTTACAAAAGGATAATTTGAAAAAATTATATCTGCGTTTTTTGATTCCGTCACTTGGTAGTGCAATGGTCATGTCAATCTATACCTTGACAGATGCAATTGTGATTGGAAAAGGAGTAGGCGCAGATGCATTGGCGGCATTGAGCATCACAACACCGTTACTGTGTATTCTGATGGCAATGGGAATTCTGTTTGGTGTGGGCGGATCGGTTCAGATGAGCGTCTATGGAGGAACTGGAAATTATGAGAAGGCAAATCGCTTTTTCACGCTGTCGTTTGCCACATTAGCCGCAATTTCTGTGCTGCTGTGGATAATTTATGGTTTTGGAATCTCAGCGCTGTTACGACTCATGGGGGCGAATGATACGCTTTATCCATATGCACTGGCATATATGCGATATATTAATATCTTAATATCTTTCTTCCAGTAGCAGTATTTTCCAATTATATAGCGATCTTCGTCCGGGCAGATGAAGATCCAAACCGTGCAATGGCATTGCTGGGCGGTGTCGTTAATATTGTACTGGATATTGTATTTGTCTTTCCAATGCAGATGGGAATTGGCGGAGCTGCACTTGCCTCTGCAATCGGCATGGTAATTCAGGTAGTGGTTAGAATTACCCATTTTCTCAGCAAGAAAAATAAATTAAAATTTATCCGGCCGAAGCATGTCGCTTCCAGTATAGCACAGATTATTGGAAACGGAGTGCCGAGCTTTTTCAATGAATTTGCCAGCGGATTTATTGGATGCTCATTCGCAAAAAAAAAGTACCTGTCAGTGATTTTCCATCAAATTGACAGGTACTCTTTTTAATAATATATTTGCAAACTCCGTCTGATGTCGACGCAATGTGGGTTTAAACTGCGGAGATTTTGCCTTGTGAAAGATTTTAAATTTTAATCGAAATTAGCTGGTGTGTTACTCTACATCCTGCAATGCTGCGAAGTTTTCCTCACCGGTGCGAACCTTAACAACACGGTCTACGTTGTATACGAAGATCTTGCCATCACCGATGTGTCCGGTGTAAAGGGTCTTCTTAGCGGCTGCAATTACGGTGTCAACTGGGATGCTGCTGACAACGACCTCGACCTTAACCTTTGGAAGCAGGGTAGCGTCAAGCTCAACACCACGATACTTCTCGCCAGCACCCTTCTGGATGCCACAGCCCATAACCTGAGTAACGGTCATTCCGGTTACGCCGATGTCGTTCATTGCCTTTCTGAGCTTATCATAACGTGAAAGCTTTGCGATAATAACTACCTTGTAGATGCCGCTTGGAGAAACATCCGGAGCCTTAACAACCTTAACAGCGGCAGCCTTCTGTGCAGCGGAAGCGTGATCATAATCTTCAACACCAAGGTTTGTATTTGTATTCTGCTCCATGGTCATGGTGTTGTCGATATCCATGATGGAGAAGCCTGCGTAAGCGGACGGAAGACCATGCTCCGTTGCGTCAAGACCGATGATTTCTTCTTCCTCGGTGACACGCAGACCGAATATCTTCTTAATTGCAAGGAATGTGATGGTAATCGTAACAGCGGTGAAGGCTGCGGTGCAAAGCATACCAAGTAACTGTAAGCCAAGCTGTGTGAAGCCACCGCCATAGAAGAGGCCTTCGCCTAAAATCTGGTTTGCACCAAAGGTAACACCGTCGCCATAGCCTCTTGCAAATGCAGGAGCGCTCTTTGTTGCGAAAAGACCAACTGCAATGGTACCCCAGATACCGTTCATCATATGTACGGCAACTGCACCAACCGGGTCATCAACGTGAATCTTGTTATCACAGAACCAAACACCAAATACAACAAGCAGACCAGATACAGCACCGACTGCGATGGAGCCGAAGGCATCGAAGACATCACAGCCTGCGGTTACGGCAACCAGACCAGCCAGAGAAGCATTCAGACACATGGAAACATCTGGCTTTCCATACTTAACCCAAGTGAAGATCATGCAGACAACGGTTGCGATAGAAGGCGCGATTGTCGTTGTTACGAAAATGGATCCAAGCTCATCAACGGTAGTAGCTGCGGCACCGTTGAAACCATACCAACCAAGCCACAGGATGAACACACCGAGGCAGCCGAGTGGAAGGTTGTGACCAGGGAATGCGTTAACCTTTGTGATCTTACCGCTGCTATCTTTAACAAACTTTCCGATACGCGGTCCAAGCAGTGCGGCACCGATCAGTGCGCAGATACCGCCGACCATGTGAATACAGTTGGAACCGGCAAAATCGTGGAAGCCCATCTGAGCTAACCAGCCGCCGCCCCAGGTCCAGTGTGCCTCGATCGGGTAGATCACTGCGGAGATGACTGCGGAATAAACACAGTAGGAAAGGAATCTTGTTCTCTCTGCCATTGCACCAGATACGATTGTAGCGGTGGTTGCGCAGAATACAAGGTTGAATACGAAGTTGGACCAGTCGAAGTTTGCATAGTCGGTGAAGATATCAAAGCCCGGCTTTCCGATGATGCCAACGAGATCCTCGCCAAGAAACAGACCAAATCCGATCAGGATAAACATAACAGTACCGATACAGAAATCCATCAGGTTCTTCATCAGGATGTTTCCTGTATTTTTTGCTCTGGTGAAACCAGCTTCGACCATTGCGAAACCAGCCTGCATCCAGAATACGAGCGCGGCTCCGATTAAGAACCAGACGCCAAAAACTTCACTTTGAACAGCATTTAAAATATCTTCCATAGGACAGTTCCCCCCTGTTTAAATACAACACAAAGCCGCGCACACCGGGATCCTTCGGCGTGCACGGCTTTGTGCTGCGGATATGAGAAAAGGCGCTGACTTCCGAACTGGAATCTGTCAGCGCCTTTGCTTGAACACGATTATAGGGGGCGAAAGGCGATTTGTCAATCAAAAATTCTGAAAAAGTTTAACATTGTGAAAATTGAATGGAAATCTCAAAATATCGGGAAAAAGTTGATAGAAAAATAACAAGGGCGCAAATTTCTTTCCTACTTTCTTCTATACACGAAGCTCGTTTCGCGGTATACTGTAATTATAGAAAAATAGAAAATTTGAAATAGAGCTAATAGAGCGATTCGCTATTTGATATTAGAACTATTAAAACTATAAAAGCTATTAGAACTATTGAAAAAGAAAAGGATTGAAGTGTGTGGAGGATATGGACAAAAAAAGACAGCCAATCGGCGTGTTTGATTCTGGTGCGGGTGGATTGAGTGTGTTAAAGGAACTCGTGCGCCTGATGCCGGAGGAAGATTTTATTTATTATGGGGATTCGCTCAATGCCCCTTACGGTGTCAAGCCGCTTGAGCAGGTGCGTGAGCTTACCTATGCGTGTGCCGAGCATCTGCTTGGCCTTGGCGTGAAGGAGATTGTCATTGCCTGCAATACGGCAACGAGTGCGGCATGCCGCATTATGCGCGGAATGTACCCGGAGCTTCCGCTTGTCGGCGTGGAACCGGCGGTAAAGCCAGCCGTAGAGCATCATCCGGGGGAAAAGGTGGCCGTGATGGCAACGCCGCTGACGCTTCGTGAGGAAAAATTCAAACGACTTGTGCAGCGATATGAGGATCAGGCACAGATTATCCCGGTTCCGTGTCCAGATCTGGTGGAGTATGTGGAGAGCGGCATTTTAGAGGGTCCGGGATTGGAAGGCTACTTAAAAGATGTCTTAGATCCCTGCTTAAAGGAGGGTGCGAAGGCGGTTGTTCTTGGCTGCACGCATTTTCCACTTGTGAAGGCTACGATTGGCAAGGTTGTCGGCGAGGAAGTTCGCATTTACGATGGCGGCGAGGGCACTGCCAGACAGGCAAAGCGTCTTCTTGCGGCGAAGGATCTTTGCACGGACAAAGAAAAGGGGCACATCCGCTTTGAAAGCAGTGCGCCCCAAAAAGAAGCTTACTATGAAGCGCTGTATCGCAAGGCAGCGCATATTGATAGCAGGGTGAAATTATAACATAAGTCGTAACAACTTAATAATACTGTATGAGGAACCTTCTTCGCGGTAGATTACTTCACGCGCCTTGGCCGGATAGTCTGTAATAATGACATCGACCTGGGCGTTTTTCATACGTTCCGTTTCGGCACGGGTGTTGATTGTCCATGCATAGACGGCTTTACCTTCGGCATGGGCTTTTGTCACGGTTGTGTTATTGACAAACATCGAACGTACACAGAAGAAGTCGATCATATCGTTTTTGTAATAGTTTCCGATTGCAGTTGTCAGGATGTAGCCGAGCGTAAGATCTGGATTCAACTCATTTACCTGACGAAGGTACGCATAGTCAGCAGACTGGATGGAACATTGATACCCCATCTCGTACTGGTCGATCAGGCTGACAACCTTGGCGGCAAGGTCGGTGCTTGCGGAATTTCGTTTTAACTCGATCAGAAGATGCGCACGTCCCTTGACGAGAGACATGACTTCCTCAAGTGTTGGAACGTAGGTAAATTCGTGATCCTTTGAAAAATAGTAGCTGATGTCGTACTGCTTTAATTCCTCATAGGTGACATCTGCAATATTCACCCGTTTTCCAGCGGTGCGCTTTAACGAGGAATCGTGGCTGACAACGACCACGCCGTCTTTTGTCTCCTGAACATCGATCTCGACACCGTCAGAGAGGGAGGCAATCGCAAGGTCAATCGCTTCGAGTGAATTTTCTGGTGCCTCGGAGGAAAGTCCTCTGTGGCAGTAGATCTGGACTGGACTTAATGGCCGCTCGGCAAGCAAGGCACCGTTGTAGATACCATAATACAAGAAGCAAAAGACACCGACACCCGCAGCGGCAATGCCACAGATGCGAAAGACGCGGCGAAGCGGGGTATCTGGCGCATAGTCCAGATGGAATTCCAAGATGACATCGTTTCCGGAAAAACGGTAAAACAGATGTGCCATCATCGCAACATTTACAAAGACACCGATGCAGCTGGCAAACCAGATCATCGCAATGGAGAGTGTGTTGTTAAAGCTAAGCACCATGGCAACCTTTAAGTCAGCCGGGGCAAAGAAGTTAACGACAACGACGATTATGATCTGGCATAACAGGCGAAGAACAAACCAGAAGATTCCAACTGCGAGATTTAAAAGAACAATGTCAGCGAGTATAGGTGCAAGGTGTTTTTTCACAAGCGGGACGCTCGCATGTTTGGACTTTTTGATGGCAAAGCCGCCTAGGTACCAGTAGCAGATGCAGAAAAATTCACGCACCGCAAAGATTCCGATTAGGACAAGTGCCGCGATAATCGGGATGGCGTAATAAATCTTAGAAAACAGCATCGGCAAAAAAGTGCTGTATGGGTTAATGCGAAAACAAATCTCATAAAAGAAAAAGGTATTGACAAGAATCTGATAGGCAAAAAGTGGGAGTGCCAGGTAGAACTGTTTAAAGCGAAAACGCTTGAAGCAGCGGGCGCAGCCATGTAAAAAGATATCCTTCATGCGAAGCTTCTGGCGCGCCATCGAAGCCTGAAAGCCGCCGAGCAGAATACAGGCATTTAGATAGGTCAGCATACAGGCGACCAAAAACAAGATCAAGATCATCACAATCGCCGGAGGCGTGATTAAGAAACGCCCCAGATTGGCGGAGTTTAAGAAGCTGTAGCCGTCAATTTTTAAGGCGATACTTAATAACATCTGAAAAAGGGAGTACTCAATCAAGGTATAGAATACCGAATAAAGAATCTGGAGAACGAGCATGCTTTTGGCATTAAAGAAAACACCGCGCATTGCGATCTTCAGACCACCAACCGCGTTCTTTACGTGATTCTTTACGTGGTGATGCATGTTGCCTGAGAGTGTGTGTTTGTGTTGTTTCATCGTCTGTCAGTCCTGTCTGTCAAAATCTTTATAAAACTTTTTGCAAAAGGCAAATGTTATAAAAAAACAAGGGTTGTAATTACTTGCCTTTTGCCTTAAATCTCATCATAGCATATTTTGTGATAAAAAGCGACGTAAAATTACAAAAAACGAAAATCGTCTTAGGCAAAATGTGACAATTCCTTTACAAATGGCGGCGACATTGGTATCATGGTATTATGTCATCGCATTGTAAGTTATGTAAGACTGCAAGTAAAATAGAAAAAAAGAAAACGGAGAAAATGTAATGTTAACAAGAGAAGATCACAATACATATGCGCAAATTCTGCGCGAGGAATTGACACCGGCGTTTGGCTGTACCGAGCCAATCGCACTTGCTTATTGCGCGGCAAAGGCAAGAGAGGTGCTTGGAAAGATGCCGACCAAGGTAGAGATCGAGGCGAGTGGAAATATTATTAAGAACGTAAAGAGTGTTATCGTTCCAAACACCGGCGGTATGAAGGGTATCTCGGCGGCAGCCGCAGCTGGAATTGTGGCAGGAGATTCCTCTGCCTGTCTTGAGGTTATCGCAAAGGTAACACCAGAAGAACAGAAGAAAATTGCCGAGTACCTTGAGAAAGTGCCATTTTCTGTAAAGGCAATGGAAAACGGCGATAAGCTGGATATTCGCGTGACCGTAACGGCAGAGGGTAACAGCGCTGTTGTGCGTGTATCCAAGCATCACACCGATATCATTTACATCGCACATAACGGCGAAGTGCTGTTAAATGAGCAGGACGACTGTGACTGTGCAGAAAAGTTGGCGAAGCGTCAGGCCGCAGCAGCGAGTGAACAGCGCGCTGACAGAAGCCGTCTGAGTGTAGAGGGCATCGTGGAGTACGCAAAGACAGCCGATTTGGATACCGTTCGCGATATCTTAAACAGACAGATCGAGTACAATTACACGATTGCGCAGGCTGGTGTGAGAGAAGACTGGGGTGCAAATGTCGGAAGTGTGCTTCTTGACACCTACGGCGAGGATGTTCGCACAAGAGCAAGAGCGTATGCCGCAGCAGGTTCCGATGCCCGCATGAGCGGATGTGAGCTGCCGGTTGTCATCAATTCCGGAAGTGGAAATCAGGGAATCACCGTATCGGTGCCGGTTATTGTCTATGCAAAGGAGTATCATAAGACAGACGAAGAGCTTCTTCGCGCCCTTCTCGTTTCCAATCTGATCGCCATCCACATTAAGACTGGAATCGGACCACTGTCCGCATTCTGTGGAGCAGTCAGTGCTGGATGCGCGGCTGGATGTGGAATTGCATTTCTTCTTGGCGGTGATATCGACGAGGTCGCACATACGCTTGTCAACTCCATCGCAATCGCATCTGGAATTATCTGCGACGGTGCAAAGCCATCCTGTGCCGCAAAGATTGCATCCTCGGTTGATGCAGCGCTGTTAGGCTATGAGATGTATCGCCACGGACAACAGTTCTACGGCGAGGATGGAATCGTAAGCAAGGGTGTCGAGAATACCATTCATAATATTTGCCGTATCGGTGCGGATGGTATGAACGAGACCGATGAAGAAATCATTAAGATTATGACACATTGCGACTAAGGGAGAAGAACTTGATGCTTGTTAAGCTTGGCAAAGCCCCTTCACCGAGTGGGTATCCGTAAAACTACAACCTAGAAGATAGACTCCAAAAGCAAAAGAGCCAGATCAACAAAGACCGGCTCTTTTTTCAACGCAAAAAACTATGAAATTATGCTGCCTGTTCGGATACATTGTGCGAAATCACTCCTTGGAAGCGTCATTCGCCTTATCCGCGCTCTTTTTTAAATGAGCAGGCGGCTGTAATGTGCCTTCCTCGGAGAGCGGAATGCCGCGATGTTCCACACATGTGGAGAAAACGATCTGTGTGCGTGTGCGTCCAAACTTCTGAATGTAATTTACAAATTGATCAAGTTCTTGTGTCGTGTGAAAATAGGCTTCGATGAGCATAGAATACTCTCCAGTGACACAATTGCATTCAACTACGTTACTGCATGATTCGATATATGGATAGAAATCAGGCTTTTGATCGGGTTCCACTTCCAGATTGATGAAAGCTTTTACAAGATAACCAATAGCAGTTACATTTATGGCTGCCTGATAGCCGGCAAGCACACCAGACTTTTCAAGTCGCTCAATACGGGCGCATACAGCCGGAGAGGAAAGCGAAACGCGGCTTGCGATTTCCTTTACCGGCAAACGGGCATTATGCTGCAGGATGTCAACGATGCTGCGGTCAATATGATCCATATGAATAACCTCTCTTTATCTTAAGACATGGTGCAGCAGCTCATTTGCCGGTGCATCACAGTAATCATTTCCTTAACAGTAGATTATGATAGCAGATTCTCTTTCGCTTGTAAACAGAATAAATGAAATTTTTTAAAGAAAAAATGGCAATTTCTGGGGGATAACCCTTAAAAAATAAACCGAAAAGGCATTTTTTGTGAAAAAAGGCAAGTTTTTCTTTGGAAAAATACGAATTACGGATTGACAATCCTGCGTAATTGGTTTATTATAACGTCATGCTTAGGGCAGACAATAGAGACAAGAGGGTGGATGGGCACAAAATAGAAGTATCAGGGGTGTACCATCTTTTTTTCTATCTGTTCGTCAGAGGATGTGTTATGCAATATTCTGACGGGATGTGTCAGTGGCAAGACACTGTGATGCTTTGCAGCGGCAATGTCAGGAAGATAGGAAAAGCCGTCATCATTTTGTCGGCGATATGAGCGCTCTCCGGTAAAAGGAAAGACAGCGTATGAGGGAACGACAACGAATCCGGAGAAAAAAACGACGAATTGTCAGTAGTCAAAAGGAGGATGACGCATGAGAAAAACAAGAAAAGCAGCAGCAGTTCTTACTGCAGTCGCTATGGCAGCCGTATCAGCAGTTCCGGCTATGGCAGATGAGATCAAGGATCTGTATCAGTACGAAACTCAGGCAAGAGAGATTGAGACTTGGAATATTCTGTATTCACAGAATGCAACCGACCTTAATGTATTAACAAACCTGTATGATGGTCTGTTAGAGGCCGATGAGTATGGTCAGTTAACACCGGCAATCGCAGAGAGCTGGGAGACAGAGGACGATGGTGTTACCTGGACTTTCCATTTAAGAAAGGGCGTTAAGTGGGTTGACCAGAACGGAAATGAGAAGGGCGAAGTTACTGCACAGGACTTCTTAACTGGACTTGAGTGGGTATTAAACTTCCACAAGAATGATGCTACCAACACTTCCATGCCAATGGAGATGATCGTAGGTGCCGAGGATTACTACAACATGACAAGTGAACTGGATTCTGAGGCTGGTCTGGCACTGAATGCAGAGAGCTCTGAGTTTGCGGATACAGTAGGCATCAAGGCAATTGACGATTATACACTTCAGTATACATGCGTAAGCGAGAAGCCATACTTCGATACAGTAGCTACTTACAACTGTCTGTATCCGATTTCCCAGGCGATGATCGATGAGATCGGTATCGACGGATTCAAGGCTGCTACACCGGAGAATATCTGGTACAACGGCTGCTATACCTGTACTGAGTACATCCAGCAGAATACAAAGACACTGACAAAGAACCCGCTGTATTGGGATACCGATGCAAAGCTGTTCGATACTGTTACCATTAAGATGGTAGAGTCTGTTGATACTGCATATCAGCTGTATACCACAGGTGAGTTAGACAGTGTTTCTCTGTCTGAGTCCAACCTGACAACAATCAGCAGCAACGAGTCCAACGAATATTACAATCAGTTAGTTGAGATGCGTCCGACGAAGTTCTCTTATCAGTTCCACTTCAACTATGATAAGCACAATGCAGACCAGACAAAGGATGACAACTGGAATACAGCTGTTGCAAACGAAGCATTCCGTAAGTGCTGGTACTATGGTCTGGATCTGGGCAGCTGGTACAAGAGAACCAACGCAATCAATCCATACAAGTGCTACAACAATTCCTACACAATGCAGGGTCTGATCTATACATCTGACGGTACTGAGTATACACAGCTCGTACAGGAGAAGTTAGGTCTTCCGACTACTTATGATGGCGAGAGCATGAGCCGTCTGGATTCCGATAAGTTTGAGGAGTACAAGGCACAGGCAATCGAGGAGCTGACAGCAGCAGGCGTTACCTTCCCGGTACATGCAGCTTACTATATCGCAAGCGGCAACCAGACTGCTCTTGACAGCGCAAACGTATTAAAGCAGGCATTCTCTGATTCCTTCGGCGATGATTTCATCGTTCTGGATATCGAGACTTACGTATCCAGTCTTGCACAGGAAGTTCGTAACCCAAGACTTCAGTCCTTTGTTATCAACGGATGGGGTGCTGACTACGGTGATCCTCAGAACTACTTAGGACAGGAAACAAATGACAGTGATAACGCATATTACATGGTAGCTTACAGCCACGGTGTAGACAACGAGAGTGAGGAACTGAATGCTCTGTATACCGAGTTTACTGAGTTAGTAAATAAGGCAGATGCCATCACTGACGATCTGGATGCAAGATATGAGGCTTATGCAGAGGCAGAGGCATTCATGCTTGAGCATGCACTGACTGTACCGGCATATTTCGATGTTGAGTGGGAGCTGACTCATATCAATGATTACTCCAAGATCAACGCTATGTTCGGTATGCAGAACAACAAATACAAGAACTGGGAGACTTCTACAGACGCCTATACTGCAGAAGACTACGCTGCTTTCAAGGAAGCTTGGGAAGCAGGTTCTGCTGAGTAATATATGGCAAAATACACCGTAAAGAGATTGTTACAGTCTCTTGTAACAATCCTCATAGTGGTGACTATCGTATTCCTGCTGCTTCGTATGCTGCCTACGGATTATTTCTTTACCGAGGATCAGTTGATGAAGCTGACCGATCAGCAAAAGCACGATCAGCTTCAGGCAGCAGGTTTATTAGATAGTACCTTTACACAGCTGATGCGCTATTATAGGCAGTTGCTGAGACTGGACTTCGGTACGTCACGGCGAATTCAGAGCGGTATCTCTGTGGTAAAGGTAATTGGCGGAAAGTTTGCAATGTCGATGCAGCTCGGTCTGATCGCTTTTGCAATTTCTCTGGTAATTGGCGTTATCGTAGGTGTTCTTCAGGCACGTTTTAAGGATGGCATTATCGACGGTATCGGAACCGTTTATACAATTATTGTAAATGCAGTTCCGCCGCTTGTTGCGTATTCTCTGGTGCTTGTATTTGGTTCCCATGTGCTGAAGCTGCCGTCTATGTATTCGACGAGAAATCCGGGACCGTCTTTGATTCTGCCTGTCGTTTGTCTGTCACTTTCCTCGATCGCAGGATATGCATTGTGGACAAGACGATATATGGTTGATGAGTTAAACAAGGATTATATTAAATTAGCGCGTGTAAAGGGTCTTTCCTCAAAGCGCATCATGGTTACACATGTGCTTCGAAATGCATTTGTTCCGTTGGCACAGTATATTCCGTATTCGATTCTGCTTACCGTCGGCGGCTCACTTCTGGTAGAGCGTTTCTTCTCAGTGCCTGGTATGGGTTCACTGCTTACGGATGCAATCAACCGTTATGATACAGAGGTTGTACAGACTCTTGTTATTCTGTATGCCGCACTTGGTATCATCGGCGTATTCTTAGGTGATGTCTTAATGATGATCATCGACCCACGTATTACACTGACTGGAAAAGGAGGTACGAGATAATGGCAGTCAATTCAAAAGATGACGCTCGCTTTAAGGTTGTCGAGTACTCTCCTGAAAAGGCCGAGATGACAGGATATTCCAACTATTCTTATTGGAAGTCCGTAATTCATAACTTTTTAAAGAAAAAGAGTGCAGTAGCACTTTTGATTGTGTTTATTGCACTTGTTATTTTCTCGTTTGTAGCACTTGTTATTGGAAAGTACGATTACAGAAATCTGGTAACAGACAGTTCGAAGGGCTTTATTCTTCCAAACTCCGAGTTCTGGTTTGGTACGGATAACTTAGGACGTGACTATTGGTGTCAGGTATGGTATGCAACACAGACTTCCATCAAGTTAGCCTGTATCGTTGCAATCGGTGAGTGTGTACTCGGAGTTACCATCGGTCTTCTTTGGGGATATGTTCGTCAGTTAGATCGTTTCTTCACGGAACTTTACAATATCATCGATAACATTCCGCAGATCATTTACATGACGCTGATTGCACTTATGATCGGAAAGAGCTTTACGATCATGGCAGTGTCTCTGATCGCATTTGGTTGGTTGGGCATGGCAAGAAACATCCGTAACCTTGTTATGATGTATCGTGACCGTGAGTACAATCTGGCATCCAGATGTCTGGGTACTCCGACCTATCGTATTCTGATTAAGAATATTTTGCCATATCTGATCAGTGTTATTATCCTTAGACTGGCACTTTCCATTCCGAGAACCATCAGTATGGAGACGACTCTTTCCTACCTTGGACTTGGTCTGGATATCAATACGCCTACCCTTGGAATCCTTCTTCGTAATGCAAGAAGCTATTTCCTGAATTATCCATATCTGTTGGTATTCCCGGCAGTTATCGTATCTGTTGTCACGATCACATTCTATCTGGTCGGCAATGCATTTTCGGATGCAGCGGATCCTAGAAACCACGTTTAATTAAGGAGGAGAAAGATCATGGAAAAGAAACCGATATTATCCGCCAAAGACGTGGAGATTCAGTTCAGCCTGCGCGGAAATAAGCTCAATGCGATTCGTAAGTGTTCTCTTGATCTGTATGATGGAGAGACACTTGCCATCGTAGGTGAGTCCGGATCCGGAAAGAGCGTATTTACAAAAACCTTTGTCGGAATGCTTGACGGAAACGGTACGATTACCGGCGGAAGCATCCTGTATGATGGCAAGGATCTGGCGAAGTTTAAGAAGGAAAAGGAATGGATGACGATTCGCGGTAAGAGAATTGCGATGGTTATGCAGGATCCGATGACTTCCTTAAATCCATTAAAGAAGGTTGGAAAGCAGATCCAGGAGTGTATCGAACTTCATCAGGGTCTTAGAGGAGCTGTAGCAAAGAAGGCTACTCTTCAAATCTTAGAGAAGGTAGGAATCCCATTCCCGGAGATGCGTTATAATCAGTATCCGCATGAGTTTTCAGGCGGTATGAGACAGCGTGTTGTTATTGCTATTGCGGTTGCATGCCGGCCGCAGATTTTAATCTGCGATGAGCCTACCACCGCACTGGATGTAACGATTCAGGCACAGATTCTGGAACTGATCCGTAATCTGCAGGCTGAATATCACATGTCTGTTATTTACATTACTCATGACCTTGGTGTTGTAGCAAATGTAGCGGACCGTGTGGCAGTTATGTATGCAGGACAGATCGTTGAGGTCGGAAAAGTAGACGAGATTTTCTACGATGCAAGACATCCATATACATGGGCACTGTTATCCGCTTTGCCGCAGCTGGGTGTAAAGGGCGAGGCGCTTCCTACTATTGATGGTACACCGCCGAACCTGTTTAACACGATCAAGGGCGATGCATTTGCACCGAGAAACAGACAGGCACTTGCGATTGATTTTGAGGAGGAGCCTCCGTATTTTGATGTTTCTGAAACGCATAAGGCAAAGACATGGTATCTGGATCCGCGTGCACCGAAGATTGAACCGCCGAAGTCTGTGCAGCAGCTCAGACAGAAGATGAGAGCGCATAAGTAAAAGAGGTATGAGTATGGCTGAAAGAGAAAAGCTGATTGAGGTCAAAGATCTGCAGATTAGTTTCGGCAAAGGCCGAAAGAAATTTGTGGCAGTTGACCATGTAAATTTTGATATTTATAAGGGAGAAACATTCTCCTTGGTAGGTGAGTCCGGTTCCGGAAAGACTACCATCGGCCGCGCTATTACCCGTATCAATCCTACTTCGGCCGGAGAGATTTACTTTAAGGGCAAGAAGATCAATGGAAAGATCTCCAAGGAGCTTGACCGCGAGGTTATCAAGAGCTGCCAGATGATCTTCCAGGATCCGATGGCATCCTTAAATGAGCGTGCGAAGGTTGATTACATTGTCTCCGAGGGTCTGTTAAACTTCCATATGTATAAGGATGAGGCAGATCGTGAGGCGAAGGTACAGAAGGCACTTCGTGAAGTTGGTCTGCTGCCGGAGTTTGCGTCCCGTTTCCCGCACGAGTTCTCTGGTGGACAGAGACAGCGTATCGGTATCGCGAGAGCATTGATCATGGAGCCGGAGTTTGTCGTAGCTGATGAGCCGATCTCCGCTCTGGATGTTTCCATCCGTGCGCAGGTATTAAACCTGTTAAATCAGTTGAAGGCATCAAGAGGTCTGACCTATCTGTTTATCGCACATGATTTGTCCGTTGTACGTTTCATTTCCGACCGTATTGCTGTTATCTACAAGGGTCGTATCGTGGAGCTGGCAGAGGCTGAGGAACTGTTCCATCATCCACTGCATCCGTACACAAAGGCACTGCTTTCCGCAGTTCCGATTCCGGATCCGGAGATCGAGAAGAAGAAAAAGCTTCTGGTCTATGATCCGACGCTTCACGATTACACAATTTCCAAGCCGCAGTGGGTTGAAATTTGTGAGGGTCACTTTGTATATGGCAATGAGCCTGAGCTGGAAAAGTATCGTGCAGAGATCGAAGCAATCAACGCATCTGAGAAGGCATGAAAGTGAATGCAGAATGAATTCATGAAAGTGAATGCGTATCTGCATAGTGCGAGCATAGAGAGCGTAGGCAAAGCGAAGCTGTGCGAGAGCATGAAAGTAAGAGAGTAGAGCATGAGATGGTTTAAAGAACACTATCACCGCTATATGATTCGTCTTATTGTGACAAAAACGATCACCAGAACCCTAATCGGTCTGGTGATCGTCTTACTTTGGGACAAATATGTGAATGTGGAGCGGGTCGGCGTTTCGAGGCTGGCATTTGGTCTGGGTACAATTGGACTGATTTTGATGGCAGGTGCATGGTTTGCGTACCTGCATCTGGACGGGCTGACACCGGTGGATACGGCGAAGAAGCGCTTTGGCATTAAAAACAAGAAGAAAAAGACGAAGCGAAGCACCGGAGGCGATATTGCGGACTATCTCGATGAGGAGATTGTGCCGTTTGAGGAGCTCGAGGAAGATGAGAAGGCGGCGTGCCAGTTGGCGGCGTTTTTGATTTCCGGGGCAGTGTTAGTGATTGCGGGGGTTATTGTACCGTTCCTTTTGTAAATAGAAAAAAGCAGGGCAGATGCCTTGCTTTTTTGCGTAAATAAGGGTATTATTGTTAAACATAGAGATAAGTAAAATATAGATGAATAATTTGTAAGGAAGGGATGGATTTCTATGGCAAAGTCAGGAAAAGGAAAAGTAGTCCTTGCGGGACTGGCAGCAGCAAGTGCGGCAGGTATTTTGACTGTGAGAGGTATTTTCCACAAGGTATTCGCCAGACAGGAAAAGGAGGATGACGCGATCAGCCTGCGCTATAAGGATATGAGCGGACTGGTACGAAAGAAAGTCACGATTGTATCTGGCTCAACGCATCTGACAGGCTATCTGTACGGAGAGGAGACGGCAAAGGGGCTTGTTGTTGTGTGCCATGGAATCGCAAGCGGCGGAGAGGATAACCTGAGCATGGTGAAATATATGCTTGATGATGGCTATCAGGTATTCACATTTGACTACACAGGTGTGTACGAGAGTGAAGGTGCTTCTTCAGTGGGCTTCTATCAGTCTGTGAAGGATTTGAACGCAGTTATGGGCTATATCGAGGCAACTTCGTCCTTGAAGGATCTTCCGGTATTTTTGTATGGTCATAGCTGGGGCGGCTATACCGCAGCGGCAGAGCTTAACTTTAGACACAATATTGCAGGGGTGATTTCTATTTCTGGATTTGCCAGCCCGATGGCCGTCACAAAAGAGGTCGCAAAGCGCGCAATGCCATCTTTACTGGCAGAATTTTTGCTTCCATTTGCAGCGATCTATCAGCGTGGTGTCTTTGGAAAGAATTACAATCTGTCCGCAGTAGAGGGTATCAATAGCTGTGATGTGCCAGTTCTTGTCATGCATGGAAAGGACGATGAGGTGATTGGCTATGAGGGTTCTTCGATTATCGCACAGCGAAGCCGCATCACAAATCCAAATGTCGAGTATTACACAGAGGCTCGCCCAGGCAAGAGCGGTCATATGGGAATCTTCTTTACAAAGGGCGGAACAGCCTATTATTTGGCAAAGAAGGAAGAGTTAAAGATGCTTCACGATCTGTATTACAATCGTGTGCCGCAGAATGTACTTGCAAAGTGGTTCTCCCGTTTGGATAAGAAGCAGGCAAATGATATTGATCCGCTGTTTGCAAAGACGGTATTGGATTTCCTTGACAAGAACTGCAAGAAGGTTGATTAATAAGATAGTTGATTAATAAGATATTGCTTGAAATATAGGTTCGATTTCGCTATAATATAGAACGCCACGTGGCGCTTTCAGAAAAGATAAGTGTGCAGAGCTTGAACAAAGTTGTATAAATGTATAAAGTCGCATGTGTTTCGTCTTTTTGTGAAAGATAATAGGGAATGCAGTGAGAATCTGCAGTTAGGAGTTTTTTATGAGAAAGTATCAGAAGGTACAGGCAGTTATTATGTGTGCGGCACTTGCAGCGTCAAGCATGACCGTATGGGCAACTGAGGAGGCAGGCAGCGAAGCTGAGACAGCTGTTGCAGAGAGCGTGTCTGAGGAAGCATCCGAGGAGTCTGGCGAGGTTAGCTATCCGCTTACATTAACAGGAACAGATGGAACGGAGATTACAATTGACGAGGAGCCTGAAAAGATTGTATCCATGGGACCGAACATGACAGAGATTCTGTATGCAATCGGTGCAGGTGATAAGTTAGTCGGAAGAACCGATTATTGCGATTACCCGGCACAGGTTAGCGAAGTTGAGTCTGTAGGAAGTATTTCCAATGCAGATATCGAGAAGATTTTAAGTCTGGAGCCAGATCTGGTTCTTGCATCCACTCATTTTTCCGATGATGCAATCAAGCAGCTCGATGATGCTGGTGTTCCGGTACTGTATCTGTACAGCGAAGAGGATATGAACGGCGTTTATGATATGATCGGTCTGGTTGGCAAGGCTGTAAATTGTACAGAGGAAGCAGAAGAAACCATTGATGAGATGCAGGCAAAGATGGATTATGTATCCGACCGTCTGGCAAATGCGGATGAGAATCCGACCGTTTATTATGTCGTTGGCTACGGTGAGTACGGCGATTACACCGCTGGAGGAGATACGTTCGTAAATGGCATTCTGACAGCAGCAGGTGGCGACAACATTGCTTCTGACGTAGAGGGATGGTCTTATTCCACAGAGACTCTTCTGGAGAAGGACCCGCAGTATGTAATCTTAAACGCATACAATGAAGAAGGCTTCTGCACAACTGATCCGTATACCGAGCTGAGCGCAGTAAAGAATGGCTTTGTAAAGACAATCGACACAAACATGCTGGATCGTCAGGGCCCGAGAAATGCAGATGCTGTCGTAGAGTTAGCACAGATGCTTCATCCAGAGTGCTTCCCGGCAGAGACCGAGTATCCGGTTGCTGTACAGAGCGGTGATGTGGAGTACAACATCGAGGCTTGCCCAGAGAGCGTTTATGCTGCAAGCGAGGAAGTATTCGATCTGTTAAAGGAGATCGGCGTAGTTGATGAGGACGCTGAGTACGAGGAAAAGAGTGCCGAGGGCGTTGTTTTGGAGGCACCGGCAGTTGTTGTAGCAGATGCAGAGTATAATGCTGAGGAAAAGGCAAAGTTTGACGATGCCAATATCCCGGTTATCTATGTGGATGCAGAGGACGATGACACCGTAACAACACTTGGTCAGATCTTCAACTGCAACGCAAAGGCAGACGAGGTATCTTATGTAAAGGCTGCATTAGCTAGGTAATGAAATCGCAGGTAAAAGAGCAGTATCAAGAGTGTACTGTATAAGGGAGTTTTTATTGAAACGTATTTCGATTTTACAAAATCCGTTTTCGGGTAAAAAGAAAAAAACATATCTTCATATCTATGTTTGCATGGCAGCCCTGCTTTTTGTGGGGGCTGCCATTTCCCTAAGTGTGGGTTCGGCAGACATTGGTGTGATTGGGAGTATTAAGCTGGCGCTGTCCGGGATTCCGGGCATTGGTTCGCTTGTGGATATTTCGGCGTACAGCACGATGCAGCGCTATATTATTTTGCAGGTGCGCTTGCCGCGTGTACTTCTCGCGGCGCTTGTCGGGGCAGGCTTGTCGGCAGCAGGCAGCGTATTTCAGGGACTTTTTCAGAATCCGCTTGCTGATCCGCATATTTTAGGTGTATCTTCTGGTGCAGCGCTCGGCGCAACAATAGCGATTCTTTTTGGCGTTCAGGTGAGCGTCTTTGGCATCGGAACAATCGGTGTGTGTGCGTTCATCGGAGCAATTCTTACGATTGCGCTTGTCTATTTGATCGGCGGCATGAAAAAAGGCGCGAAGACGATCGGCATTCTGCTTACTGGAACGGCGATCAGCACACTATTTTCGGCGGTGATGTCACTTCTGATGTCTCTTCATCATGATAAGATCGAGCAGGTCTATCTGTGGACGATGGGAAGTTTTTCCTCTGCCATGTGGGTGAAGGTTGGTTATGTAGCGATTTGTGAAGTGATTTGTCTATGTATCTGCATTGCGTTGTCAAAGGATCTAAATCTGATGGCAATGGGCGAGGAGACGGCACAGAGCCTTGGAATCGAGACAGCACGTATCCGCCGAATTTTGATTTTAGCGGTATCCGTTATGGTGGCGGCATGTGTTGCCGTCAGCGGTGTGATTGGCTTTGTCGGACTGGTGATTCCGCATATTATCCGATTTTTGCTGGGAGATGATTACAGACGAATCCTGCCGGGGGCAATTTTGGGTGGCGGCTTCTTTCTAATGATTTGCGATACATTAGCGCGCACCGTGACCGCGCCGGGAGAGTTGCCCGTCGGTGTATTGACGGCGATTGTCGGCGCACCGTATCTGATTTTACTTATTAAGAGGAAGTTGGCATGAGAAATTATATTGACTGTCCCGTGAACAGCGTAAAATCAAAAGAGAGGAGAAAACAAACTTGAGTCGACAAGGAGATAAAAATAAGTCCGCATCGGAAACGGATTCACTCAAGGCAGTAGACATTGTAAGCAATCATTTAACCTGGACACCAGAAGGCGCGGAGCATCCCATTTTAAAGGATATCACGCTCACACTTGAGCCGGGGCATATCTATGGAATCATTGGCCCAAACGGAGCCGGAAAATCAAGCTTTCTGCGCCATGTACTTGCCTTTTTAAAAACAGAAAACAAGGAAAGTATAAAGATTGGCAGTGTATCTGCTAGCGATTATCCACGTAAGAAGCTTGCAAAGCTTCTCTCCTTTGTGCCGCAAAAGACCGATATCGACACCGATTTTACGGCAGAGGAGATCGTCATGACCGGCCGAACTCCGTATCAGGGGCGTTTCGAGGGAAATTCTTTTGCTGACAAAGAAGCAGCTTCTCGCGCATTTTCACTCACAAAAGCAGACAAACTGAAAGAAAAAAAATTCGCTGTTTTAAGCGGCGGCGAAAAGCAAAAGATCGTGATTGCACGAGCGGTAGCGCAAACGACACCATGGATGCTCCTTGATGAGCCAATCGCAAGTCTTGATATTAAAAACCAGATTGAAATCATGCAGACACTTGCATTGTTAAACCGACAAGAAGGGGTGTCAGTTCTGATGGTGCTTCATGATATCAATCTGGCTGGAAATTATTGTGACCGCTTAATTATGTTAAAGGATGGACAGGTGATTGCCGAGGGGGATACGGATATATGCCTCAACGAGGAAAATCTTCATGCACTTTATGACATCCCCTTTTTTCATGTCACAGCGCCGGATGGAAGGACATATTTCCTTGCGGGAGGCCAGTGAGTTATCGTTCACGGGCAAATATCGTAGCCTAATTATCTTGCCAGCCAACCGCCATCAACCGCCAGCGTAAATCCATTCACGTAAGAAGCTGCATCGGATGCGAGAAATACAGCAGCGCCCATCAAATCATCAGCGGTGCCCCAGCGTCCTGCCGGAATGCGAGAGAGAATGGCACCGTTTCGCTCACATTCCTGACGAAGTGCGGTCGTGTTATTGGTTGCCATGTAGCCTGGGGCGATCGCGTTCACGTTAATATTAAGAGAAGCCCACTCATTTGCAAGCGCCCTGGTGAGTCCCATCACGGCGCTTTTGCTTGCCGTGTAGGAGGGAACGCGGATGCCGCCCTGAAAGCTTAACATGGAAGCAATGTTGATAATTTTGCCGCCGCCCTGAGGAATGAAGAACTCATTTGTCATCGCCTGAGAGAGGAAAAAGACAAGCTTTTCATTCAGATTTGTGACAAGGTCCCAGCTCGCTTCGGTAACGTTAATCGCATCTTCACGGTGAATGATTCCTGCGTTATTCACAAGGATATCAACTCTGCCAGTTCGTTCCTTACAGGCAGCTACAACACGCTGCGCAGCGTCCGGTGCAGAAAGATCAACGATTACTTCAAAGAAGGTACCGCCGACTTCTTCTACCTTTGCGGCAGTCTCGGCACAGCTGCGACGAGCCACACCGATTACAGTGGCACCTGCCTCAGCAAAGGCAACGCAGAAGCCCTGACCAAGTCCGGTGTTTGCACCAGTGACAACAGCAACCTTTCCATTCAAACGAAATAAATCTAAAATCATATCTTTTTCCCTTTCCTTTTGTGTTTTTTTGCTTGTTATTACTATATTGCTTTTTTGTGGGGAAATATAGTATAATAAGCGCAATAATTATCATAATCGAAGCTAAATAAAAATAGAATGCATCTTACAGGGTAGAATAAGCATCTTACCTACCTAAGGGCAGACAGAATAAAAATGAAGTATTAGAAAAAAATGAAGTATTAGAATAAGAAGCGAAGGGAGGAAAAGAAAAACGTATGGAGCAAAAAACGGTCGTGGACACCAGTCTTCGGGAGCTTCGTCGTCATGGAAGCGACGACTTTCCAATTGGCATTTACCGGGATGATTTTGCGGAGTTTGAGCACGGACAGATTGCTTGGCACTGGCATGAGGAGATTCAGTTTGATTACGTTGTAAAAGGGACAATTCTCGTGCAAATCGGTACAAACGAATTCATTTTGAACCCGGGCGAGAGCATCTTTATCAATACTGGAATGCTGCATCGCCTTGTTCCCGTGGATGAAGATCGTCATGAACTGTTAAGCACCGAACCAGACATGCAGGTGATTGACTCCTTTGTCTGTTCATGGCGTTTGGCGGAGTCGGATCGTCTCTCTCGCACCTACAGAGAATGTGTGGAGCCACTTCTTTCGGCGAAAGCAGACGGTTTTGTGTTAAGCAAAGAGGAATCGCAGCTTCTATGGAAAATGGCAGAATCGTATCGGGAAAAGAAAATCGGATATGAGATGATCGTGAAAGGCTGCCTTTGCTTTCTGTGGGCAGGGCTTGTTGAAAAAGAAAATAGGATAGTGCGCCAGATCTTTCCGCGGGAGGAACGCGATCTGGAACGAATCAAAGAGGCCATGACCTATATGCAGCAAAATTTTTCTGGAAAGGTGCGTCTTGAGGATGTGGCAGATTCGCTTGCCATAAGTAAAAGTGAGCTGTGCCGCTGCTTTCGGCGTGTCTTAAAGGTTAGCCCGATGGAATATTTGATTCAGTTTCGATTAGAGGAGGCGGGGCGGCAGCTGTTATCGACCGACAAGAGCGTGACGCAGATCGCACTCGAGACGGGCTTTGACAGCCCATCGCATCTGGGTCGCTTCTTTCTAAAGGAATTTGGATGCACGCCCCGGCAGTACCGGACGAGAAAACGTTAATATAGCCCTGAGGTGGATGGCTTGTATTTAAAAAGTAAAATAAAATATAGGAAAGGACACAACACATGCGTTTTTATATAGCAGATTGCCACTTTTATCATGAGGCACTCAACACAAAGATGGATAAGCGAGGATTTTCCACGGCAGAGGAGATGAATCAGTATATGATACAGCGCTGGAATGAGAAGGTGCGCACCTGCGATGAGACGGTGATTCTCGGTGACTTTTCATTTGGCGATGCGATGCAGACAAATGCGCTATTGCAGCAGCTAAATGGAAAGAAATATCTGATCGAGGGCAACCACGACCGTTACCTGCAATACCGCAGATTTGACAAGAGCCTGTTTGAATGGATACGTCCCTACGAGGAATTACATGATAATGGGCGAAAAGTTGTATTGAGCCATTACCCGGTTATGTGTTATAATGGCCAGTATCGGACAAATGAGAAAGGAGAAGCCAAAACCTACATGCTGTACGGACATGTACACAATACGAGGGATGAGCTCTTGATGGATCGTTTTATCCGACTCACAAGGCAGATGTCTTTTCTTGACTTTTCGGGACATGAGAAAACGATTCCCTGTAATATGATCAATTGCTTTTGCGTTTTCTCAAATTACGCACCACTTTCGCTCGATGAATGGATCGAAAACGATAAAATGCGCCGGACAACGCTGGGAAATGAGTAAGAAATGGTAATGCAAAGTAATCTTGCACAAAAAACAAGAAAAACAAATGGAAATATGTGACAAAATATAAAAAAAGACGGTTTTGTAGATTGACAATGAAAGAAAATGAGGTTATATTGAAAATACTTAAACGATTGAGAGAAAGCAGGTGAAGAGGTACTATGGTTTCATTAAAGGATATCGCAGCGGCCTGCGGCGTGTCGGCATCAACAGTCAGCAAGGCACTGAATGATCTGGACGACATCAGCGAAAAAAGAAAAGCGATGATTCGCCAGAAAGCAAATGAAATGGGTTATCTTCCGAACATGGCGGCGAGAGCGCTTAAGACGAAGATGACGCACAACATAGGAGTTCTGTTTCTGGATGACTATCACAGCGGACTGACGCACCCGTACTTTGCGCCGGTTTTGGAGAGTCTAAAGACAGAGGTAGAAAACCTTGGATACGACATTACGTTCATTAATAAGAACGTCGGTGGACGGGAAATGTCCTATTTGGAGCATTGCCGCTACCGCAACGTGGACGGAGTGGTAATTGCAAACGTGGATTTTACAAAGGAAGAGGTGATTGAGCTAATTGAAAGTGATGTCCCGGTTGTCACAATTGATCATGTCTTTAACAATTGCCCGGCAGTTGTGTCCGATAATATTCGAGGCATAAGGGAACTGACAGAGTACGTGATCAGTATGGGACATAAGAAAATTGCTTACATACATGGACAGCAAAATGGTGTTACAAAAGTAAGATTAGCAAGCTTTTATCGAACAATGGAAGCACATGGACTAGCTGTTCCGGATGAATATGTGCCGGAAGCACCATATTTGGAGGGAGAAGCGAGCGCGGAGGCAACCAAAAAACTTCTGATGTTAAAAGAACCGCCGACCTGTATTCTGTACCCGGACGATTACACGGCAGTCGGTGGCATCGGTGTCATTCGTGAGGCGGGACTGTCCATTCCAAAGGACATCTCGGTGGCAGGCTACGATGGCATCACATTAATTCAGCAGTTTTCGCCGAAGCTTACGACTTACGCACAGGATATGGCAGGTGTCGGAAAGGACGCAGCCAGAGCAATTGTTGACCAGATCGAGCGCCCGAAGAGCGCACTTGTCGAGATGATTGTAAAACCAGGAAAGGTTATGCCTGGAGCATCGGTTCGCCGTTTATCGGAAGAAGAAAACTAAAGTTGGAAAAAGAAAGATCGCAAAAGAAAGATCGCAAAAGATCATAAAGGAAGCCAAAACAGACCGAAAAGAAGCAAAATAGAGCAGAACAAAATAGGGATAGAAATGGATGAGAGTTGGAACACGATTTCGAAAACAATCTCATCCGTTTCGTAAAAACGAAAAGAGTTCGGAAAGCGTTTGCTGAAAGGACTCTTTTTTTGTACAGAAAAGCAACAATTTACACAATACCGACACAACTAATGTCGAAACGAAAACGAAAAAACAGAAAAATATATATAAAAATCTCAAAAAAGGTATTGCATTTTGGTCTAAAATGATGTATAGTTCAGTTATGAAAACGATTAAGTAATTTACGAACGAAAATTACACGGAGATTACGAAGAAGGAGTGTGGATGAGATGAAAAATTTTCTTCAGAACACATGGAAACACAGGGCTCACGTTGTAATGGCTCTGCCAGCATTTCTTGTATTGCTGTTCTTCGCCTATATTCCGATGGGCGGTTTGGTAATGGCATTCAAGTCGTATGATTACACGAAAGGAATCTGGGGCAGCCCGTGGAATGGTCTTGATAACTTCAAGTTCCTGATTGCATCGAAATCAACGTTTATCTCAATGACAAAGAATACGTTGTTCTACTATGTGATCTTTACGGGAGTTGGAACGGTACTGAATGTAGTACTTGCGATTGCAATTGACCAGTGCGTATTTAAAAAGTGCGCGAAGGCCATGCAGACCGTTATGATCATTCCGGTATTCATCTCTTACGCAGCGGTACAGTTTATCGTATATGCATTCATCAGTACCGATACCGGTATCTTGAACAACCTGTTCAATGCACATGTACGTTACTACACAACAGCTAGTCTGTGGCCGATGATCTTAACCATTGTTAAGATGTGGAACAGCGTAGGTTACGGCTCCGTACTTTATATGTCCGTGCTTGCTGGTATTGATTCTTCTCTTTATGAGGCAGCTGAGATCGACGGTGCAAACCGTTGGCAGCAGATCGTTAATATCACAATTCCAAGTCTGGTGCCGATGATCACTGTTATGCTTCTTCTTTCCGTAGGAAACATCATGAGATCCGATACCGGTCTTTTCTATCAGGTAACGAGAAATAGTGGACAGCTTTACTCCACTACACAGGTTATTGATTCCTACGTGCTGAATGCAATCTTTAAGAACTCAAACTTCGGATTCGTTGCAGCAACCACATTCTTCCAGTCTGTAATTGGTCTGGCGATGATGCTGATTGCAAACGGACTTGTTCGCAAGATTGCACCGGAAAATGCATTGTTCTAATGAAGGGAGGCACTCAGATGAGTAAAAAGAAAAATCTTGATCTCGCTCCTTCCAGAAGAGAGCGCAAGACCGTTGGTCAGTACATATTGTTATTTTTTCTGATTCTTTATACATTGTTCTGCGCACTGCCAATTGTGCTCGTATTTATCGCAGCATTTACGGATGAGAAGACAATTGTGCAGAATGGTTTCTCATTTGTACCAGAGAAATGGTCGCTTGATGGTGTAAATGCAGTACTTCGATATGGCAAGCAGCTGGCAACGTCATATGGAATTACCATCTTCATTACAGTCGTTGGAACATTAGTCGGACTTTTAATCATGGCAATGTTTGCTTATGCAATCAGCCGCAAGGGCTTCATGCTTGGCAAGTTCTTATCGGTTTATCTGCTGATTCCGATGCTGTTTTCCGGCGGACAGTTATCCTGCTATATTATCTATACGTCCATGTACGGATTAAAGGATAACATCGCATTGCTGATCTTACCGCTTTGCGTATCGACGATGAATGTTATCATTCTTAGAACATATATTGTAAACAGTATTCCGGGCGAGCTGATGGAGGCTGCCAAGATCGATGGCGCAGGCGAGTATCGAACCTTCTTCCAGATTACACTTCCGCTGTTAAAGCCTTCCATGGCAGCAGTCGGATTTATGATGGCAACTGTTTACTGGAACGACTGGCAGAATGCACTTCTTTATATCACAAGTGACCGCAAGAAGCCATTGCAGCTGCTTTTGATCAATATTCAGAAGAGCATTGAGTTTTTGTTGAACAATTCAAATGTGCCTGCTTCTGTTAAAGCAGCAATGGGAGGTACCATCCCGCAGTATTCCGCAACGATGGCAACGGTTATCGTCGTAATCGGGCCGATCATGGTAGCATACCCATTCTTCCAGAAGTATTTCGTAAAAGGTCTTACCGTTGGCTCTGTTAAGGGTTGATGGAACGAACCATTTTGTAATCATTATCTTGTAAGTTTAAGGGAGTGCATAGACTTCCTTAGCCCATAAAACAAACATCATTAAGGAGGACACTTATTTATGAAGAGAAAACTTTTTGCAGTATCAATGGCAGCAGCTATGGCAACCAGTTGTTTTGCAGGCACTGCTTTTGCAAGTGACAGCGATCCGGTAACGATTAAGATTACAAGAGCATGTTTTAACTTGGCAAATCCGGATTCCGATCAGGTAAAGAAGGTTCAGGATGCAATCAATGATTATATTAAGGACAAGATCAATGTTCAGATTGAGCTGACAGATATCGGTTCCGGTGAGTACACCGATAAGGCAAATCTGGCTCTGGCAAATAACGAGATTAACCTTCTTTGGACTGCATCATGGGAAGGCACCATCGGCACAAATGATTTAGTACCGAATAATGCAGTTTATGATATTACCGATCTGCTTCCTGGCACTGCTCTGTATGAGTCCATGGACGAAGGACAGTGGGAAGCAACCAAGTATAATGGAAAGAATTATTTCGTTCCTGTTTATAAGGATAATGCAGAAGGCTACGATATCATGTTCCGTAAGGATCTTGTTGAAAAGTACGGCTGGGATATCAGCAGTGTTAAGACATTAGCAGACATTGAGCCGATGTTACAGGATCTGGAGGAAGAGGGTCTGAAATATCCGTATCTGTCACAGAAGACGGCTATGTTTTACAGATATTATATCAATGATTTTGATTTCTTTACCGCTGATTCACAGTCCAACTGGGTAGCAGTTGACAGAGAGACAAATGAAGTTGTAGATACCGTTTTGACGGATCAGTATAAAGAATTCTGTACATTGATGGCAAAGTGGGCAGAGGCAGGCTACATTTCAGAGGATGAAGTAACAAAGACCACTACCGATACCACAACACAGACTCAGGATTGGGGTATTTCTTGGTGGACCGATATTCCGGTTAATGCAGAGGCAAACAGCCGTTACAATCAGGACGTTGAGATGGTTGCCGTTACGGACAGATGGGCTCACTCCACATCTTCACTTGGTTCCTGCTATGCAGTAACTGCAAACAGCACAGAGGAAGAAGCAAAGGCTTGTGTTGACTTCTTAGGACTTCTGTATACCGACAGCTATCTGGCAGATCTGTATACCTTCGGTATCGAGGGAGAGGATTTCAACTATGTTGACGGTAAGGTAGAGCAGACTGCTGCCGGCAAGTACAATCACTCCATGTGGGAGTCTGCATCTGCAACCATCGTAACGCCTCTGACAACAGAGCCGGATGACAAGGCAGAACTGTATAAGGACTTCAATGGTGGAGCAAACACCTCTTGTGCAGCAGGTTTCCGTTTCGATAAGAGTCCTGTCGCTGATAAGTATACTGCTTGCCAGAACGTATTCAACGAGTACGGATTCGCACTTGAGAATGGCGGATACAGTGTTGACGGTGTGGAAGATGCTATCGCCCAGTATCAGGCAGCTCTTGATGAGGCTGGTTATCAGGACGTTTTAGCAGAGTTCCAGGCACAGTATGATGCATGGAAGGAAGAGACCGGTTCCGGGACAACTGACGAAGCAGCTGAGTCTGTTGAAGAAGAGTCCTCTTCTGTAGCAGAATAATAATTGTTAATTCCTTTTTCTCATAACACTTTTTCCTTCGCAGAGGACGGAGCATACCTTAGGGTGTGCCCCGTCCTCATGCTGTCATGTCTCAGTTGGCTGAGATAGACGCATGAACTAGAACATGACAAAAAAAATCAACCATAATGATTAAAACCGTCACTAGCATTTGCGTTGCAAATGTGCTAAGATAAATTACGACAATCAAATTGATAAATATTTTTTTGGTAGAATAGAATATAGTAAGAAAGGTTGATGTGAATAATATGAATCCAAGTGAAAAGTATGAAAAGCAGTATTTTATGCCGCCGGTCGTGACCTACGACTGGGTCAAGAAGGATGATATCGATCATGCACCGATTTGGTGCTCTGTTGACTTAAGAGACGGAAACCAGGCACTCGTAGAGCCGATGAGTCTGGACGAGAAGATTGAATTTTTCAAAATGCTGGTACAGATTGGCTTTAAGGAAATCGAGATCGGATTCCCGGCAGCCTCTGAGACTGAGTATCAGTTTTGCCGTACCTTAATTGAGCAGAACCTGATCCCGAGCGATGTAACGATTCAGGTTTTAACACAGGCAAGAGAGCATATTATTAAGAAGACCTTCGCTGCCATCAAGGGTGCGCCGAGAGCCGTTGTTCATGTCTACAACTCCACCTCCGTTGCACAGCGTGAGCAGGTATTCAAGAAGGATAAGGAGCAGATCAAGAAGATCGCAGTCGACGGTGCCGCACTGTTAAAGGAGTTAGCGGATAAGACAGAGGGTAACTTCACCTTCGAGTACAGCCCGGAGAGCTTCACCGGAACTGAGATGGATTATGCGCTTGAGGTGTGCAATGCCGTTCTAGATGTATGGCAGCCGACACCGGATAACAAGGTTATCATTAATCTTCCGGCAACCGTTGAAAACGCAATGCCGCACGTATTTGCCACTCAGATCGAGTACATGAATAAGAACATGAGACATCGTGACGGCGTTGTTCTTTCCCTTCATCCGCACAACGACCGTGGATGCGGCGTCGCAGCAGCAGAACTTGGCTTGCTTGCCGGTGCAGACCGTATTGAGGGTACTCTGTTTGGAAACGGCGAGCGTACCGGAAATGTGGATATCATCACACTGGCGATGAACATGTTCTCTCACGGTATCGATCCGAAGCTTGATTTCTCCAACATGTCTCATCTGGTAGAGGTATACGAGAAGGTAACTGGTATGCGTGTACATGAGCGTCAGCCATACGCAGGAAAGTTAGTATTTACTGCATTCTCCGGTTCCCATCAGGATGCAATCGCAAAGGGTATGGCTTGGAGAGAAGCAGGCAAGAGCGAGAAGTGGGATGTTCCGTATCTGCCGATCGACCCGAAGGATGTTGGCCGTACCTACGATTCCGATGTTATCCGTATTAACAGCCAGTCTGGTAAGGGCGGCGTATGCTACGTGCTTCGCACCAACTTTGGCTTAAGCATTCCGGAAAATATGCGTGAGGAGGTTGGCTATACCGTTAAGGACATCTCCGATAAGGCACATAAGGAGCTGACTCCGGCGATCATTTATCAGATCTTCGAGGATCACTACATCACCAGCAAGTCCATCTTCCAGGTGAGCGAGTGCCATTTCCGTCAGGAGAATGGCATCGTGGCAAATGCAACAATTCAGCATGGACAGAATACACAGGTTGTCACTGGAACTGGAAACGGACGTCTGGATGCAGTCAGCAACGCAATCAAGAACTACTTCAACGTCAGCTACGAGTTAAGCTTCTATGAGGAGCATTCTCTGACAAAGGGCAGTTCTTCTAAGGCAGTTGCCTACGTTGGTGTTGTATGCAATGGCAGACGTTACTGGGGCGTTGGCATCGACAACGATATCATTAAGGCTTCGATCGAGGCATTGAGTGTTGCTGTAAACAAGATTGAGGAGATCCAGAACGCACAGTTTGCCAAAGACAAAAGAATGGTTGAGATCATGAATTACATTCAGTCCAACTATTTAAATGTCACCCTTGAGGGACTGTCCGACAAGTTCTACCTGTCAAAGCCGTACCTGTCCAAGTACATCAAGGAAAAGTCCGGAATGACCTTCGGCGAGCTTGTAAAGAATGTTCGTCTGAAGAAGGCAAAGACATTGTTAAAGACGAGTTCGATGACCGTTGAGAGCATTGCGCTTTCTGTTGGTTATCAGAATGTGGAGCATTTTAATCGCTTGTTCAAGAAGGCATTTAATATGACTCCGGTACAGTTCCGTAACAAGAAATAAAACAACAAGAAATAGAACGATAAGAAATAAAAGAATCGAAACGATTCATCACAGAAACTGACAATTGACAAACCATAGCACCCCTCCGATGGGAAAAGCTGAAAAAACTGGAAAATTATGAATGGCAAAAATAGCGCGATATACGCGACTAAATGTGTCGTTTGCACTATTTACTACAAAAGTAGTATATGGTAGAATAATTTCCGTAAAGTTTAGAAAACTAGAAGAAAAAAAGGAGGGGTACTATGTTTCAGATGGCAGATGGAATTAAAGGTGTACATATTTTAGGGGTGGTTCAGAGTAAGGATGCGTTGGAAAGCCTGCTTAAGACATGTCCAATGAATCCAAAGAGCCGATATGTGCTGATTGAGGTCGGCATGCAAAAGGAGACTGTTCAAGATGTCCTGACAGGGCTTGGCATTTTGGGAACAATGGCAGGTGCGCAGTATCTTCACGATGCAATTACAATTGCTCTTGAGGACCATGAAATGATTGAGCGCATCACAAAGTTGATGTATCCGCAGATTGCCAAAATCCACGATACCACACCGAGCCGTATTGAGAGGGCCATTCGTGTGGCGATTGAGCGTTCTTGGCCACTTGCCGATCGAGAATATAAAAAGTGTATATTCGGAGAGATGGCAGCAAGCGACAGTACGAGACCGACTAATACGCAGTACATTCAATGCATTGTAAATTATTTAAAATAACTGTTTGAAATGTTTTGAACTGATTAACATCAACGGGCAAGAATCTTTCTACTTCTAAAGTGTTGGGATGAATTGCCGATCTATTCTTGCTTTTTCCCTCAAATGTTGCTATACTAAACATGATGATTCGTACATTGGCAACTGGGTATATAGGGTTGCACAAAGAAATCAAAAAAAGTGAAAACCAAACTTCCTTTTGTGCGTAAAATATCCAAGGTACGAATTGAACATCATTCGTGAGAACCGTGGGGCACACGGGGATAGCCTGTTGATAATGTCGGATAGCCTGGCTTGAGCAGGAAGCCTCCAAATTAGGTGAAGCATGCCACAGAGCAGGATATTGACATTTCCTGTTTCTGGTATAAAATGGAGATAATCCCAGTTATGGATCGGGATTTGCTGATTCGGTGAGTTTTTGGTTGATCCGAGCTGAGAAATACTCGACAGCAGATGAGAAAGGAAGCAGACATTATGGAGAAGAAAAATCTGGATTGGAGCAGTCTTGGATTTGGTTATATCCAGACCGATAAAAGATATGTTTCAAATTATAAAAACGGAAGTTGGGATGAAGGCACACTGACCTCTGATGCAACAATTACAATTAGCGAGTGCGCAGGTGTTTTACAGTATGCACAGACTGTATTTGAAGGTATGAAGGCATATACTACAGAGCAGGGGCACATCGTTGTATTCCGCCCGGATTTGAATGCAGAGCGTATGGTGAACTCTGCAAAGAGACTGGAGATGCCACCGTTCCCGCAGGATCGTTTTGTTGACGCTGTAAGACAGGTTGTAAAGGCAAATGAGGGTTATGTTCCGCCGTATGGCTCTGGTGCTACTCTGTACATTCGTCCATATATGTTTGGAAGTGACGCTGTTATCGGTGTAAAGCCAGCAAATGAGTATCAGTTCCGCGTGTTCTGTACGCCAGTTGGTCCGTACTTTAAGGGCGGCGCAAAGCCGATTACCATCCGTGTCAGTGACTACGATCGTGCAGCACCGAACGGTACTGGACACATCAAGGCTGGATTAAACTATGCAATGAGTCTTCACGCAATTGTTGAGGCACATGAACAGGGCTACGCAGAGAATATGTATCTGGATTCCGCAACACGTACAAAGGTTGAGGAGACTGGTGGTGCAAACTTCCTGTTCGTAACAAAGGATGGAAAGGTTGTTACACCAAAGTCCAGCACCATTCTGCCATCTATCACACGTCGTTCCTTAGTATATGTTGCAAAGGAGTACTTAGGACTCGAGGTTGAGGAGCGTCCGGTATACTTTGATGAGGTAAAGGATTTTGCAGAGTGTGGTCTTTGCGGAACCGCAGCTGTTATCTCTCCTGTTGGAAAGATCGTTGATCATGGTAAGGAAATCTGCATGCCAAGTGGTATGGAGGAGATGGGACCGATCACCAAGAAGCTGTATGAGACTCTGACTGGTATCCAGATGGGACGTATCGAGGCTCCAAAGGGTTGGATCGAAGTAATCGAGTAATTTCAAAATGAAGTCTCCACGCCCATGCGGTGCATAGCGCCTATGGACGTGGATGAATGCCTCTTTCTTATTGATTTTTAATATATTCTTGTACCAACTGTA
>CAVCXB010000020.1:0-32182 GCA_963605535.1 Wujia chipingensis
ATAAGAAAGAGGCATTCATCCACGCCCATGCGGTGCATCGCTCCTATGGACGTGGATGAATGCCAGATTTGATAGAAACGCACCTCTCTTCTGGATATTCTGATCCATTAATTATACAACAAAAACAAATGGATTTCCATATGAAATCAATATTTTCTAAAAAAGCTGATTTTTTCTGACTCCATTGGCTGTTGACAAACTGACTCTTTGGGGATATTCTATAAATAGATAACTCTTGAGAGATACTGCAAGGAGGCTATTATGAGTAAAATGATTCTCTACCACGGTTCAAATGAAAAAAGTGAAAGGCCTATTTTCGGAAAAGGCAAGGTGTATAACGATTATGGTCAGGGCTTTTATTGTACGGAACATATAGAACTTGCAAAGGAATGGGCTTGCAATGAGGGCGTTGATGGTTTTGCGAATAAATATGAGCTTGATTTAACCGATTTGAAAATTCTTAATTTATCTGAAGAAAAATACACCATTCTTCATTGGCTTGCGTTGCTTATGGAAAATCGTCGCTTCCGTGTGACGACGCCTATTATGCGTAGAGGTGTTCTGTGGTTGAGGGAGCATTTTTTAATTGACATAGGCGAATATGATTTGATTGTTGGGTATCGTGCAGATGATTCCTATTTTTCATTTGCAAGAGCCTTTGTAAGTAATGAAATATCTTTAAGTCAGTTAAATTATGCAATGCGGCTTGGTAAGCTCGGTGAACAGTATGTTTTAAAGAGTGAAAAGGCATTTCATCAGATCGTGTTTAAAACTGCTGAATTAGCAGATAATACTATTTACTATGCTCGAAGAAAAATAAGAGATGATGAAGCTCGCAATGCTTTCTTTGCAGAACTTGAGAAGGAAGATTTGGATGGCATTTATATGCGAGATATTATCAGGGAGGGAATGACAAGCGATGATGTGCGCATACGATGAGATCTATCTTAATGATGCGATGAGAAATCTTGGCGAAGCTTTTGATTATTCGGCAACGGTTTTGGCTATCCCTATGGATGATTTTCTTGATATGTTTATTATAAGTGGCATTGCAGAGCAATTTGCTCTCGGTGTTCCAAAGTTTGTATCGGGTCTTTCGGGAACCGAACTTGTATGGGAGGTTTTGAATCGTACAAAGAAAAATATGGATTTCCCCGCGCCCCAGACGGAATATGAGTATTCTTCAGAATACTGGTGTGGTTGGATACTCGCGTTTTATCAATGGAATACTGGAAAAAGCTTTAAGGAAATAAAAGAATATTTGCCTATGAGTGAGATTGATAAGCTATATCCCACTTTGCATGAAGCATCAGAGGAAAAGTTTGTTGATGTGGCCAACTCTATATGGAAACGTAAAAACATACCAACTAAATTACAGACTGTACGCAAAGCAGTCGGACTCTCACAAAAAGAGCTATCTGAAAAATCAGGAGTAACACTTCGGATGATTCAGCAGTATGAACAGCGGGTAAAGGATATAAACAAAGCAAGTGCAAGTAATTTGTTTGCATTAGCTAGGGTACTCGGCTGTAAAGCAGAGGATCTGCTAGAATGATTTTGAGGAGAGACCATAAAGTCTTGAGTCAAACTAGAGAATACAAAAATGAAAAGCTACTGGTGGCGGCTTATTCTCCGTTTCCAGTAGCTTTCTTTCGCAATGTTTCAATAGGATTTAACACTTTTTAATAAATTTTTGATAGAGCACGACAGCCACTGCAGCAGTAATAAACTCCGTTACCCACATCGCATGCCATACACCGGCGGCATCCAAAAATCTAGTTAAGATCAGTGCGGCTGGAAGGATGACAATTAAATAGCGCATCAGTGAGATGACAAGTGACGGGAAGCCCTTGCCAAGTCCTTCGAGTGCACCGGATACGGTGACGGAGATCGAAGAGATGATAAAGCCGATGCTGATGATGCGAAGCGCAGAGGCACCAAGTTGAACAGTATCCGCATTGGAAGTAAACAGTCCGATTAAAGATCCCGGAATCGCAAGACAAAGTGCGGTACCAATCACCATCACACCGATGATTAAAAACAGTGCATCAAAGAAAATCTGCTTTACGCGAGCATGCTCACGCGCACCATAGTTGTAGCCGATCAGCGGGCGCATACCCTGTACGACACCGTTTGCGGTTAGATAAAGGAAGGTCTGAAGCTTGTAGTAAACACCGAGAACAAGCACGTAAGACTGGGAGTAAGCAGCTAAGATTCCATTTAAAGCGGAGACAAGTAGTGACGGCAGCGCCATGTTCAGTGTGGCAGGAATTCCAACTGTATAAAGGCGTGTCAGCATGTTCGAAGTTAGCTTACAGCTTGAAAGTGAAAATTTGACTGGCAGTGGGCGAACCACACAAAATACCAGATAAACGGCAAAGGAGAGCATCTGTCCGATTCCAGTCGCAAATGCGGCACCTTCAATTCCCATTGCCGGGAACGGTCCGATGCCAAAGATCATAAGCGGGTCCAAAATAATGTTTCCGATACAGCCGACCATCATGGCCACCATGGAAACCTTCATGCGTCCAGTTGCCTGGAAAATTTTCTCAAGGGAGATGGAGATTCCAATCGGCAGTGAGAAGCTAAGTGTAATTCTCGCGTAGCGAACACCTAAAGAAATAACTTCCTGATCATTTGTAAACAGCTCCAAAAATGGGCGGATTAAAATGACGCAGACAATATTTAACAGCAGGCCGTGCAGTGCATTTAATAAAGTACCGAGAGAAGCAGCATGGTCTGCTTCTTTTTTATTGCCAGCACCCAAATAAAACGATATGGCGGCATTGATGCCGATCGCAAAACCGACCGTGATTGCCGTGATTAGATTTTGCACCGGGTAAACGAGGGATAGTGCGGTCATTGCGTTATCGCTGATTTTCGCAATAAAAATGCTGTCAACAATGTTATAGAGTGAGTTGACAAGCATGGAAAGTGTCATCGGAAGAGCCATTGCAAGAACAAGTGGAAATACTGCCTTTTGTTTCATGTAAGATTGATCCATTGATCGAGAACTCCTTTCTGTTTTGAAGCATTCTCGACAAGCCACTAGGGACAGGGAAAGTGGCACTGAAGTGCCGCATTTCCCTGTCCCCGATGGCATTACCGCACAACAAATGCGAAAGCGACGAGAACGCAGTATTGTTGTGTGGCGAAAAATAAAGAAATCTTTCTGAATCTCTATGAAAAGTCCACGGCCGGAATCCGGTTTTAGTACCAATAAGATAGCAGAAAGCAGACAAAATGTCAAGCTTGACAAATTATGAAAATTGCTATACTGTTGAGCTATGTGTTTTTCAATTGAGCTTAAAAGACAAAAAATGCATACAAAAATCAGAATGATCCGAATGCTTTAAGAAGGGAGACAGAAGATGAATTTGACAAAAATCAGCTTAAAGCCATACTGGAAAGACAATACCGTAGACCGGATGGATGTGAGAATGGAACTCACAGGGCAGTCCTACAAGGAAGGAGATCGCCTGTGCAGCATGCAGCTAAGTACTGTGACGATTCCGGGCTGTGAGGCTAAAGATTTACAGATCAGCGATGAAAGCGGCGTCATACCAATGCAGGAGTCTGAGGAGGAACCGTATCCATACAAGTGGCGCAGATGGAACGTGCAGCGCGAAACAAATGGAACGATACAGATTTCCTACACGGTAACACCAAGAGTATTAAAGCCGACCGATATTTGTGGCCCATACTTTGATTTTCGTGCCGAGGAGGGTGGTGCAAACAGCGCAGGCATCTCCATTTTAATGGATGTTGAAAATGTGAAAGCAAGTGAGCTTTCATGGGATTTGAGTGCGATGCCAGAGGGCAGCCGTGGTATTTGCACCTTCGGAGAAAATGAAGTAAAGACCGATACGCTCGAGCAGCTTCGTGAATGCTATTTTGCCATGGGTCAGCTAAATGCCATCGAAGAAGGCGACTTTGGCTTTTACTGGATGTCTCAGCCACCATTTGACGTGAAGGAGGTTGCTGAGTACACAAAAAAGCTCTTTGGTCATATGCAGAAATTCTTCAAGGATACCGAAAAGATCTATCGCATTTTTGTGAGAAAGGATCCATTTTTGACGAGTGGCGGTACGGCTCTTTATCGCTCGTATATGTTTGGCTGGAACACGACGCAGCCATGCAGCTTATCCGACAAAAAGGCCATTCTTGCCCATGAGATGGTACATAACTGGCCAGATTTAAACGATAATCCATATGGAACCACAACCTGGTATTCCGAGGGTACGGCCGAGTATTACAGCGTGCTGTTGCCGCTTCGCTTTGGTTTGATTTCCGATGAGGATGCGATTGAGGAACTGCAAAAGCGCACCGATAAGTATTATGCGAATCCGACGCGTGCGCTCGGAGACGAGGAGGCTGCGACGATTTGTTGGAAGGACCGTCGTGCACAGCGTCTGGTTTATGGCAGAGGCATGATCTTCTTTATCAATATAAACATTCGTATTCGCGAGGCAACAAATGGAGCGCATAATGTTGACGATGTTGTGATTGACATTTTGGAGCAGAAGCGAGCTGGTGTTGTGCTTGGAAACGAAATCTTTTTAGAGACGGTTAAGCGAATCAGCGGGTTAGATGTGCGAAGCGAGTGGGAAGCAATGCACACTGGAAAGGAGATCGTTCCATTAGACGGTGGCTTTGATGGTCGCTTTGCCGTAGTGGAAAAAGAGATCGAGGAAGCAGACACAGGAAAGAAAGTGCGCTCCTGGACATGGATTAAGCGAGAAGCGAAAGATGGGAAAGAAGGAAAATAAGGAAGATAAGAAATAAAGGAAAAGAAGAAAAATAAGAAGTAAAATAAGATGAGCGCTCAAACGAGAGGAGGGCAAATAGAAATGGAAACAAATACGACACAACGAAAAAAATTTACGCCAGAGACGATGAAAGAGATCGTCTATGTCACATGGCCGTCACTTGCACCGGCAGGAGATAAGGTTGCATGGGTGGACTGGAAGGGTGACATGAAAAGTGGCCTGTTTTCCTCAAAGATTCATCTGATGGAAAATTTATCACAGAAGGCGTTACGAAATATTGCATCACAGGATGATTTAACACAGAATGCGACAGGTGTAGAGGGCAAGGACGTGGCTCGAAAGGAATCCGTTCTGACACCAGATGGTGTAAACGAGAAACAGCCAATGATTCTTTCTGACGGCATTCATATGGCATATCTGTCCAATGAGACCGGTGAGTTTCAGGTATTTATTAAGAACCTTGAGACAAATGAGAAGCGTCAGATCACGACACTTCGTCATGGTGTGCTGCGCTATCAGCTGTCAGATGACGAGACAAAGCTTGTTTTTGAGGCAACGCTGTGGTCGGATGAGGTCAAAAAAGGCATCGAATTTACCGAGATGACACCTGAGCAGAAGGGCGAGTGGGAGGAAGAACTTGACTGGACTCCGTATGAAATTACAACGCTGACCTACAAAATGGACGAGTGGCATGGCATGAGAAAGGGTGAGTTTTCTCATATCGGTACTGCAAATATCGCTTCTGGCGAGCAGAAACTTTTTGCTGCAGGCCGCATGGAGACGATGGAAGTGATTTTCCCGACCTGGTCGCACGATGGCAAGATGGTTGCATTCCACGGCTATCCGTATGATGGTGCGAAGGGACGCCGTACCGAGCTTTTCACCTGTGATGAAAACGGAGAGAATTTACGTCAGGTGAGCACCGATGCTGGAATTTATCCAGATCATGCACCGGCCTTTACCGCAGACGATACCGGTATTGTGACAATGGTATTTGGTGATTTTGAGGATGGAAGCTGCGTGCAGCTGCCAGTTTTATTTGACTTGTCCGATGACACACACCGCTATCTGATCGGTGAGTGGGATGAATCCCTTTGCCATGGCGTGCATCCGCTTCGCGCTGGTTCTCTTGAGTATGGTGATCATTCTCCTTATTTTATGCTCACAAAAGATGGCAAGTATCTATATTTCCAGACAGGAAGTCACGGCCGTTATTCCCTTTGCCGTGTAAGAATTGACGCGGCAAAGTCAGAGACAGCAGAAGTATCTTCGGTGACGGACTCAGTGATCACGCCTAGCCCAGTCAAGATGGTTCTGGAAGGCAAGACTGATATTCAGGAATTTTCTATGAATGAGAATGGTCAGATCGTGACCGTTCAGGCCGATTGGCTTCACCCGGCGGAGCTTTGGATGAATGGCGAGCAGCTGACCGATAGCAATCCGTGGCTGTCTGAGTATGCGCTTGCCGATGTAGAGGAACACTGGGTAAAGAGCAAAGACGGCAAGGCAGATCTTCAGTATTTCCTTGTAAAGCCAGTTGGCTTTGAAGAAGGTGAGCAGTATCCGGCGGTGCTTGATATTAAAGGCGGACCAGAGACGATGTATGGACTGACCTTCTGGCATGAGTTTCAGGCATTGGCATCCGCAGGAATGGCTGTCATCTTCGGAAATCCGAGAGGAAGCACAGGCTTTGGACGTGCGTACTGTGCCGACGGCATCTGCTGGGGCAATGAGGCGATGGACGATCTTGTGCAGTTTGTGGAAGATGCGGCTTCACTTGGCTTTATTGACGCAAAGCGTGTCGGTGTCACAGGCGGCAGCTACGGTGGTTATATGACCAATAAATTGATCGGAAGAACAGACGTGTTTGCGGCAGCTGTCGCACAGCGTTGTCTCGCAAATACAGCGACCTCTTATGGTACGGGTGACATGGGATTTGTCTCTTCCCGCCCGATTCCAAAGCATTTCCATATGCTCGATTATTTAGAGGGACGCGCAAGAGGAAATATCATTTCTTACATCGATCATTTTAAGGTGCCGTTACTGATTCTTCATGCGTACCAGGATTACCGCTGCGGCTTCGAGCAGGCGGAGCAGGTATTCATCCCGATGAAGGAGCGAAATCCAGAGGTTCCATCCCGCATGGTTATGTTCCCAAATGAAAATCATGGAATGACCAGAACTGGAAAGCTGTACCACCAGGTACGTCATTTGCAGGAGATGACCGACTGGTTTGTAAAGTATCTGATTGACGAGCCTGATTGGAACACAAAACAGAGGAACAATGAGAACAACGAAACAAAGTCCAATACCGACTTTATGGCGACACAGGAGGAGCACTGATGAGACGTTTACCTGAATTTGAGGATTGCCGTGATCTTGAACATTTAAACGGAGGCGATTATTGTCCAGAAAAGGAGCTTGTCTGCTATGCCTCCAACCACACAAACGGCATTGTAATAAAAAATTTAAAGACAAATATGTGCACGACCGTGACAGCAGGCGGCGCAGGGGAGGGCGGTCCTACGTTTTCTCCAGATGGAAAGAAGATTCTATTTGTCTCAGCAAAGAAAGGAATCGGCCGTCAGGCATTTGTCTATGATATCGAGAGCGAGTGTGTGACACAGGTTACCCATGTAAAGGGCACTGTCATGGAGCCACAGTGGTCACCGGACGGAACGAAGGTGCTGTTTTCTGTAATTACCTCCGGCGCATCACAGAATGCATCAAATTCAGCAGATGCGTCCAACGGATCCAATACGGCAAGCGATTCATCATCTACTGCATCTGCACCGCAGGAGCAGTTTGTTCATGACGACGATGCCGTTGCCACCGAGGATTTTGGCTACAAGTTTGATGGCATGGGCTTTATCCGCCCGGATACGCACTGGCATCTGTTTGTTGCGTCTGCTGATGGAACAAACGAGACCCAGTTAACCGATGGCGAATATGACTATCTGCATGCCGCATGGGCACCAGACAGCAAAGAGATCGTCTGCGTCAGCAATCGCTTCCGCCCAAGACAGGAATCCATCGGCTATGATCTTCTTTTAATCGACGTGGACAAGGAGCCAGGAAAGCTTCGCAGACTGACTGAGAAGTATTGGCTTGTATCGTATCCAAATCCAGTGCGCCCAGTCTTCACACCAGATGGAAAATACATCATTGCCGTCATCTTAAATCCAGAGTATGCCGATGACGAGTCCGAATCTGGCTACCCAGAAGGCTATCTGTACCGCTTTGCTGTTGCCGATGGCGCAGCGACACCGGTGTTCGTTCAAGATGAAAACTGCTATCAGTGCGTTCAGTTTCCGTACAACGCAGGCTGTGGAAGCGGCATGGATAAGATGCAGATCGACGAGAATGGACGCTATGTGTACTTTGTCAGTGGCTGGAAAGGACAGGGAAATCTCTATCGTTTAGATTTAGAGGGCGATGGCCATGCCAAGCTTTTCTGGGGCGGCAAGCAGGTTTGCCACGGAATCAGCAAGATTCGTAACGGACGCATCATGGCGGCAGCAGCCAAATCAACAGTGCCGGAATTCTATGCGATTCTTGACGCGGCGACAGGAGAAATACTTGAGACCGCAGTGCAGTCTGCACAGAACCTCTTAGATGAGGTAACACTTAGTGAGCCAGAAGATTTCTTCTTCTCGACACTTGACGGCGAGAGCCAGGTTCATGGCTTTGTGATGCCGCCACTTGGCGCAAAGTCAGGTGAAAAATATCCGGCGATCCTCTATATCCACGGTGGCCCGCATCCGTTCTACACCTACGGTCTGACGATGGAATTTCAGATGTTAGCAGCCAAGGGCTTTGCGATTCTTTATTGCAATCCAAGAGGCAGCAGTGGTTATGGCTGGACACATGAGAATTATCAAAGAAGCATCGACGGCTCTGCCTACTACGATCTGCTTCAATTTGTCGATGAGGCATGCAGACGATTTGACTTTATCGACACCGACCGCATCGGTGTTACAGGCGGCAGCTACGGCGGCTATATGACCAATTATATGGCAACACATGCAAAGCGCTTCAAGGCATATGTCACCCAGCGAAGCATCGCAAATGAGCTGATTATGTATGCAAATTCCGATATGCAGGGCAAGAGCACGGACTATAAGAACTACGAGGACTTTATGGTGGCCAAGCTAAAAGAGTCTGCCGTTTCCTATGCAGAGCGCGTGGATAAGCCGATTTTGATTCTGCATGGCACCGAGGACTATCGTACGCCGGTCGAGGGTGCACACCAGTTCTACGTGGCAATCAAAGATCTGCACCCGAATCTGCCAGTTAAGATGGTCATTTATCCGCATACTGGACACGAGCAGCCATCCGATCCAAGGCTGCTAAAGCATTACTATCATGAGATGATCTCATGGTTTGAAAAATATCTGTAAGAGTGGTATCACCAACAATGCAAGTTCACCTTGAGGCGTTGTTCGATTGCATCCTCAAGGTGAATGGTGAATGAAGGTGAATATAAGAAAGGCAAACTAGAATAATTATGAAAATTTATGCATTTGAAGTAAGAGAAGACGAGAAAAAAGCCTTTGAGCAGATTTCAGCGCAGTGTGGCGCAGAGGTGACGCTGTCGGATGAGGTGCCAACCCTTGACAATGTTGATCTTGTAAAAGGTTACGAAGGTGTGTCAATACTTGGCATGGGAAAACTTGATCGTGAGCTATTAAGCCGTTATCGCGAGAATGGGGTACGTTTTGTCTCCACAAGAACCATTGGCTACAACCACATTGATTTGGCAGCCGCAAAAGAGCTTGGTATATCCGTCTGCAACGCAGCCTACCCGCCAAATGGTGTTGCTGATTTTACGGTAATGATGATTTTAATGTGCCTTCGCCAGTATAAGCAGGCTATGTGGAGAGGTCAGGTTAATGACTTTTCTTTGCAGGGATTACAGGGACGCGATATGAATGAGCTGACCATCGGTGTTATGGGTACGGGCCGTATCGGTGCGCAGGTGCTCAAAAACCTGTCCGGTTTTGGCTGTCGCCTGCTTGCCTATGATATCCATAAGAATCCAGAGGCAGAAAAGCTTGCAACCTATGTGGATCAGGAAACGATCTACCGCGAGTGTGATGTTATCAGCCTTCACATGCCGCTGTTTGATTCCACCTATCACATCATTAACGAGGAGACCATCGCAAAGATGAAAGATGGTGTCATCTTAATCAACTGTGCAAGAGGCGGCCTAACCGACATCAATGCACTGGTAGATGGCATTGAATCCGAGAAGATCGGTGCACTTGGCATGGATACCGTCGAAGGTGAGGAAGGCATTGTGCACGAGGACCGCAGAACCGACATCATCTCCAACCGAAACTGGTTCTATCTGCATCAGTTTCGCAATGTCATCATGACGCAGCACATGGCATTCTACACAAGAGAAGCCGTAGAGAGCATGGTGCGCTGTGGTGTGGAGGGTATCGTGCAGATGCAAAAGACTGGCAGCTATCCAACGATGTTGACAAAATAAATTAGCGGGAACTAGCCTGTACAATATGCACACTAAAAACACTTGATATAAATACAGTGTGCACATTGATACAGGCCTTTTTTTATGCTAAACTGAACACAAGATTGACAGAGGAAAGAAAGCAGTTCAAAACGAACAGCGCAGTTCAAGGAAGAACATCATCCCTGGCGATCTATTTATATAGTCGGGATGCTTTAGTGAATTAAAGCGCGATAGCAAACGGAGGAATGAAAGATGAGAAAATATGCAGCAATGGGACTGGCAGCCGTACTGGCAGCAGCATCGTTTCCGGCAGCCGTACTGGCAGATGAGGCAGATACAAAGAGTGTAAGAATCGGAGCGCCGTATGATCCGGTTACCATGGATTACGCAGAATTAAACGTTGATCCGGCAACCTATATTGACACCATGATCAGCGATACCTTAATCCGCAGCAAAGAAGGTGAATACATCGGAGGAGCAGCAAAGAGCTGGGAAGCAAGCGAAGATGGAAAAACTTGGACTTTTAAGTTAAAGGAAGGCTTAACCTACAGCGATGGTGAGACACCGGTTACTTCTGAGGATTTCGTTTATGCAGCAAAGCGTTTGCTGGATCCGGATGCAGGTCATTACAATGCAGAGGGGGGATATATTTTAGAGAATGCTGAGGAATACTATTCCGGTGAGTGTGAGTGGGACGAGGTGGGTATAAAGGCAATTGACGATCTGACTATTGAGTATACATTCAAGAATCCACAATATGAGAGTACCTTTACCTCAACTGATTTGTTTGCACCTCTTGAGGAGTCTTTCGTAGATCCGCTTGGAACAGAGTATGGTTCATCTGCAGATAAGATTCTGACAAACGGACCGTTCATCGTGTCCGATTGGGTATCCGATTCTGAGATGACACTGACAAAGAATGAGAATTACTGGGATGCAGACAGCATCAACATGGATGAGATCACATTCAAGTTTAATGTATCAGGTGATACTGGTGTAGATATGATGCTTGCAGATGAGCTTGACTTTGTTCCGACAGGAAGTGCACAGCAGCAGCAGACCCTGACTGATGCTGGATTTGAGAGTACAAAGTACACAACTTCCTATCGTTGTTTCAATATCAATCACGCAGGAAAGACCGAGGAGACAGGACTGTTCCTTGGCAATGCAAACTTCAGAAAGGCAATCAGTTATGCAATTGACCGTACTGCACTTTGTGCATCTGTTATGACAAGTGATGAACCGGCAAACCGTCTGACTGCACCTTCTGAGGCTGGTGTAAGCGGTACATTCGATGAAGAATTTGAGTATGAGGGATGGCCGGCAAGCGGTGACGTCGAGAAGGCACAGGAGTACTTAAATGCAGCTCTTGAGGAGCTTGGAAAGACTGCTGACGAGATCCCGACCTTTGAACTTCTTTGCTATGAATCTCAGGGAAGTATCGATGTACTTGCAGCCGTTCAGGATATGTTAAAGAAGAATCTTGGTATTGAGACAACAATCAATTCTCAGACGATTCAGGTTATGGTATCAAATGCAATGAGTGGTGATTATGATTTCTGGTATGGCGGAAACGGTCTGGAGATTCCGGATGCGTTGACTGGATTTTTAGCTAGCTACACCAGCGCGCAGAAGTCTGCACTGAGAGGTTATGAGAATGATGAGTATGATACATTGTATGACACAGCAATCGCTTCCCCTACTATCGAAGAGAGAAAAGCAAACTACTTCGAGGTAGAGAAGTTCTTCTGTGACAACACCCTGAATCTGATCCTTGGATGGACCGACGGTGGTTTCCAGTATAAGAGTGGTTACACCGATTTCTACAACACAACTGAGACTGATTTCACTTATCTGGACTACGCTGAGTAAGACGGAATAAGTGAAAATAATAGGCAGTAAGAGTATAGAAAAAAGCCTGATTGACAGGAACAAAACACAATTCCTGTCTGATTAGCAAAATTTGAGACGCCGATCTGCGGAAACTCCAAAGAGAGGCGTCTTATTTTTTAGGAGGAGATATGCTCAAATACATTGGAAAAAAGGTACTGATCGCAATTGCAACGGTCTTTGTACTGGCAACGGCAACATTTTTCCTGATGAAGCTCATTCCCGGAGATCCGTTCTTAAACGATAAGATTCCGGTAGCCGTGCAGGACAAGCAGCGTGCGTTCTATGGACTGGATAAGCCGGTACCGCAGCAATACCTGACGTATATGAATAACTTATTGCATGGCGATCTGGGTTACTCGATCAAAAAGACTGGAAAAACCGTAGTCGATATCATTAAGGAGGCCTTTCCGGTATCCGCAGAGCTTGGTCTGATCTCCCTGTTTTTTGCGGAGGCAGTTGGACTGCTCTTTGGAATTCTTTGTGCACAGTTTCGAGGAAAATGGCCGGATTACTTGCTGATGGTGGTGGCAGTTTTGGGAATCGCCCTTCCAAGTATGGTACTCGGACCGATTCTTCGTATGATCTTCGGTGTTCAGCTAGGCATCCTGCCGGTAACGGGCTGGGGTAAGCCCAATCAGATTATCTTGCCAGCGCTTGTTTTAGGACTTGGTACTGTCGCCGGAAATACGAGAAACATGAGAGCGAGTATGCTTGCGATCACGACACAGGATTATGTAAAGACTGCGAGAGCGAAAGGTCTTTCCCCGATTCGCGTCGTGTTAAAGCACCAGTTTAAGAATTCACTTGTTCCGATCATCCCGAATCTGGGCGTACAGATCGCAGGTGTTTTGATGGGTTCCTTCGTCGTAGAGAGTATGTTCTTGATTCCAGGTCTGGGCCGCTATTTTGTTGATTCTGTTACCAATCTGGATTATCCGTTGATCATGGGTCTGACCGTCTTTTATGGTGCATTCTTAGTAACGATGAATCTGATTGTCGACGTGCTGTACGGACTGATTGATCCGCGAATCCGTGTAAAATAAAGGAGAAAAGATGAATACCGATACAACAAAAAAAGTACAAGCTGCAGAAACACAATTTGCAGAAGCACAATTTGCAGATGATGCGTTTTCTCCGCTGCCTGAGGGCGCACTCGATCAGGATCAGATCGCAAGAAAAAAGACAACCTATTTCAAGGATGTCTGGAGAAATTTTAAGAAGAATAAGCCAGCAGTCATCAGTCTGGTAGTCATCGCCATCATGATCTTTTTTGTCTTGTTTGGACCGATGATGAGCAAATTTGATTATTATTCCAATGATTACAGCTGTGTCAATCAGGGACCGAGCCTGACGCACTGGTTTGGCACCGACAATTTGGGCCGTGATCTGTGGACGCGTGTCTGGGCAGGCGGAAGAGTTTCCCTTATCATTGCCATTTTGGCAACGCTGATTCCGGAGGCAATTGGTATGGCAGTCGGCGGTATCTCTGGCTATATTGGCGGCTGGGTTGACACCGCAATCATGAGAGCCATCGACGTACTGATGGGCATCCCGAGTTTGATTTACATGATCCTTTTGATGGTTGTCATGGGAAGCGGAAACATTGCAACACTTGTCATCGCAATGAGTATCACTGGATGGATGGGTGCTGCACGAAGCACGAGAGGTCTTGTGTTACAGCTAAAAACACGCGAATTTGTCGTAGCGTCCGAGACACTTGGCGCATCCGCTGGCTGGATCATTGCAAGACGTTTGATTCCAAACACACTGGGTATTCGTGTTGTCAGCATTACGATGTCGCTTCCAAGCGTCATTTTCTATGAAGCATTTTTAAGCTACATCGGACTGGGTGTTACCCCGCCGCAGCCAAGCTGGGGCCAGCTAATCAAGGCGGCAGGAGAGACCTTCCGTTACTATCCGTACCAGTTTATCATTCCATGTCTTTGTGTCAGCATCACAATGCTTTGCTTTAATCTGATCGGAGATGGACTGCGCGATGCACTTGATCCGAAGCTGCGTGCATAAAAAAGACAATGTGTGTGACAGACATGCATTCAATTAAAGAGAAAGCGAAACGTGCAAAACCGCTATTTTGGCAGAATGAGAGGAATCATGGAAAAAGAAAAAATATTAGAGGTAAAGGATTTAAAGGTATCCTTTGAGACCTTTCAGGGAAGCGTGCAGGCAGTGCGCGGCGTTTCCTGGCATTTAAATAAAAAAGAAACCATCGCAATCGTCGGTGAGTCCGGCTGTGGAAAGACGGTCACGATTCAGACGGTTATCGGATTAAATCCAAAGAAAAACGGAAGCATCAAGGGTGGAGAGGTACTCTTTAACGGAGAAAACCTGCTCGATCTGACACCGCAGCAGATGCGTAAGCTTCAGGGAAATCAGCTGTCCATCATTTTTCAGGATCCATTCACCTTCTTAAATCCGACAATGACAGTCGGTGAGCAGATCATGGAGCCATATATGCAGCACTACAAGGTGTCCAGAAATGAGGCGAAACAAAAGGCGATCGAGATCTTAAAGATGATCTCACTTCCGTCCCCGGAGGAGAACATGAAGCGTTATCCGCATCAGCTCTCTGGTGGTATGCGTCAGCGTGTCATGATCGCAATGGCACTCATCTGCAATCCCAAGGTATTGTTTGCGGACGAGCCGACCACCGCGCTTGATGTAACCATTCAGGCACAGATTATTGAGTTGATGAACGATCTGAAGAATAAGATTGATACCTCGATTGTGCTGATCACACACGATATGGGTGTTGTGGCAAATATGGCAGACCGCATTTACGTTATGTATGCAGGTCAGATCGTAGAGCACGGTGATTGTGACACGATTTTCCACCATCCGAAGCACCCGTACACATGGGGACTGTTGAGCAGTGTGCCGCGTCTGGATAAAAGAGTCAGCGAGGATCTGTACTCCATCCCAGGTACACCGCCAGATTTGCTGGCACCACCGGCTGGATGCGCATTTGCGGCTCGCTGTAAATATGCGATGAACATCTGTCGCACCAGCCAGCCGCCGTGCATTTCATTCTCCGAACCAGATCATTATGCATCCTGTTGGCTGAACCATCCAGAGTGCATCAAGCGAAACGGCGCGCCGGTCAGCCCAGTTGAGTCACAGAGCGCGGACGCACAGGAGGAAAACTGATGGGACGTATAGAAAATAGAGAACCAAACGGGAAGATGAATGGAAACTCGAATGGAAAAGGAATTGGAGAACCAATTCTTGAATTGAAAAATGTAAAAACCACCTTCAAGGTCCCGAAGGGAATCTTAAAGGCGGTAAACGGTGTGGATTTAACCATCTATAAGGGCGAGACTGTCGGCCTTGTCGGTGAGTCCGGCTGTGGAAAGAGTACGCTTGGAAAGACCATCATGCGTCTGTATCGCCCAGATGAGGGGCAGGTACTGTTTGAGGGACGCGATATCTGGACGTACAACAAAAAAGAAAAGAAAGAATACACGAAAAATGTGCAGATGATCTTTCAGGATCCGTATGCCTGCCTGGACCCGCTCAGCGTTGTCAGCGACATCGTGGCAGAGGGCATGAAGATCCACAAAATGTATAAAGGACAGGAGCTAGAAGATCGTGTGCTGGAGCTTCTGAAGATGGTCGGTTTAAATAAAGACCATGCGAACCGCTTCCCGCATGAATTCTCCGGCGGACAAAGACAGCGTATCGGAATCGCACGAGCACTTTCTCTTGAGCCAAAGCTAATCGTCTGCGATGAACCGATCTCCGCACTGGATGTTTCGATTCAGGCACAGGTTGTCAATCTGTTAAAGCGCCTTCAGCAGCAGATGGGTCTTTCCTATCTGTTTATCACACACGATTTGTCGATGGTGCGTCAGATTTCAAACCGTATCGCTGTTATGTATCTGGGCTCTCTTGTCGAGATCGCAGACAGCGAGGATATCTACATCAAGAACCGCCATCCATACACGAAGGCACTTCTTTCTGCGATCCCGATTGCCGATCCGACAATCGAGCGAGAGCGACAAAGAATCTTGCTTCAGGGCGATGTGCCAAGTCCGGTTAATCTGCCGCAGGGCTGCAATTTCTGCAACCGCTGTCCGTATGCGACCGAGCTGTGCAAGAAAGAAAAGCCACAGCTTCGCGAGATCGAGCCGGGGCACTTTACGGCATGTCATCGGGCAGAGGAGATGTAAAAGGGACGCCAGGAAGGTTTATGAAAGGCACCTCGACAGACAGATTTTGTCGGCGAGCCTAACCGCTTCGCTTTACGGCGTCGCCTCGTAAAACTTCTGTCTCGGCGCCATTAAGAAAACGAGGCGTCCCAAGTGTACATCATGTCTCCGACAAAAACTTTTCAATCTTAACGGCAACCTGAAGCTGGAAAGTGATGTCGGCATCATCGAGGGAGACACCGAGCAGCTTCTCCAACTTTTCGAGGCGGCCGAGCAGTGTATTTCGGTGAAGAAAAAGTGCATTTGCTGTCTGGACTTTGTTGCAGCGGCAGTCAAGCCACATACATAATGTTTCATACAGGTGAGCATCATGCGACTTGTCATATTCGTGGATCGGATCGAGAAAGCGTGATGTATACTCGCGCATGACAGATGCGAGAGGAATTTCAAATAGCAGCTGATAAAAGCCAAGATCGGTATAGGTAATCAGATGGCGGTCGGCACCGAGCAGTTTCCATGCAAGCAGGCTTCGTTTTGCATGAATGAAAGATTCGCGGATGCCAAAAAGACGCGAGCGGACATTGCCTTTTCCGGTGCAAAATTTGGTGCCGGGATATTGCTGCTCCATGCGAAGCACCAGTGATTCAAAGAAAGCATCCGCGGATTGCTCCTGAGAATCGGTATTGACAGGAAGTACGAAAACATTTGAACTGTTTCGGGCGACATGCCAGTTGCTGCCGGTTTCCTTAGATGCGATGTAGCCAAGCTTATTTGCCAGCATACGGAAAAATTCAGATGGCGTCTCGGTAAAGGATGAGCCGTGTGTGGATTCCTGTTTTTGAAAATATTCGGTAGCATTCATCATTTCAAAGATATATACGCAATATTTGTAGCTGGGCAGATAGCCGAGAAACAGAGCCTGATTGAGTGTTGAAAGCTCATCGACATCCGTATTTTGAAAGAACAGCGAATACCAGAAAGTATTTGCAATCATCGAATCCTTTTCACGGTTCTCGATTAAGTTTATGATATCCTTTGTGATGGAGTTTACGTAGGCGCGGCTTGTGTGCGAGAAAACCGGAAGCTTTAACTCATCGGCCAAGCGCTTAATATCGTCATCGAGATTTTCCTCGAGGATATAGTGGCGGCCGACAAGAAACAGAATGCCGGCGGCATCGTTTTGGGCTGCGTCGCGTATCAGCTGGGCAAGCTCCACCTTTTCCACGACGGAGTTTGCACCATAATAAATCAAAAATTCACCGCCGCTCACCCACTCTCCGATCGGAGGACACAGGATCACGTATGGCCAAGTGACCGTCCGTGAGAGACCTGCGGCTCCGCCGATTAGCTTCATGTGGGACAGAGACGGCAGCGATAATAAATCTTTTGCAGTAGTCATAGAAGAAACCTCCTTGTCAGACAAGTGTACGTGATTTCTGCGAAAATTTCAATACAAAAGGGAGGAAAATGACATGAGAACGATCATTTATGCAAGAGTCATCGATTCCGTATCGGATGCGCCAATCGAAAACGGAATGGTCGAGATCGAGGATGACCATATCGTATATGTCGGAGAAAAGCGTGAATGCACCGACTCGGATGCGCGGATTTTTGAGCTGGAAGGAAAGACCGTTATGCCGGGCTTTATTGATGCGCATGCGCACCTTTGCGGAAGCGAGAGTATTCACAAGACAGGCGATACGCCGTATGATCTGCTTTTGACAACTGTGCGCGATCTGGAAGATCTGGTAGATGCCGGTGTGACAGGCGTGCGTGATATGAGTGCATTTGGTGCCTCATTAAAGCGTGCGGTTGAGGCAGGGCTGATCAAAGGGCCGCGTATCATGCCGGGTGGAAGAGTCATGAGCATTTCTTCCGGTCACTGTGATTTAAATCCGATGCTGACACCGGAGGAATCCAATAAGCATGACCTGATCGGATGTATTGTAGACGGTCCGGAGGATTGCTATCGAAAGACCAGACAGCAGTTTCGCGAGGGAGCACAATTTATCAAAATCTGTGCGACGGGCGGTGTGTCTTCCGCAGTCGATGATTTCAATGATATTGAATTTTCACCGGAAGAGATTCGCGTAATTGTAGAGGAGGCAGCACGTCACAACACCTACGTTACGGCGCATTGCACCGGAACGGAAGGTACCAGGCAGGCCATCAAAAACGGCGTAAAATGCATCGAGCATGGCGTATTATTGGATGAGGAGTGTGCACAGCTGATGGCAAAGAAGAACATTCCACTCGTCACTACACTTTCCGTATCGCTCGGTATTGCCGACATGAAAGGTCTGCCGGAGCATATGATGAGAAAAGCCAAGGCACTCGGCGATGCATCCAAGCATTCCTTTGCATTGGCACATCAATATGGCATTCGCGTTGCGCTCGGAACGGATTATTCCAACTCCCCCAATACACCATATCACGAGATCGGAAAAGAGTTTTACAGCCTGACGCGCTGCGGCTATTCCAATATGGAAGCCATCAAAGCAGGTACGATCAACGGTGCGTATCTGATGAAGTCCGATGATAAGTTTGGAAGCCTCGAAGCCGGAAAGCTTGCTGATCTCGTTGTAGTAGACGGCGATCCGTCAGAGGATATTATGCTGCTTGCAAGCGCAGATCATGTGCGCCTCGTTATGATCAATGGAGAGATAAAGAAAAATACACTGTAAAAGAAGGGAGAATGCGATGATTCAAAAGGACGAGATCAGACAGGTATTAGAGGCCGCGTCCGCGCGTGGCATCGAATTTGCCGAGCTGTTCTTCGAGGACAGAGAAGAGACAAACATCCCATGTGTCGAAACCGTGATTCAGGGCGTAAAGAGCCTTCGCATTTGCGGAGTAGGTCTGTATCTGATACAGGGCCTTTCCAATGTATATCTGTATACAAATCAGGTGACAAAGCAGGCATTGCTGGATCTGGTGGAGAAGGGTGCCGAGATGCTGGAAATAAAAAAGCGCGCAGCATCTGCCGGAATTGTCTTGACAAAGCAGTTCTGGCACAATCCGTGCCCGGTAGTAAAATATCCGTCACAGATTAAAAATCAGGACAAGATCAATGTACTTCAAAAGGCAGATAAGGCCGCGAGAAGCGCAGGCGTAAATGTGCGTTCACTGGACTTAAATTATTTTGATACCGACCAGCGCGTGCTGATTGCAAATACAGAAGGTCTTTATACAACGGATCGCCGCGTGACCACAAGAATGCGTATGCGTGCCGTTGTCGCAGACGGAGCCGATGCATATGGCACATGGGACGATTATACGAAGGCTTCCGGCTTTGAGGCATATGATGACGAATCCGCATACACTGGCTTTGCGGCTGACATGGTACAGCGTGCCGACCGAATCCGCACGGCAGGTACCGTTTCCCCATGCACCGTTCCGGTTGTACTCGCATCGGGCGGCTGCGGAACGCTGTGGCACGAGAGCTGCGGTCATTCGCTTGAAGCGATTGCGATTGCGCATCGCGCCAGTGCGTTTGTGGATAAGATCGGGGAGAAAGTTGCAAGCGACAAAGTTACGCTTGTCGATGACGGAACACTGCCGGGTCAGTACGGTTCCGCAGCCATTGACGATGAAGGTCATCCGATGCAGCGAAATGTTCTGATCGAAAACGGTGTCTTAAAATCCTATATGTGTGACCGCTATTATGGTAAGGTTCTTGGAATGGCAAGCACAGGAAGCGGAAGAAGACAAAATTATACCTATGCACCGGTATCCAGAATGACAAATACCTGTCTGGCAGAGGGAAATGACGATGAGGACGAGATCGTGCGCGGTGTGGATAACGGTCTGTATGTGGAAAGCATCGGCGGCGGATTTGGCGGTATGCAGTTTTCTCTTGAAGTAAAAGAAGGCTTCTGGATCAAAAATGGTCAGATCGACCGAGACCATCAGGTAAAAAATTTGATGCTGACTGGAAACGGAATTGATGTAATCAAGCGTATTGACCGCGTCGGCAAAAAGATGAAGTACGAAAAGGGCGGTTTTTGCGGAGCGAGCTCCGGTCTGATTCCGACGACTACACCGCAGCCGATGGTGCGCATTTCCCATATGGCGATTGGGTAATAAATTTTGTGACAGACTTCGAGAGCAGATAATGCAAAAAGGCAAAGATGTCAACTACCAACCATCCAAAGGAAGTGTTTTTCCACGAAAAACCAGAGGATTTTATTTATGAAAGAATGTATGAGAGAATTAAAAGCGTATCAGGCAGCGATGCAGTCTCTTCCAAGCGGCTGTCTGGCGGCAGAGGCAGAGGCGGAAAAACAGGAAAAGCTTTCCGTTGAAATAATAGGTTCCGAGATTGGCCCGATGAGCTGCAGCGAGCAGACCGAGCTTTTTGTGCGTGCGTCTGGTAAAAAGACGGGTATGGTTTATACGCAAAAGCTAGATGCCGATGCATCAGAGGTGATCGCACAGGCATTTACAAACAGCGAGGCTTCTGCGGCAGAAAAAGCAGAGCCGATGGCAAGTGCAGATTACTGGGAGACTGATAAAACAGACGTTTCCAATAGCGGGGAGACAAAAACGCTCATCTCCGTCGAAACATTAAAGAACAAGGCAAAATCCCTTGCCGGACAATTAGAGGAAGGCATTGGACGTTCGGTTCGTCTGAACCTTTCCCAGACGATTCTTACGATGGGCATTGTGAACACCAATAATATAGAAGAAACAGCTTCTGTCTGCCGCTTTGCGGCAGAGGTGGCAGTCGATGGATACGAGGGATATGCGTGTGCACTCACACTTGATGAACTCTCACCCAAACCTTTGATCCATGAGTTTTCCAATCGAAGATTCCTGGAAGTACCGACTATCCCGGCAGAGGCAGGTGTATATCGTGCTGTGCTTTCTTCACAAGCCATTAACAATATTTTAATCACTGCATGGCAGATGTTTCGTGCAAAGTGTGCGCAGAGTGGTGCGACACCATTTTCAGGAAAGGAAAACACGAAAATCTTTTCAGATTGCATTACAATTCGCGATTATAAGGGCGGTGCCGATTCGGCAAATCGTGTGCAGTGCGGCTTCTCATGGGAAATGGACTGCGAAGGCGTGCCAAGCCGAGATATCACACTTGTTGAAAATGGCGTGTTAAAGGGCTGGATGCACAATCTGTCTACGGCAGAAAAGGCGGGCATACGTTCCACAGGTAATGCAGGACGCAAGACGCTTCTTAGCGGAAATATTCACACAGATATGGCGATTATGCCGAAGAACTTTACCATCGAGTCTGGCAAGGCGAGCTTAGAGAATCTGCTCCGGACCTGCGGTGACGGTGTGTACGTATTTGAAAATTATGACCAGTTCCATGCGTTAAACGTTGTATCCGGTGATTTTGCATTTCCGTGTAAGGCCGTGCGCATCAAGGACGGAAAGCCGGTTGGCATCATGGAAGGTATGACAATGACTGGAAATGTGGCAGAGTTGTTTTCAAATGTTGAACTGCTTGGAAGTGATCGTGTGATAAATCCACTTGTTATGTATGACAGCTATACCGTATCTGGCCCGGCGATGCTTGTAAGTTCCTTGCAAATCAGCGGCTGACAGAGACAAAAATAAAAACAGTACAGAAACGAAAAACTGGAAAAAACAGGTTAGAAAAACAGGCGAAAAAAGCAGATTACGAAAAAAACAGAAAGGCAGGTTAAAAAAGATGAAGATTATCGAACAGGAAGAAGTAAGAAAACTTCTGCAGCCGAAAGACTGTATCCGGCTGATGGCAGAGGCACTAAAAGGTCTTGAAAATGGTGAGTATGCGCAGCCGGCACGTCTGATCACGATTATGCCAAATACGGCAAAGTTTGGCTTCATGCCGGCATACGTTGGCGAATATTTTGGCGCAAAGGTCATCTCTGCATTTGCACCGAACATGGGAACAGAGTATCCGTCTCACATCGGTTATGTGATGCTGTTTGAGTCGGCGCACAGCACGGTAGCCGGTATGATCGAGGCAGGCAGCATTACCGAGATTCGTACCGGTGCCGTCAGTGCTGCTGCTACGGACCTGTTAGCCAGAAAAGACGCACACAAATTGGCACTGATTGGAGCCGGTGCACAGGCGCGTTCCCATCTGGCTGCGATTCGCGAGATTCGTGACATCACTTCTGTGACTGTCTACGACCTGTTCCCGCAGGCAGCAGAACGCTTTGCAAAAGAAATGCAGGAAACGTACCAGATTCCGGTTACCGTATGCAGCACTGTTAAGGAAGCGGCCGCAGATGCGGATATCATCTGTACCGTAACACCGTCCAAGGAGCCGCTTTTAACAAAAGAGATGGTAAAGCCGGGCACTCATATCAATGCAGTCGGCACCTTCACACCAACTACCAGAGAGGTTTCATCTGATCTGGTAGCCGCAGCACGCCTGTATTCCGATCAGACCGAGGCGACAAAGCGCGAGAGCGGTGAATACCTGATTCCATTGCAGGAAGGTCTGATCAAGGAGGATCACATTGTTGGCTCTATCGGAGAAGTGCTGTTAGGCAAGGCAACGGGCAGAACCGATGACGAGCAGATCACCATCTTTGATGCACTTGGTCTTGCAATCGAGGATGTGGCAAGTGCAAAATATGTGTACGAAAGGGCAATTCAGTAATGAAATTCGATTTTGAGACGCTTGTTTCGCGCCCGGGCGCAAACTTAAAGCGAATGATGACGCCGCCTGAGGTCGTCGAAGCAGGAAATATCAGTCTGGACGGTGCCGAGCCGGATTTTAAGAGCGCGCCAGTTATCGAGGAAGCAGTCATCCGTTTCGCAAAGAACGGACTGTATGGCTTTACACTGCCAGATGATGCGTATCGAAACGCAGTAGTCAATTGGATGAAGATGAACCGAAACACTAGCTTGCAGCCACAGTGGGTTGTCACGACGCTCGGAACGATTTATTCCCTGGCAACCGCGATTCGCTTGACTTGTCCAGACCCGGAAGATGGAATGATCATCACCACACCGGTGTATAACCGCTATCGTCAGGCCGCAGACCGCTTAAATCGCAAAACGGTGGAGTGTCCGCTCATTTATGATGCCAATGCTGGCTCGTATGAGATGGATTTTGCTGCAATTGAGGCTGCGATGGCCGATCCACATAACAAATTGTTTGTGCTGTGCAATCCTCATAACCCTATCGGACAGATATGGAAAAAGGAAGGACTAGAACGAATAGCTATATTAGCGGAGCGCTACAATGTCACCGTTTACTCCGATGAGATCTTTTCGGATAACTGCTACCAAGGACTGACCTGCCCATGTTATCTTGATATCAAGGGTGCAAAGCCGCATGCGATTGTTGCTACTTCGCTTGGAAAATCATTTGGCTTTACGGGCGTGAACCATGCCAATATTTTGATCGCGGATGACGAACTTCGCGCTCGCTTCATCGACAGACGTACCCGTGACCACTACGGCAGTCTCGATCCGTGTGTGTATGAGTGCGTGCTCTCTGCGTATACCGAGGAGGGCAAAGCGTGGGTCGATGCGTCCAATGCGTATGTTTGGGAAAATATATGTGTGCTGCGCGACTATTTTGCAAAGCACTTGCCACAAGCAAAGGTGTGTGGCGGCGAGGGTGCCTATATCTTGTGGATAGACTGGTCGGCATATTTTTCTACCGAAGAGGAACTAACTGAGTTTCTTGTAAAGAAGGCTCATGTGTGTCTTGGTGAGGGAAGCGATTACGACAGCCCACTGTTTACTCGTGTGTGCATGGCAACACCAAGAAGATGCTTAATCAAGACACTTGAATCCATCGGAGAAGCGTTTGCAACCCGGTAAAAGGTATGCTGTAATAAAAAACTGTGCGAGGGCCATCGGGGACGGGAAAATGCGGCACTTCAGTGCCACTTTCCCCGTCCCCAGTGGCCTTCCGAGAAGTTTACTCGTCAGAGCTGTTCTTTTAAAAATAAGATAGCAAAACCGCCCATTCTGTGTTACAATAAAATATAAGCAATAATAAAAAAGTGAAACTGCAAAAAAGTAAAAAGCAAGATAACAAAAAGCGAATGCAAGCAGGAAAAACAAACAGCAGATGCAAACAGTTATGACAACTGCAGAAAGAGAAACTGAATGAGTGGAGAGAGATGCAAAATACTAATTGTGGATGATTCTGAGATGAATCGTGAGATTCTTTCCGATATGCTTGAAGATGAATATGAAATTCTCCAGGCAGAGGGTGGAACAATTGCAATTCAAATCATGAATGAACAGCACGAAGAATTAAGCCTTGTGCTGCTGGATATGAATATGTCGGATATGAGTGGTACCGAAGTGCTTCGGATTATGAAGGACAGGTTATGGCTTGAGAAGCTTCCGGTCATCTGCATATCAGCAGACTCGACGGATAAGACGATACGTCTGGCCTACGAGCTTGGCGTAGCGGACTACTTTGCGCACCCGTTTGATATGAAAGTGGTAAAAAGACGCGTACATAATACGATTGCCCTGTACGATAAATCTGGAGGAAACTTAAGAGATGCGATCGGAATGCTATCGAGTTTCTTCTATCGGATCTTGAAGATAAATTTGACGAACGACAACTATATGGTGCTCAAAAAGGGCGAGGAGGATACGGCAGAGCAGCTCGACCGAATCCAGAGTTTTACTGGACGATTGACGTATCTGGCGCAGAGAGGCTATGTCCATGAGGAAGATTTGGAGGAATATCTCCAATATTGTGATGCGGAGTGGTTAAAGGAACAGTTTGCATCGGGCAAGGAGCGCATTGGCGTCCATTATCGTAGAAGTGTTCATGGCGAGTTCAAGTGGTTTTCCATGGAGATTATCCGCAGCAGCGAGTACAGCGATACCAATCAGGTTGTTTTGATGTATGTGCGTGATTTAAACGACGATTATTTAAAGCAGCTCGATGTTGTGATGCGCCGAAGCAACGATTCCATTGGCATGGTATCCATCAACGTGACGAAGGGCATCTGCATGACCAGTACTGTGCGTAAGCTTTCGATGAATCTGCTCGACAACATGGAAAGCATTGAATTCTATATCAGGCGATTGAGCCAGTATTTAATTCACGAATCACAGAAAGAAAAGCTGGTTGCATTCTTCAATAAGGAACGACTTCTTCAGGCATTTGCACAGGGACAGTCTACCGTATCCATAGACATCTCCATGCTCGATCGTGACAGCGGTGATGTTCACGTCATTCGTGCATCACTCGAGATGGTTCACAATTCCGTTACTGACGATGTTGAGGGTATTTTGCAATTTATAGATATTACGGGAATCTTTCTGTCGGAGAAGATAGCTAGTATGATGTATCAGAAAAACTTTGATCAGGTCATGATCATTGATGCGAAGAAGCGTCTGCTCGCATGTGATACACCAGACAATTTGAACACGTACAATTACCATAAAGAGCGAACCGATTACGATGCTTATATGAAAGAGGTTCTTGCAAACACAATTCCGCAGAAGGAAAAAGAAATTTTCAAGCGTTCCACAGCGCTTGATATGATCTGTGAGCAGTTAAAGACACAGGATTGCTATTCCTTTACCATTCATCAGGAAGCGGGCGGGGAAAAGCGCCTGAAAAATTATACCTATCTATATCTGAATCGAAAATTTGGCCTGTTAATTGGTGCCGTGGAGGATATCACGGAGCTGTCGGGTAAGGATGTGGTCACAAACGGTTATAACCGTCAGGGCTTTATGCGTCAGGCAAAGCGTGTGCTCAAGGAGAGCGGATGCCCGGAAAATTATGCGATTCTTTATTTTAACATTCGCAATTTCAAGTCCATCAATGAGTTATTTGGCATCGAAGTCGGCGATATGATTTTGCGCGAGATTTATAAGCTGATCGAAAATTCGGCGCTTCATCCGGTGCTGACGGCGCGTGTCGAGGCCGACCATTTTGCCTGTCTGATTGAAAAGAAAAATCTGATTTATGAAGAGATTGATTGCCTGTGTGAGCAGAAGATTTTAGAAAATAATAAAGTTATCTCAATTTACCAGCGATGCGGTATTTACCTGATCGAGGAGGGCGATGACAACATTGCCGAGATGATCGATCTGGCAAAGGCTGCAAAGAAGTACATTCACGATGAGTATGTACAGCCGTATAAGATTTACGATGACTTCATGAAGAGTTCCTACATTAACAAGGCAAATCTGGTCGACGAGATGACGAAGGGCTTGCAGCTGGGTGAATTTAAGGTGTATTACCAGCCTGTTGTGGACACACAGACGGAAAAGATTGTGTCTGCGGAGGCACTAATTCGCTGGAAACACACAAAGAGGGGCTTTATCTCGCCGGGTGTTTTCATTCCGGCATTGGAAGAAAATGGCCATATTTCCGAGCTGGATCGCTATGTGGCGGAGCATGTCAGCAGCTTTTTGATTGATCGGAAGCTGGCGGGAAAGCGAATCGTCCCGGTTTCCGTGAACCTGTCGTGGATGGATTTTTATGATCAATCCATGATCGACTGGATTGGCGGTAAGTTGGAAAAATGTAAGGCGCTTGATATTAAGACAAGACTCGAGATCACAGAGACGTCCTACGCGGCGATTACCAATGACCGAAATCAGGCATTAAATACGCTAAAGGAACATGGCGCAGATTTGCTGATGGATGATTTTGGAAGTGGCTATTCCTCATTTGGCATGCTCCAGAATTATAATTTCGATATTTTAAAGATTGATATGAGCTTTGTGCGTCAGATCGAGCAAAACGAAAAGACAAGAAACATTGTGCGCTACATCATTGCCATGGCTCATACGCTTGGCATGAAGCTTGTCGCAGAGGGCGTGGAAAACAAGGTGCAGGCCGACTTTTTACGAGACTGTGGCTGCGATTACATTCAGGGCCACTACTACTTTAAGCCGCTGCCAGAGGAAGAATTTGCCGCACAGCTTGAGGCAGAGCAAAAGGAAGCGTAAGACGATTGTCAGGAATCAGAGAGGCTATGGGAAAAAGTTGGTGACAGCGGAAGCGTCAGTTCAATGGTAGTTCCCGTAGCCTTTGCAGATTCCGTAGCCTCTGCAAATTCCGTAGTCTTTGTAACTCCTGTAGTCCCTGCGCTGTTGCTATCTGCCACGCGAATCTGCCCGTTGTGGTGCTTGACGATCTCATTCACGAGTGCCAGACCAAGACCGGCACCGCCCATGGCACGGCTGCGCGATTTGTCCACGCGGAAAAATGGAAGAAAGATTTTGTCTTGATTCTCTTTTGAAATACCGATGCCGGTATCGGTCACAGACAGGACGGCAGTGTGTTCTTTTTGCGTGATGCTGACGGTCACCGAGCCACCCGGATGGTTATATTTAATCGCATTTTCCACAAGATTATATACGGCGCGGTAAAGAAGCAAATAGTTTCCCGTAAGAGTGCAGTCGCCGTCCTCTTGAAGTAGTTCAATCTGATGATCAGCGGCAATGCAATCCAAATCACAAAACACCTCATCCGTCAGTGCCGCAAGCGAAATGAGATCCGTGCGCGGTGCGGTCTGAATGCCAGTCATGTCTAGAAGAACGCTGGATAAATGGGTTAAGCGCTCGGTCTGTTCGCGAATCATGGAAAAGAGCGTTTCATAGTCATCCGCTTGTGGCTTCTTTTTTCGTGCAAAGACATCCAAATTGGTTTGCATAACAGCAAGCGGCGTGCGAAGTTCATGGGCGGCGCTTGCGGCAAACTGCTTTTGCACCGTAAAGGCTGCATCAAGACGGGCGAGCATGTCATTAAATGCACAAGTCAGCTCAAAGAGTTCATCATGTGTATCTGGCACAGCAATCGGCTCAGACAGATTTTGTGCCTGAATCAGATGAAGCTTCTCACTGAGGTGACGAAGCGGAGACAATGCATGGCGCGTGATAAAATAGGTCGAAATACTTCCGGCAGCAAGAATGATGAGTGTTGCGATCAGGCTCTTCAAAATGAAAAGGCGTCTTGTCTCTTCCATTTGCTCGGCAAGCTGCGGAAACAGCGATTTCGGATCAACGCTGAATTTAACCGGGGTACCAGTGTCTGTCGAATCAATTTCAATCACATAATTTTGCAAATCATCCATGCCGCTTATCGCAGAATGTCCCAGAAAAAAGAACATTAAAATACAGGTTGCAACCACAAGAAGCGCGGTTACAAGCGTCAGACGCCACTGAAGTGGTAAATTTGAAAAAAAGAGTCGTTTCTTTTTGGCTTTTTCCATTTTCTTTTGAACCTTTCTTTTTGAATTTTTCCCTTCAAACATTTTCTTTTTATCCATTCTTTTTCATCTTTGCTCTTTCATCATTTTTTTAATCATTTCCTGTCAGAACATAGCCCTGCCCGATTTTATTTTGAATTGGGTCATAGCCAAGAGACGAACGCAGTTTTTTTCGCAGCGAAGAGATGTGAACGCGAATCGAATTACTAAAGCTGTTCACGCTGCCGTCCCAGATATGCTCAATCAATTCTTCTGGACTAATCACGCGATTTTGGTGCAGCAGGAAATACTCCAAAAGACTGCTTTCCTTTCGGGTGAGGGAAAGTACATCTCCGTCGATGTTTGCCTGTCTGGTGCGTGTGTCAAATGAAATTCGACCGCATGTCAGGCAGACATTTTCCTGAACGAAGCGACGCCTTGTCAGGCTGCGGATGCGCGCCTCAAGCTCCTCAAAATGAAATGGCTTTGTAATGTAATCATTTGCACCAAGATCAAGTCCTTCCACTTTATCTTGAATCTGACCTCTTGCAGAGAGAATCAAGACAGGGGTGGAATCGTCCATGCGGCGAAAATGCCGCAGAATTTCCAGTCCATCCATTCCCGGAAGATTTAAGTCAAGTAAAATCAAGTCATAATTCTCAGAAGTACAAAGATCCAGTCCCTCATTTCCGTCAAAACATGTGTCAATCTCATAGCCATCCATGCGCAGTCCTTCCGCGATGGACTGACAGAGTGCGATTTCATCCTCTATAATCAATATGTGCATATCGTTTTTTGACCTTTCTGCTTTTTTGATAATATAAATTATAGTATAAATGAATTTGCACAGAATGCAAATGAAACATTTGATAAAATGCCAAAAGGATTTGAACGGTAATTTTCGAATCGATAGTTGCTCGAAAATAAGAAAAATAAAAATTTTATTGGATTTCTTAACACAGATTTTATACCTCATGTGATAGAATCGGTTTATACAAAACAAATAAAACAAACATACCGCAGAAACATACCACACAAATATATCGTGCAATGTTACCGCGGGAATACGCAGAAAGGCAGGAAGTGAATGATGAGAAGAACTATCAATAGTAATCCAATTAATACAGAGAATGCAGAGAGAACCATCAATACCAATACAAAAACAAATCGAAAGAGAATCAATACAACCGTAACCGCAGTTTTGACTGTATTGTGCATGGTTCCAATGGGAACCAGTGCCGTATTTGCAAAGGGCACAGCAGATTCTGTTACAAAAGCAGGAAAGACAACTGAGGAGAGCAGCACAGAATCGGAAAGCGACAGCCAGGTCATTATGATGGAGGACGGTCAGGTAATCTCAATGGAAGATGGTGAGATTTCAAGTGATCTGATTTCTGGCACCTTTAAGCCATCTGATGTTGCATGGGAGGTACAGGATTCATATGAGTTGCCATTTCTGGGAATGAATCTGACACTTCCAGAGGAACTTTTAAAGCAGATGGAACAAAAGAATGTGGCTATGCTTAGCACAGAAGACTGGAATGAGGATGGCACACAGTGGAAGTATGGTTATCTTAGCTGGAGTACGATGACCAAGGAGCAGCGTGAGGCAGAGGTCGACAAGATGGGAACCGGATACGATGAGTGGGTTGCAAGCCTTGATAAAATCGGCATGATCGGTGCTTATGATGAAGAGTCTGCAAAAAATTTGGATGAGATCACGGGCTGCACCGAGCATACAAAGTTAGGAGAAAGCGGCGATGGCGCGTATACTTATTATCTGAGTGTAAACAAGGATGCAGATGAAGAGCTGGTCAAGGAAGTAGAAGCGATCAAGACGGAATTTACTGATATGGCAGAGTTTCAGCAGATTTCCGTATTTGATCAGCCACAGAAAGAACGTGCAGAAAATACATCTTCTCTCGGATCATTTGAGATGACCGGAATTGATGGAAAGACGTATACCGAAGACGTATTTCGGGATTATGATCTGACTCTTGTAAATGTCTTTACAACATGGTGTTCTCCGTGCGTCAAGGAAATTCCTGAGTTAGAAAAGCTGTATCAGGAGTTAAAGGACAGTGGTGTCGGTGTAGTTGGAGTGGTACTTGACACAGTAGGCGCAGATGGCAATCAAGATGAGGATACAGTAAAGAAAGCCGAGATTTTGCAGCAGAAGACAGGCGCATCCTATCCGTTCTTAATTCCAGATGAAGGTATGATGAATAGTCGTCTGAATGGCATCAATGCATTCCCGGAGACATTCTTTGTCGACAAAAATGGAAATATCGTTGGCGAAACCTACTCTGGAAGTCGTGACCTTGAGTCATGGAAGGAAATTGTAGAGAAGACACGTGCGCAGATGGAAACGGAAGATTCCACACAGGAATCCGAGCAGGAGTCAACCGAAGAGTAAAGACAGAAACAATACAAACAAAAGAAGCGAAATAAAAGAAGAGAAATAAAAAAAGAAAAATAAAAAAGAGAAAGCGAGGAAGCAAAATGAACAGAAAAAAGGCCGTAAATTCGAAGTGGACAAGCCTCTTTCTGGCGGTAGTGGGACTTCTTTTGATGGCGTTTGGCATTTTCAGAGGTGAGATGGCGATCGTGTTCACAAAAGCAATCAATATCTGTATGGAGTGTATTGGAATTGGATAAGAGAGAAGAAAAGAAAATAGAGAAGAAAACGCAAGATACAGAAGAAAAGAAAATAGAGAATAACACAAAAGATATGGCAAAAAGCAAAACAAAAAACAAAAATAAAATAAACGAGTGGCCGCGCCATGGCATACAGGCGTTATGGGCGCTCATCACAAACAGCCACCTGTCTGGTTTTGTTACTGGAAAAATCTACACAGGAAAGCTCAAGAACGCCTGCGTCCCGGGACTAAACTGCTATTCATGCCCGGGCGCGGTCGGCGCCTGTCCAATCGGTGCCTTGCAGGCTGTTGTTGGAAGCTGGAATTTTAAGATGGCTTATTATGTGGTTGGCTTTTTGATCTTTATCGGTGCGATGATCGGAAGACTTGTATGTGGATTTCTATGTCCATTTGGCTTGATACAGGATTTGTTAAATAAGATTCCATTTCCAAAAAAGATTCGTACCTTTAAGGGAGACAAGCTGCTTCGCAAGTTGAAATACGTGATTTTTCTTGTCTTTGTCATCTTGTTGCCACTGTTTCTCACGGATATCATGGGACAGGGAGCACCATATTTTTGTAAGCTGATCTGTCCAGCCGGAACACTCGAGGGTGGTCTGCCGCTTGTGCTGCTAAATAAGTCGATGCGAAGCGCAATCGGCTGGCTGTACGCATGGAAAAATACGATCTTAATTGTAATGATTGTTCTTTCCATCATTATCTATCGCCCATTTTGTCGTTACATCTGCCCGCTTGGCGCATTTTACTCAATTTTTAATCCGGTATCATTATATAAATATCGCATCAATAAGGAAAAATGCGTGCATTGCGGAAAATGTGCAAAGGTTTGTCAGATGGCGATCGACCCGGTGGAAACACCAAATAGTCCGGAGTGTATTCGATGCGGACGATGCAAAAAGAGTTGTCCGGTGAAGGCAATTCATTGAGTGTAAGTTGATTCACATTCCGGCAATCGCGCACGAATTTGGCATCGAGATTACAGGCGATACCTTTGATCGTCTCCACCGCAATGCACGCTATCCTGTAAATACCTGACGGATACGAAAAAGAGCAGCATTGTACAATGCTTTTG
>CAVCXB010000021.1:0-32130 GCA_963605535.1 Wujia chipingensis
TAACATGAGGAAAGTCTGTGCCTTAAAAGGAAAAAAGACAGAACAAATGTTTTGACGGCTTGGTGAAAATTCAGTAAAAGAAAAAATGAGAAGTTTACTCGTCAGAGCTGGCTCTTTTTTTATTCCCTTGAAAAGCCATGCCCACTATGCTATACTGGCTTTAGAAAGAGAAACGTATTTAATATTAAATACAAATAAGAATACGTATGAATACGAATACAGAATACAGACAAGATTTTGGGAAAGGAATTATGGGTAAGATATGTATTGGCGCTTGTCGTTGTTGTATTTATGGCAGTTGCGCTGGCAGCATTTCGAGATTTTTACGGAGAGCAGAAGCATATTTAAAACAGGAGAGAAGCATACTGGAGCCATTCATATGTTTGCCGTGCCGACCGGAGAACAGCTGACGATTCGCTTTTTCAATGTATCCGATAAAGCGGTAAGTGCGATCGAACAGTCGAAGGTTTGGATTGGAAACCGGACTGGCATTTACAGGATGCTTTTAACTGAGAATCTTCATGCGGGTATCTTCGCGGTGTTTGCACTGTTTCTTGGAGTAATCTCTATCTTTGCGGGAATATATATGCGTTCTGCCTGGTCACGAGAAATGTGTAAAGCGCTCAGGTGCCTTGGCTATTTTATCTTGGATACAGGTGTCTGGATTTTGACGGATTCCAAGCTCCTTTTAATATTTACACAGAAAACAGGAGTGGGGGAGTTGATAGTAATCCTTCATCACGCAGACCGTCAATACCGCCAGTGGATTTGATCAGCTGTGAATGAAGAATAAGAATTTGTTCTTTTGAAAGGATTGTCATTTGGCAAGAACCTCATAGGCTTGTTTATTTTTTTCAATGAGCCTGTTTGAGATAGCAAGTAAATCTTCGTTATCAGCAAGCTGTTCTTGTTCTGCGGCTTTAAATTCAACAAGTAAGTAACGAGGAGCATTATTTTTTAAAATGATAACAGAACCATTTTCATCAACCATACGTGCTACTCGTGAAAAATTTTGGTTTGCTTCTGTAATAGATACAAGATTATTTGTGTTAATGTTCATAGGGAACCTCCTTTAATGAGTAATATTTATATTATCTATTATATAAGAAAAATTAGGATAAATTCAACCTATTTTGAAAATGTTTTTTAAGTATGATATTGCAAAAAATAAGCTAGTGTAAAGAATCAAAGTATTTTTCAAGTCCGCTTGATGCTAAAATGATGGCATCAGGCGGATTTTTTCTTACGCTATTACTATTAATGCTATTGATATGGAAGGAAAAGAAAAATATGGAGACGAATAAAACGCAGAAAGAAAGAACAACAGAAATAACAGGAAAAGAAAGAACAGCAGGAGTAAAGCAAGAGCCATGCTGGGAGCAGGTCGCTTCCGGCATCTGGAAGGTGCGTTTTGGAACGCCATCTGCGTGCACACCGACTGCGCACAGAAGTAACGAAATCAAGACAGAAGCGCTGTCCGCACTTTCCGCAGAGCAAGCCACAGAGCCGAAACTTCCATTTGGCACAGATGCTGTCGAGATCAAGCAGACGAAGCGCGGAGTAGTGGTGACACTTCCGATGAATACAAATGAGGATATTTTTGGATTTGGCTTGCAGCTTCAGAGCGTCAATGCAGCAGGAAGAAAGCGCTACATAAAGGTGAACTCAGACCCGAAGATGGACACCGGAGAAAGCCATGCACCAGTGCCATTTTATGTGTCAACTGCCGGATATGGTCTATTTGTAGATACCTATCGCTACGCAACATTTTATATGGGAACAAGTGCTGCAAAGGGTGCATCGGCAATGAAAAAGGAAGTCAATCAGCCGCACAAGGAATTCAGCGAGTCAGCACTGTATGCATTTAAGCGCGCAGAGGAACAACGAAAGGTAATTATTGAAATTCCTTCTGAGAGCGGCGTTGATCTGTATTTCTTTGCTGGTGACATCAAAACGGCAGTTCAGCGGTATAACTTGTTTTCGGGCGGCGGCTGCGCGGTTCCGATGTGGGGACTCGGCATGTGGTATCGTGTGTACGGCGGAAGTGATCAGGAGCATGTAAAGAAGTTGGCAACGCAGTTTCGTGAGGAAAAGATGCCGATTGACGTACTTGGTATGGAGCCGGGTTGGCATTCTCATTCGTATTCCTGTACCTATGAGTGGAGCAATCTTTTCCCAGAGCCGCAGGCGCTGATCGATGAGCTGATGCAGAACAATTACCACATCAATCTGTGGGAGCACGCATTTGTCTACCCGGCAGCAAAGATTTATGAAAAGTTAGTTCCATACAGCGGCGATTATGAGGTGTGGAACGGTCTTGTGCCCGATTTCTCACTGGGCGAGACCTGTAAAATTTTTGGAGACTGGCATGAAAAAACGCTGATCGACAAGGGAATCACGGGATTCAAGCTTGATGAGTGTGACAATTCGGATTACAATCCGTCGTGTTGGTCCTTCCCGGACAGCGCTGAGTTTCCGGGTGGAATGGATGGTGAGCAGATGCACAATGCGATTGGACTGCTCTATCAGCACATGCTGGAAAATGTTTTCCATAAGAAGAATATCCGCACACTTTCACAGGTACGCTCCTCCGGTGCACTCGCAGCGCCGATGCCATTCGTGCTGTACTCCGATCTTTATAACCACAAAGAATTTATTCGCGGAATGGTGACGGCACCGTTTTCTGGTCTTTTGTGGGCGCCGGAAGTGCGCGACTGTGCGAATGGTAACGATCTGCTTCGTCGTGTGCAGACAGTTTGCTTCTCCGATCATGCATTATTAAATTGCTGGCGAATTCCGAATGCACCGTGGAAGCAGGTAGACATTCAGAAGAATTTAAACAATGAACTGATGGAGGAGGCGCTATATTATACAGATGAGTGCCGCAAATTGTTTGAACTTCGTATGTCGCTTGTGCCGTATTTGTATAGTGCGTTTGAGGAGTATCAGAGGACTGGACTGCCGCCGGTGCGTGCCGTGGCAATGGAGTATCCGCAGGATGAGGCAGCGAGAAATCTGGATGATGAATATTTTTTCGGAAACGATCTTCTTATATGCCCGCTGACATTTGAGGATGGTACGAGCCGTGAGGTATATCTGCCAGAGGGTATCTGGTACAATTTCTTTACTGGAGAAAAGATTGTAGGTGGAAGAAAACTCGTGATGGAAGCCGACTGGAACGAGATGATTGTCTTTGCACGTGATGACGCACTGATTCCGGTGGCAGAGCCTGTGATGTGTGTCACAGAGGATACCGTTTTTGATATCACAGTAAAATCATTTGGTGAGAATCCGACAGGTCGCTGCGTTCTGTACGAGGATGATTTCGTATCATATGATTATGAAAGCACTCATAGTGCAAGTGATCGGAATGGAAGTGCTGAGAGTGAGAAAGCTTCTGCTCCATCTGCTGCAAAGAAGCAGATTTGCATCACTGTTGATGGCAATGGTGAATTTATCGTATCTGGTGCAAAAGCAAGTACAAAATATCACTTTTTAAACTGTATCGTAAAAGATTGAACTTTAAACGAATACATTCATAAGCATCTGCGCCCTGCAAAACGGGCGCAGAATTTGTTATAAAATCTAACGGACTGTAACGGGCGGTAGCTTTTGGGATTTTTTTTCACAAAAGAGTGCGCTACAATGCAGACAAGAAAACAAAAAGAGAGGTGGAGCTTTATGAAAGCAAAAACAAAAACAAACCCTCGCAGTAAGAAGGGGGAGGGTATCATCAAGAATCTTCTGTATGACATCCGCTACAATCCATATCTGTGTCTGCTGGCACTCCCGGCGGTCATCTGGTTCTGCGTATTTTCCTACGCCCCGTTAGTTTACCTGATCGCTTCCTTTAAGAAGTATTCAGCTGTTAAGGGACTGTGGGGCAGCGAATGGGTTGGCCTGAAGAACTTTAAAGCATTCTTCGGTTCCAAAAACTTTTATACGGTAACCTTTAATACTTTATATCTGAATGCATTGTTTATCATCAGCTCCATGCTGGTATCCATTCTGATTGCGATTGCGCTGTCTGAGGTATCCGGCAAGTGGTTCAAGAAGATCACACAGTCAGTTGTTATCCTGCCGCACTTTATTTCCTGGACCGTTGTTGCACTTCTATGTGAGGCACTTTTAAAGACAAACAACGGTTTCATCAACAATTTTTTAGCGGCACTTGGATTTGAGCGAATCAATTTTTATCAGAATGCAGACGTATGGCCCGCACTTCTTACATTCTTAAAGGTATGGCAGGGCGCAGGCTACGGTTCCATCGTTTATCTGGCAACGATCACTGGCTTAGACCAGGAGATGTACGAGGCGGCCAGAGTCGATGGTGCAACAAGAGGCAAATGTATTCGTTACCTGACGCTTCCTCTGTTAAAGTCAACTGCAGTTATGCTGTTTATCATGAGCATTGGAAAGATTTTCAACGGTGATTTCGGTATGATTTACAACCTGGTATTAAACAACACCATGCTGTACCGCACAACTGATGTCATTGATACATATGTGTACCGTATGTTAGTCGAGTCCAGCAACATCGGACAGTCCTCCGCGGTATCCCTGTATCAGTCCATTATGGGTCTTGTGATCGTTCTTGGAACAAATGCACTGACGAAGAAGTTAGACCCGGATTCTGCATTATTCTGATGAGGGAGGGAAAGGAAAATGGCAAAGAAAGAAAAGCAAATGCAATATGATGCGAAAAAGCATATTAAAATGACGGGAAGCGATCGTGTGATGAATGGAGGCTTTTACCTGTTTATCACTATATTCTCCATTATCTGTCTGATTCCGTTCCTGCTGGTTTTAGGCTCCTCCTTTACAGCAGAGCGCGCATTAACTCAGAATGGTTATAACATCTGGCCGTCCGAGTTTTCACTGGATGCGTACAAGCTGGTATTCGTTAGCGGTGATATTCCGCAGGCATATCTTGTAACCGTTGGAACGACAATTGTCGGAACTTTCCTCTCAATGGTATTTACCTGCGGTGCAGCATATGCAATGTCCGTAAAGAACTTCAAGTCAAGAGGCGTACTGGCACTGTTTATCTACTTTACAATGCTGTTTAACGGCGGATTGGTAGCAAACTATCTGCTGACAACCAAGTTCTTACATTTACAGAACACAATCCTCGTTCTGCTGCTGCCAAGCTTCTGCAATGCATGGAATATTCTTCTGATGAGAAACTTCTTCAATGGAATTCCGGCTTCCCTTGCAGAGTCTGCAAAGATTGACGGAGCAAACGATATCACGATTCTGATCAAGATTATCCTTCCGATTTCTCTTCCGGGAATTGCAACAATTGGTCTGTTCTACGCACTGACCTACTGGAATGAGTGGTATAAGTGTCTTCTGTACATCGACTCCAGCCACAGCCAGTATTATACGTTACAGTATTTGATTCAGCAGATTCTGCGTCAGGTAAACTATGCAGCAAACCAGCCGGCAGAGGCAGTTGGATTGAACTCCCTGACACTTCCGACCTACGCATATCGTATGGCAACCATTATCGTTGCAATTGGACCGATCATTTTACTGTACCCATTCTTACAGAAGTTCTTCGTACAGGGCTTGACCGTTGGTTCTGTAAAGGGCTAAAAGGAAATAGCTATCAAAGGGGTCAAAATGCCTTTTGACCCCAACATCATGAGAATTGAACATATAAAAAAGAGCATCCGCCGGGGTGCTCTTTTTTGTGATGGACTTGCTTTCGAGTTGTTTGGAGTTATTCTGAATGTTTGTGCTTGAATTTATATTTATTCTACGCTCTTTTTCTTTTCTTTTCGATACTCGTTTGGCGTGGTTCCCATATGCTTTTTAAAGAACGTGAAGAAATAGTTCTTTGTTGAAAAACCGAGCTGATCGCTGATGTCCTGGAGACTCGTATCCGTGTCAGCAAGCAGATGGCAGATCAGTTCAAGCTTCTTTTGAATGATATAATTTGAAAGCGAATCGCCCGTGTTTTCTTTAAAGATGCTTCTAAGATAATTGACGGACAGATGAACCTCACATGCTAGAAAGACAACGGACAGATTCGGGTTGGACAGATTAGAATCAACTAGCTCTAGGATTGTCTGAATCAGCTCTGGCTTTTCGCTGCTGTGGCTCTTGATCTCCATCAGTTCTTCGATGTCCTGTTTTCCACGTTTCAGAAGGTAATTCTGGATGGTGTTGATATCCAGCTGAGTCAAAATGGCGATCTCCCACGGGAGTGTCTGAACCATCAATTCATTTGCATTTTCAAAGCGCTGAATCGCTGCCTCAAGCTGAAGGATAGTGCGAATCGTCTGATCCAGATGGAACTGTCGAATTTGATTGAAAAAGTCAGTCAGTGCCGTTGAGAATGCATAAAAATCGGTATTTTTCAGAGCGGCAATTGCAGCAGAATCAAGTGCATACGGATAGTGCTCGTCAGATGGAGATGGCAGCGAGAGTTCATCCGCAAAATGGATAGAGCCGTCTCCGGTTAAGAAACGACGGTTTAATGCATCTTGCGCACTGTGGTGGGAGAAGGACAATTCATCTAGGTCACTTACACGCTCACCTACGCCAATAGACAGCGTGATTTGGAAAGTACTTTGCATGAATTCCTGTCCTTGAAGTAAAATGTTTCGCAGCGTCTCATTTGTCGAATCATCGTGATTGACAAAATAGATGACGCTCGGGAAAAACATGTCCATGTTAATAAAGAGCACCTTGGATTCCATCAGTTCGTTAAAGACATTGCTGATCGAGTAGCGAAGAAGCCCGATTCCACCGGAATCTTCCTTCTGGCGAGAAGAAAAGTCGATGTTTATGACAACAATCTGGCTGTATGTATGGCAGAAATACTGGTTTAGTGCTTCATATTCCTGTGGATAAATCTGGTTTGCATTGCTTCCGTTCGTCAGAAGACGCTTTAAGGTAATGCGATCCTTTTCCTTGATCCAATTGTTACTCATTGCTTGCAAATTGGCATTTGCGGCGGTGATGTTTTGATAAATATCGGATAGATATGTAAAATCATCCATATCCGCAGTCTGGACAGCAGCGTGTGCAAGGGCAGGGCTGTTTGTGAGCTTTTCCTTGAAATTGCGGAAAGGTTTATAGACAATCACACTCACGCCGAATGTCACAAGCAGACCAACTGCGATAAAGCAGATGCCATACAACAGCACAACCCAGATCAAATGATTTGAAGTATAGAGTGCGTTCTGATTGAAAACAGAGTAGTAGGTCAGATTCATACCACTGTTGTGCAGGTATACGATGCGATTTTTAAGTAGGCTTGAGCCTTCCTGGAAAGAACCGGATTTTGAAACACGCTCGGTAATTTTGGTGTAGGTAGCATCATCATTTACATTTGTGCCCCAAAGATCTGGATCGGACGAGATCAATACGTCACCGTCGCCACAGACTTCAATAATATTAATGTAATCGCTTGACTCAAGCTGAATCAGCTCCTCGTAGGCGTCACAGTCAATATTAACTACAATCGCGCCCAACTTTGATGTATGGATAATGAGCGAAAAGACACGATGTGCTGCGAATTTAGGACCACGAGACACCCATCTTGGCAGACCACAGTAGAATGCGATGCTCGGTGTGTGTTCTTGTAAAAAGGTAAGAAGGGTCTGATCGTAATGGGTTTCGACTGGACTGCGGTTGTAGGTGTCAAGAATCGTGTTCGTTCTGAAATTGATGAAATACAGCGAATGAATCAGAGAACTGGTCTGCTTCATCTGGTCATAAATTTCACGTCCTTGCAGCCCCATCGTTGCAGTGTAATCGGTAGAGTAAAGAAGAGCTGACATATCGGCATCTTCCATAATCTTAAAGCAACTGCTGGCGATATCTTGAAGAACAGATTGATTCAGCTGATAAGCGCGGTCAATACTTCGTTCCTGCATATCTGCCAATGTATGTCTGTAGTCATCATTTACATAGTAGGTGATGAGAACAGAGAAGATCAAAAACAAGGCGGCTGATACCAGCGCATAGGTGTGAAAAAGCTGCTTAAAATAGGAGTGTTTTTTTAGCTCCTGCCGATAGAGGGCAAGAGGAGAGTGATGTTGTTTCATAATAAAAAGACCACGCCTTTCCTTTTTTAATTTTTATAATTGTTAAAAAGCCGAACTTAATTACTGTAATTGTATCATTGGCATAAAAATTTGACAAGTATTTGCTCTGTAAAAAGTGGACTTCAAATTTACACATTAGGGAAAATCGTTAAAAAATCAACTCATAGTATCTTTTCATACTTTTTTATATGATTTTATATTCGTTCTATGTGCTCCTATATGAGAAACGAGAGAAAATGACCGCAAATAGTATAAATGCTACAGAAAAGCACAGTCCGTTAGTTTGTGGTGTTGAAAATTCAAAATTTTCAGTTAGAATGGAGCCATACCCAAACAGGGAGCCCCAGGAGGGGGACAAACCAGAAAGGCGGAAAATAAGAATGAAGAAGATGACAAGAAAAATGGCAATGGCGATGGCTGGTCTGATGGCACTTGGCACAATGAGTACAGGTGTAACCGCAATGGCAGCAGAAGATGGAAACATGGTAACAATTAAGTTTCTGCATAAGGGACCAAAGCCGGACAACTGGGATGATGTGTACGCAAAGTACGAAGAGGAGTACATGGATGAGGTTGGCGTAGCACTGGATATCACATGGGTTGAGCACTCTGATTATAAGGATAAGTTAAATCTTGAGATTACGAGTGGAAATGACTGGGATCTTGTTTTTGATGCAGCGTGGGTTCAGTTAAAGAATCTGGCACCGGAAGGCTACTATGCAGATCTTTCTTCCTATTTTAATAACCCAGATGAGTATCCGGGATTGGCAAAGGCATTTTCTGAAGAAGTAATGAATGCAAATATTTGGTTCGATAAGATGTGCTATATTCCATTATTTGAGACTTATGGAAATGGCGTTCCGGTTGTATGGTACAGAAAAGACTGGGCAAAGGATTGGGGCGTAGGAACTGACGGTCAGATCAACAGCTATGATGAGATGGAGCAGTACTGGCAGGCAGCAAAGGATGCAGGTGTTATTCCTTACGGTGCATCTCAGGCAAGAGGTTTCTTCCAGCAGCTTTCTGTTTGTGGTGAGGCTTACGAAGGTTCTGCACAGGCTGGGATTCAGTCTTTCTCATCTGCGGGTCTGACAATCTGGACTTATATAAAGGATGGCGAGCTGGTAAGCTATGCAGTAGAAGGTTCTGGAGATGAGAATTTCAAGGATTTCCCAGAGGGATGGAATTGTGATTTTGGTGCTGACCGTTATGAGAAATTTGCTGAGTGGCAGGATGCAGGATATATTGATCCAGATTCTTTAAGCGTAACTGATTATGAGACTCCGTTTGAGGGTGGATTAAGTGCATCAATTGTCGGAACACTTGATGATTACGTAAAGAACAGTACCTATCCGGATTCTTGGAAGGCAGGCGGAGATGAGGATGCAGAGCTTGGTTACTTTGTATATGTAGATTCCATTCGTAATATGGAAGAGGGTGCAATCCCGACTGACCGATCCGGTAACAATGGTCTGGCAATTCCAGCAACCTCTACAAAGATTGATGCAACAATGAAGTTCCTTGATTGGATGTTTGGCTCTCAGGAAGCACATGATCTGATCCAGTATGGTATCGAGGGCGTTGACTTTGCATATGGTGAGGAAGAAGGAACGGTAGATGTTCTGAGTGATTACAATTCTCAGTTTGGTGGTTATGGTATGACATGGAATCCAACTTATGCACTTCTTGGAACTTACTATGATGATGAGACACTTGCGTACAGACGTTATGAGTTGGAAGATTCCACATTTGTTACGATGCCAGTAACTGGTTTCCACTTCGATACTTCTGATGTTGATCTGGCTACCTCTGTTGCACAGTGCAAGGCTGTTACTGATATGGTTGCAACTGTTAAGCTGCACGGTATCCGCGTAGATGGCTATGGAAATTCCTACGATACAATGGAAGAGATGCTGAAGGCAAACGTTGATGAGGCTATGGAAAATGGCGGACAGGAAGTCGTTGATGCACTTGTTGAGCAGCTGACAGCATATCTGGCAAGCAAGTAAAACAGAATTTACAATCAAAAAGAAAAAGATGAGCGAGATCGAGATGAGTAACGCGAAGGCGGGCGGTGTGTGAAAGAAATACCGCCCGCCTTTTTCATAGGGAGGACAGGCAGAATGATCTCAGAGGATAATGGCTTTTTTTACAGAGGACTTTTTCAGTATAATAAGAATACAAAAGACTATTTCCATAATCCAGTGCTGGCCGTGTGCCTGACATGTAAGGAAGAGAAACTTCCAGTATTTGTCACTGTTGAAATGACATTGGAAAAGCTGATCGGCAATGCGAGTGTACATCGAACTCCGGTTACGGCGCAGGTGTGCATGACGCAGAGCAGACAGTGGTTTTATTTAAGAAAAGAAGATTTTTCACTTCCGCTTTCACGGGCTCGTGAATATCGTTTTGTCAGACAGGTTCATGTCTATGAAAAGCAGCAGGGACAGCGAAAGCGAACAGAGGAATGTGTAGGTGCTATATTTGATGAGGCTAAGTGTGCCAGTGCGTTTTCTGTTGAAAAGAGATCTAAAGATATGATTTCGGTCGAGGAGATTTCAGTTGAGGAGATTTCTTTCCAGAAATTCGATGGCGTCAGCATCAGCACACCGGTATGTGCAAAGTGGGCAAAGCCAGGTGAAAAAATTGAGTACTCGGTTACAGTAGAAAATGAGTGCAGGACACCTGTTATGGTTCATCTGTCAGCAGAGGACGATGGCTGGAAAGAGTTAAAGCCACAGATTGAAGTTGCAGAAGTTGAAGATGGAAAGAAATTAAGCTCGCAAATTGAAATTGCAGATGGACAGGAATCAAGAATGCAGAATGTAGATTTCGATGGATGGCTGCATCTTGACGCATCCGAAAGGAAAAAGGTAACGGTGTCTATTTTGATGACCGACACGCTTGCACTGGGCTCAAGTGAGTGCTTCCCGATACATGCAAAGTGGAAAGTAATCGGAAACGCAGACAAAAAAAATGAGGGAGACAGCACGATTACGCTGTATGCATTGCGGGAGCTGCCTCATCCATGTGTTATTTTTGATCCGGATCTTTTAACCGAAATTCGACAGAAAATCAGCCGCGCGGATTGGGCAAAGACAGCATATGAAAAGGCATACAAGGCGGCAGAAGAATGGTCATATCCGTCAATTGACTTTAACAACGATTATCTGTTTGACACTGCTCATGCGCATCATGCAAGAGACTGTGCGATCATATACAAGATCAGCGGAGAGACACGCTTTGCTGAAAAAGTAGCTTCATTTTTAAGAGAGTGGAGCGCACCAGATGGATATCGCAGACTTCCGCGCGCAGGCAATCAGGAGCTTGTGCATGACGGCGAATTTTTCAAGAGTGCAGCGTGTGCGTATGATTTGATTTATGACTGGGAAGGCTGGACAGACGAAGATCGAAACAACATCGAGCAGACAATGCGCTTCTATATGGAATACATTGATGCAGAGATTTGCAGCGGAGAGGCATCGAACTGGCTGCTTGCGGAGATTGCCGGAGCCGTCTATAGCGCGGCCGTATTAGGAGATAAGGAGCGCATGGAGCGTTTTCTGTACGGATCGGGCGGCGCAGCCGACCAATTGGCAAAGGGTGTGCTCGATGATGGCTGGTGGTATGAGGCTTCCATCGGCTACAATTTGATGTGTGCAGGACTGATGTCTGAGCTGTCGGTTGCAGCGGCACACTTTGGTATGAATTTTAAGGACATTAAGGTCACACCGGCTTATCGCAGAACGAACTGTGTAGCAGAGGCGTGCTTTGATGGTCTGTCCAATGATATCTGGGGTGAAAATGAAAAGAATTATCGAAGTATTGAGATGTTGTGGGACAGCCTGATTCCTTTTTATGACTATCGAGGTGTCGTCATGGGAATCAACGACTCTGCTGAGCAAAAAAGCAACGCGCAGACAAAGGCATTTTATAAACTTGACTATGAGTTGGCGTATCGTTTGTACAAAAAGCCAGAGTATGCCTATATGATTTCAAGACTTGGTGATGATGAGCGAAATGTGCTGTTTGGAGAAGAAACACGACCGGTATATGAATTAGACGAGCTTCCGTATGAAAAGAGCTGCTATGCGCAGAATGCCGGTTCCGTCGTGCTTCGCTCTCACAAAAAGGATCGTCCGATACGTGAGCAGATTCAGGTCGGACTTAAATATGGTTCTCACGGCGGGGCGCACGGTCACTATGACCGGGCAAGCATGAATGGACTGATGCGCTATGGACGTTCATTAACGAATCCAGAAAATATCTGGTATAGCTATCATACCTTCATGTATAAATTTTATTGCCAGACGTCAATCAATCACAACATGGTGACGGTCGATCTCAAGCAGCAGGAGGCTGCACCGCCAAAACAGCTTTTATTCTATGCGGGCGATGCAATTCAAGTATTTGGCGTCGAGAACAACAGCAGATGGAGCTATCCGCCGTATGGTGGCTGGCCGGTCGGTGAGCAAAAGACAATTGAGGAGCGTCAGTGGATGGAGGGGCGTAGCTTTCCAATTCCAGAAAATCATCCAGAGTATGCGATGCGAAGTGGTTTCACAGAGCCTGTCATTACAAGACGTGTAACGGTTCTTACCGATGATTATGTTGTAAACTTTGATTATGCAAAGAGCAGTCAGCCAGAGGCTGTCCATGATTTCCAGTGCATTTATCATCTGCAAGGTCTTACAAAGATGGATGAAGCATTGTCACTTGTGCGTCATACTGAGCAACTATCAGAAGACCCACTTAGCAGCGCACAATTTATTACAGATTGCAACTGGTATGAGATAAAGAATGAGGTAAGTAATAAGACAGATAATACAGAAAACAGTGAGGTAAATAGAGACGGAAATCATCAAGTAGGGGATGGAATAAAAGATGGCACAGCTGTAAAATTCCAGTTTCACACCGAGTATGATGAAAAGCATAATAATTACTGGAAGTTTGACTGGAAATGGCAGAATCGTACCGCATATAACGAGTACGGAACACTCGATACTGATCTGTATTTTGTTCCGATGAAGCAAGATGACAGAACTGATTTGAGTGAAACGTTCGATGTTGGCGCTTCAAGCAATAAACAATCTCATATGCAATTTGCGGTTGCCTGCCCGCCAGAATTTGCCCTTGTCAATAAGCGACTGTACTGGAAGGTTTGTGCACTGATGGAGAAGGATACGGATAAGATACAAGAGACCGTGTGCGAGAATGAAAACGAAGCACCCGCATCGGCAGAACAGTCTGCTAATGAACAGGAAGTCATTCTCGCAGAGGGAAAACTTGGTGCCTGGATTCTCGGAAAAGAGACGGTTGATGTTGCACTTGACGGTGTGAAAAAGCTGTATTTAAAGGTATTTACCGAGGATGGTCGTCAGGGAGATCTGTACGAGTATGAATCATTGAAAACCATTTTCTGGGGTGATCCGGTGATTGAGATGGCAGATCATCGGGCGATTGCGATGTCAGAATTGGCTTACATCTGTGAAAATACCGATGAGGGCTGCGGCATTGGGAAGGATTATGAAGGTGGTCGTGTGACCATCCAGGCAGAGGAGTTTGCAAAAGCAATCCCGGCAGAACCAAAGGACAAAAACAAGTGGGGAATCATCACACTTGATTTGGATGGACTGAATGCGACGCGCTTCCATGCAGTAATCGGCGGTGATTATCCAGTCGGTCACGAGAGTGGCAAGAGACGCACCGTTTTCCAGCAGCAGACTGGCACCAGCGCATGTTTTGCAAGTGTCATCGAGCCACATGAAGGGGATGCAATGATACAGTCTGTGCAATATGCAGGACCGTGGAGTATCAAAGTAACACTTGCTGATGGCAGAGAGCAGATTGTTTCAATACAGGAAATCGAAAATATGGAAAAAAGTGATCCGACAAAGAACGACGCTCAGATCAGAAACAATGCGCAGACCAAGAGCAGCGTTCGCGTCCTGTTAGAAGAATACCAGAATGGAACACTCATAAGAAAAGAGGAAACCAATAGATGAAAGTAAAAAATCCGATTTTAAGAGGCTTTTATCCAGACCCGTCCATCGTGCGGGTGGGAGATGATTATTACATAGCAAATTCAACCTTTGAGTGGTGGCCGGGGGTGAGCCTCCACCATTCAAGAAATCTAGTACACTGGGAAAAGCTGCCTTCACCATTAAATCGCCAGTCACAGTTAGATCTGCGCGGAGTGGGTGCTTCGCAGGGCGTGTGGGCACCATACCTTACTTATGACAATGGAACCTTTTATCTGGTTTATACCGTGGTAAAGTCCTTCTATTGCAACATGTATGATACTACTAATTTTCTTGTGACTGCTACCGATATTCTTGGCCCATGGTCAGAGCCGATAGCACTGAATAATTTTGGCTTTGACCCATCGCTCTTTCACGATGATGATGGAAGAAAATATATTGTTAGCATGGTGACCGATCATCGCGTGCCGAAAAAATATACAGGGCATCTTGTGTTGCAGGAGTATGATGATGAGCAAAAGAAGATGGTAGGACCTGTAAAAGAAATTTTTTGCGCGGATAAGGTCTATCTGGAGGGACCGCACATTTTCAAGCGAAAAGACTGGTACTATCTGTTTGCGGCAGATACCGGTACAGGAGAATTGCACGGACAGTCGATTCTTCGCTCAAAAAATGTATGGGGACCATATGAGTGGTATGAGGGGAACTCAATCTTGACAGCAAGAGAGCATCTTGATTTTCTGCTTCAAAAATCTGGTCATTGTGATCTTGTTGAGACACAAAACGGCGAGTGGTATGCCGTTCATCTGTGTGGCCGCGCACTTGAGCATCGAAATCCAGAGAATGCGCCGCGCTTTGCAGGGGCAAGACGTTACACGCTCGGAAGAGAAACGTGCATCCAGAAAATGAAATGGACGAAAGACGACTGGCTGGTGTTAGCAAACGGAACCACGCTTCCTGACTTGGAGACAGAGGTACCGGATGAATTAGCAAATAAGGCTTCGGCTCAGGCAGAACAAACAGAACAGAAAAACCAGCAAAATCTGAAAGAATCGGATGACGGCATGTTTGATGATTTTGATGATCCGTCTGGTCTGTCGGTTGTCTATCAGACACTTCGCCAGCCACTCACGCCGGGATATTGGTCGCTCACCGAGCGCCCAGGCTATTTACGTCTTCGCGGACAGGAAGGACTTTCTTCAAAATTTAATCAGAGTCTGATCGCGAGAAGATGGGAAGAGTTTTGCTTCGAGACCGCGACCTGCGTGGAGTTTGAGCCAGAGGTGTTTAAGCAGATGGCGGGTTTGATTTTGATGTATGATCAGGACAACTATTTTTATTTGCATGTCACATTTGATGAGGACGAAGGAAAATGCATCACGCTGTTGACTGCAGAAAACAAGAAATATGAGTATCCGATAGGATATATACCGATTGAATCAGGAAAACCTGTCTATCTAAAAGCAACTGTCGATCATGACAAGGCACAGTTTTTCTATGCGGTGGGTGATCAAAATTATAAGTCGATTGGTCCAGTACTTGATGCGAGTATCCTGTCGGATGAGGCATGCAACGAGGGCTGGTTTACCGGAGCGATGGCAGGAATTTGCTGTCAGGATCTAACTGGATTTGGAAAAGCAGCAGACTTTGACTGGTTCTCCTATAAAAATGTGTGATTGATTAGAGCCTTATAATTTTATAAAAATATTTTGCAAATGAGGTTATGGATAATTACACAATTATGAATAATTATAGAATTATGAATGAAATTTGAGGAAAAAGAAAATGGCAGTTTATAGAGCAAAGGAATTTGGCGCAAAGGCAGATGGCGTCACAAAAGATACCGTAGCGATTCAGCGTGCGATTGACATATGTGCGCAAAACGGCGGCGGACGAGTGCTGCTTGAGGATGGCACATTTTTAAGTGGAACTTTATATTTACAGAGCCATGTCTATTTGGAAATTACAGAGTCTGCACTGTTAAAGGCAAGCCCAGAGATTGCGGATTATGGAACAGACACGCATCACAATCGCTATCGCAATGAGACCGAGTTGGATCGCTGCTTTTTGTTTGCACAGAATGCAGAGAATTTTGGTCTGATTGGATATGGAATGATTGATGGAAACGCAAAAAGCTTTCCAAATGCTGGGGATAAGTATCGTCCGATGATGTTACGTCTTCTGAATTGTAAGCAGTTTCATCTGGAGCATTTGCGTCTGATGAATGCCGCAGCGTGGACAACTTGTTTTCTTGACAGCGAGTATATCTGGGTACATGGTGTGGATATCCGAAATGAAAAACGCTACAATGGGGATGGACTTGATTTTGATGGCTGCCGTCATGTGTGGATATCCGATTGTCACATCAAAGGAACTGACGACAATCTGTGCTTGCAGTCAAGCGGTCGGACAGCAGAGGATATTCATATCACAAATTGCGCATTTACGTCCGTGTGCGCAGGAATCCGCATCGGTTTAAAGTCCATTGGTGATATTCAAAATGCAGTGATAAGCAACTGCACAATGCATGGAATTTACCGCGAGGGAATTAAGCTTGAGTGTACCGAGGGTGGTGCGATTCGTGACATTCTGATCGAAAATGTTACGATGCGAAATGTGCGAAGACCACTGTATTTCTTATTAAATCAGCGCTTCGAGCCGGACGATCTGGGAAGTTCCGTGGAGCTTACTGCGATGCCAGAGGTGGGAAAGATGGAGCGCATTCGCGTGAGTGGACTTACCGCAGTGGACGAGGCATGCATGAGTGAAAAGCAATATCGTTTTACCGATGACGTCATGGGCGAGCCAAAGTTTAATGGCATTCGTGTTGATGCAGCAAAGAATCATACAATCCGTGCTCTGGTTCTTCGCGATGTGATTTATCACAGCATCGGTGGTGTGAAGGTGGCGGAGATTCCAGCCGAGTATCCAGAGCAGACCGAGAATTATTGGCCAGATTGGAGTCAATGTGCATTTGCGGATATCCGAAGAGTGGATGGTCTTACTCTTGATCATGTGGTATGCGATTGTGAAAATGAGGATGAGCGTGTGCCATTTCTCATTGAAGAGTGCAGTCATGTGAGCGGAACAATCAAGGTCAGAAACTGAAAAGAAAAAAGGAAAAATGATAAGTGAAATTATAAGTAAAACAAAGCTGAAAAACTGAGTGAAACGCAGTAGCGAAATGATTCAGGAGGAAGATTTTGATATGATAGAAAATGAGTTGAGAAAGCTGATTCAAGAAGCAAAAACGTGTCTGACCGATTTGCGCTCCTATACAACACATGTTGCGCAGCTTGCATTAGAGGATATGATACAGCAGGCAGAGGCGGCAGTAGCAATTGCGAACAATGCTCAAAATAGCGGAGCAAATTGTGAAGAGATACTTCCATTTACTTCAAAACGCGAGTTTGGCGATTGGCATTGGAACAAAGCGGATGTTTGTCAGTTTGCGAAAAAACGCTATACGATGGCTTCTGTCTTTTTTGAGCCGGAAAAGGTTTATAGTACATATGGGTTAGAGGATGCACTGGAGTGGTATAAAACGCAGGACTTGAGAAAGCCGCTTGCTGTCTCTGAGATTGAGAAAAACAATGATGCAAATCAGTTTGGAAAGCTTGAGCTGTCCATGGCAGAAACTTGTGAATATTATGAAAAAATATGCCGTGAATTTCTGGATAATGTCACTTACGGAGAGTCAATTGGCCAGTATAGCAACTCAGCAGGAGAGGCACTTTTACAGGCAGTAAATAAGCTGACGAAAATTAGAGAAGAAAACGAGAAACGTACTGCTGATACCAGTGTCAATACGGATGATATAACCGCAAATCCAGATGATACAACTGCAAATACGAATGATACAACCGCAATCGCGCAGGCACTTGTCGCTTGCCTGAATGCATTGTGGGAACTTCACACTTCATGCGTGCTTCGCAGTGAAATTGATTTAGAATCTGGCGGAAACCTTCTTCTTAGTGCCACTCAGATGGAAGAGATTCGTCACAAGATTGAGTCCGATCCGCTCACGAAGGATCAGTATGAGCAGATAAAAGCGCTTGCAGACAGTGCATCTCTTGAACAAAGAAAATCTGCTTATCGCGCACTTTTTGCTCCGAGCGATGATTATGAACAGCTAAACCGCAAATTTGTTATCGAGACCAGCGCGGGCAATCGTCCAAGCTTTGCAGTTCCAAAGGGAACCGTATCGGCATCGTTTACACTTCGTCTGCCGCGTGAGGACAATGAGCGTGATGGTCTTGGTCACATTCAGGTTTGGAATATTGGCTTAAAGGCTTCCGAGGGAGAAAATACTCATCTTGATATTGAGACAGCAGTTCGCAGAGTTACCCTGTGCAATCCAACATCCGATCATGAGGCTGTATGGACATATAACAAAGAGATTTGGCTGCAAGACGACGCGATTTATACGGTAATGTTTGATGCAAAGCAGGATGGAAAGCTTAAGACTGGTATGCAGATTGAGCTGATATTTTTCGACAAGGATGGAAAGAAGCTTGGCACACGCAAAGAAAACTTTAATCGTAAGGCATGGCTGGATGTGAAAAAATACAACCTGTATACTCAATGCGATGCAATCTGCTATTGGTATACAAAGGATACAACCTATGCAGAAAAATCAAAAATTGAAATGCTTCATTTCTTAGATGATTTCTGTCAGGGTGCGCATCACTGGCTGCGCTATAACGAGCGCCCTGAGGGAAGCGATGCCTACGGCGGCGTGCAGGGGGGACGAATTCTCTTCACGATTGCTGTGGCATACTCAATGATTCGCGACAGCGGCGTGTGGAGCAAAGAAGAAAAAGAACGTTTTTATGGACTTGTTTCTTATATGCTGCGTTATCTGGCGGACTTGCGCGACAGAACCCTTCTGACAAAGGAGCGTACGCAGCGGGGAAGTAGCAATTGGCAGACGGATATGCACATCGGAACAGCCGCTATTATGATGGCAATTCCAGATTTTCCGAATCGAAAGATCTGGATGTACAATTCTGAGGCAGTGCTTCGGGCACAGTTAGATTACAAATTAAATGCAGATGGCTCATGGCCGGAATCGCTTCGTTACCATTTTGCTTCGCTGGAGCATTTTTCATTGTATGCAAGACTGTGGGAGCGTGAGTCTGGTGAAAACTGGTTTGTCTCAAAGAATGCTGATATGCCGGGACTTTTGGATATGTTCCGTTATCCGCTGTACACGCAGACACCGCCGTATGCATATTTTACTGATTGCATTGCCACGCCTCCATTTGGCGATCATAAGCTTGGAAATGGAAGTGAGTTTGCGTTGTATGGTCTGTACTGTGATCAGGTGGCACAGTATGACAAGGACACCGCACAGAAAATGTATGCGACATGGTGCCGCGCAAAGAAGCCAGTCAAGGGTTTCTGGGGAGAGTCGGTAACATTAGAGAATCTGATGTATCCGTCTACACCGCAAGGTGAGACAAATTGGGTAGAGGGGCTTGCTCTTACCTCATGCGAATCATTTCCAGATTCAGGAATTTATGTATTTCGCGATCACTTTGGCACACCGCAGGAAAATTACTTGGCGGTGATGTCCAGCCCGAAAAAGATTGGACATGGTCATAAAGATCAGGGTGCTTTCATCTATTATTATCATTGCATTCCTGTTATCATGGATTCAGGAATTGAAGGCTATTTTGAGGCAAGCACACCGTGGCATATTTGCTCGTACTCACATGCTGTCATGCAGTTTGAGACACCGCCGCACGGGCCAATCGAAAAAACAGCAGGCTTTATCAATCTGAGTGCTGGCACTTATAGCCTGGAGCGTGGCTGGAATGATGGCCCGGATTGCAGTAAAGTGACGCAGCTTTGCCTTCGCGACAAGACTGCCGAAAAGCAAGCTAGAGAGCAGATTAAAGAACAGACTGAAGAGAAAATTGAAGAACAAATAAGAGACCAGAGTAATGACAGCTGTGAAAGTATCTCCATGGAAATTAAAAATCCAAAGGGAGACGGCATTCAGCATCGCACAATCACGATTGATCATCTTGCTGAGACCGTCACGGTACAGGATATCATTACAGATTTTTCTGGAAAGGTTTTATTTAATCTTCCAATTTTGGCAAAGTCAGCAGTTAAAAATGAAAATGAGATTTTGGCAGATGGATATTATGGCGTTAAAATCAAGATTACAATTCACTCAAATACAGAGTCTGTTGTGATCGAGCCGGGGCGCGCAACACCGATGGCACCAGATGCAAACGACCATACCGATCTTTTGTATCTTCGCATAAAGACAAAGGCAGAGGATGGAGTTGCTATCACGATTGCACCGTACCAGGAGAAGTCAAGATAAATAATATGCAAAAAATATAAGCCAGAAAGAAAAAAATAAAGGTAAAAGATAAAGGTAAAAAAAAGAAAGATAAATTGGAAAGCGAGGAAATTTGAGCAATGGAATACACAAAGAAATTTGACACACTTACAAAGTTTGCAGAGGCTGATGCCGTACAGTTAGAAGCACCACAAAAGGAATGGCTGGATCAGGTTTATGAAAAAATTGAAGAGAAAATGCAGTGGGTCAGCGAAAAGTCAAAGGATAAGATTCCATATCTGACAATCAACGGAATACATGATGACCGCAGTGATCTGTCAGAGGAGTGGAGAGCCGATGATGGCCTGAACTGGTGGACCAATGGTTTTTGGGGCGGCATTTTGTGGATGCTGTATCAGGCTTCCGGACGCGAGCACTACGCTGAGATTGCACGAATCTCCGAGGAAAAGATGGATACTTGCTTTGATGGCTATTATGGATTGCATCACGACGTTGGTTTTATGTGGAGACCGACTGCGGCAGCTGATTATGATTTGACTCACAATCCAGAGTCCAGAAAGCGCGCACTTCACGCAGCGAATCTGTTAGCAGGACGCTTCAACCCAGTTGGACAGTACATTCGTGCTTGGAATGATATTCCGGGATCCGATGATGATACAAGAGGCTGGGCAATCATTGACTGTATGCTGAATTTGTCCCTCCTTTACTGGGCATCCGAGGAGACTGGTGATCCGCGTTTTCGTCAGATTGCAATGCTTCATGCCGATACCGCACAGAAATATTTTGTTCGCCCGGATGGCTCTGTAAATCATATCGTAGAATTTAATCCAGAGACAGGCGAATTTGTTCGCGCTTACGGTGGTCAGGGATACTGCGAGGGATCTGCGTGGAGCCGTGGTCAGGGTTGGGGGGTATACGGTTTTATGATCAGCTATCTTCATACCGGAAAGCAGGAATATTTTGATACGGCAAAGCGCATTGCGCATTACATCATGGCAAATATTCCGGACAATGGCATTATTCCAGTTGATTTCAGACAGCCGAAGGAGCCAGCATGGGAGGATTCCTGTGGAGCATGCGTCATTGCAAATGGACTGGTCGAGATTGCAAAGCATGTGCCAAAATTGGAAAAAGACATGTACATAAGAGCGGCAGTTAAGATCTTAAAGGCAATTGACCAGACAAGAGCAAATTGGGGAACCGACTGTGATTCCATCGTATTAAATTGTACTGGTGCCTACCACAACCCGAATCATCATTTTACAATGGTGTATGCGGATTTCTATTTCATCGAGGCAGTATTAAAGCTTAGAGGAAATGACTACTTCATGTGGTGATATATTTTTCTTATTTATCTTCTTATTTTGCATTATCCATCACAGCTACGCTGCCTGGTGTAAATTCATGATCAGGCAAATACTGGCGGAAAATCCGGTTGAAAATATAAGACTGCAAAAAGGCAATCAGCGGAAATCCGAAAACCATCAGTGGATAAAACTTTAAAACCGTCAAGGCACCGCCGCCAAATAAAAGAACCGTCAGACAGATGCTCCAGTGAATGTTTTTGAGAGAAATAAAAAGACTACAGCGAAGCAGTTCCATGATGTGCATGTCAAACTGGGACAACAGTGGAAAAAAATAAACAGAGACCAGCGCAAAGATCACAAACAGGCTTAAAAACAAGTGGGAAGCAATGCGAAGCAGATCGTTCGGACTGCCAGAAAGGTTCCACCAGTTAAAGCAGATCATGCCAAAGAAAGCAAGTACGATCAGCCATACACCAGTCGCCTGTAAAAAGTTTTCCTTAAACGAATGGAAGAAATCTCTTGCGATATAACCTTCCTCATCGCGTGCCATGCGCATCGCGGTGTAGTAGACTGCTGTCGTGGAGGCACCTATTGTCACGATTGGAAGACTACAAAGTAGCCACAAGAAATTCAGCCATGCCAGATACATGATTTTTGTCAGGAGATTGGCAATCTTGTTATCTGGGTTGAAAATGTTAAACAGGTTTTTCATAGTAAATCATTCCTTTCTATTTGTTTTGTTTCTATTTTGCTTGCTTTGGGATTGCTTTTGTTTATTGGTTGGTTCTCAGTTCGCAATTCCATTCGTATTCCACTTACTCTGTTTTCTAGTATCTAGTATAGAGAAAGCAGATAGAAAAACAAGACAAAAAGTTTATAACAGCATCAATCTGTAAAAAACAAACTTTAAAAAGTAGGAGTACTGTGATAAAAAGACGGTAACAGAACATGCAAAGATATGTGAGAACAGAAAGGAATGGCAAAAATATGGAAATGATCAGTGCAAATACAGTAGGGAACCCCTTGTTGCATTATTGGAGTAAATGTGTGGGGGCAGGTCGAGCAAAAGAAGGTTTACGGGCATCGTGGCAGGAGCAGCTAAGAATGGCGAAGAAAGAATGTGGCTTTCAGTATATTCGCTTTCATGGTTTGCTTCATGATGATATGTTTGTATATCGAAAAGAAGGACAGAAAGAAATTTACAATTTTCAATACGTTGATGACTTATACGATGCTCTTTTAACTCACGGAATTCGTCCTGTTGTAGAATTGGCTTTTATGCCGAATGATATGGCGGATGAGTTATCTGATTACAGACAGTTTTGGTGGAATGCCAATATCAATCCACCTAAGGATTATGAAAGCTGGTATCGTTTGATTGAGCATCTTACCAGACATTTTCAGGAGCGCTACGGAGCGGAAGAGGTAAAAAGCTGGTATTTCGAGGTATGGAATGAACCAAATCTCCATAATATTTTCTGGAGTGGCGGAAAGAGTCGTTATTTAAAGCTGTACGAGCATGCCGCCAAAGCTGTGAAATCGGTGAATCTAGATTTTAAGGTGGGAGGACCTGCGACAAGCAATTATGTACCCGACGCTCGTTTTGAGGGAGAATATGATGATTCTTCTAAACATATGACACATAAGATTGCAAATCTTGATGAGGCACAATGGAGACCAGTCTGGATGAAGGAATTTCTTGCATATTGCGAAGAAAAAAAGCTTCCAGTTGATTTTGTTTCGGTACATCCATATCCGACGGATTTTGCAGTTGATGGACATGGTGAGACCATCGGTCGATCAAGAAATGCAAGATCAACCGAAGATGATTTGAAAACACTAAGAAAAATAATAGAAAATAGCTCATATAACACAGTCGAATTGATCTTAACGGAATGGTCATCAAGTCCGTCATCAAGAGATTACAGCCACGATACGATACAAGAGGCAGCTTTTATTATGAAGTGCAGCATTGAAAGCAGGGGACTCGCAGATGCGCTTTCGTATTGGACATTTTCGGATATTTTTGAAGAATTGGGGGCAGGAGATGTGCCGTTTCATGGAGGCTTTGGCTTGATCAATTATCAGGGGATCAAAAAGCCATCTTATCATGCATATCGATTTTTAAATCAGCTTGGAGATCAGGAGCTTGCCATAGGAGAAAATTATATTGTTACCAGAAATTCAAAAAATAATAAAATCGTGGTTGGGGTATTTAATTATGATCAGAGAGTAGGAAGCATTCCAATTACAGGCTCGTATGAAGAGGCGCAGCGGATTACAGAAAGCGGCAGTATATGCCCGTTTGAATTGGAACTGTGTGATTTGTATGAGAACGCTCGATTTATAGTAGAACGGGTAAATGCAGAGCATGGATGTGCAATGAATTTGTATCGAAAATTGGGGTATCCGAAAGAATTATCTATTTATGAGACACAGATGTTAAAGCAGCAGGCAAATAATACGCAGATAGAGGTAATCCAGGCAAATGAAGCAGGCAAGCTTGTGTATAGAACACAGTTAAAACCATGGGAAATTATGATAATAAGACAGCTGTAAAGTTTAATAAATGCAAAAAGAGGTTACATTATTATGAAAAATAGATTTATGTCCCTTTGGGCAATCAACGATGTGCTTGATTTGGAAAAAATGAAAAGCCAGCTTGCTGATATGAAGGTATGTGGACTTTGCGGCGTGATTTTTCATCCGAGATATTATCCAGGAGTACCAGAATATATGAGTCATGAATATTTAGAGGTACTTTCGCAGCTTATTTTGTATGCAAAAGAAATTAAGATGGAATTTTGGCTTTATGATGAAAACGGATGGCCATCAGGAAATGCAGATGGACAAGTGATGAAACAGAATTCATCATTAAGAAAAGCATATGTAGAGCTGCGCGAAAAGAAAAAAACACTGCAAAATAAGGAAACTATGTATACATGCCAGAAAAATGAAATGGCATGCGAAGAAACGGTGCTTGTTTCAGAAAGCGAGTTTGACCTTGTACTAGTGAAAGAAGCAACACCATCTTCAGTGGATAAAGAAGCAGTAAAACTTTTTGTAGAATTGACACATGAGAAGTATAAAAAAGGCTTATCATCAGAGGCATTTGATTATGTAACTGGATTTTTTTCAGATGAGGTATGCCTTCCGCATGCTCCAGAAAAGTATCGGGTATCATCTGTTCCTTATATTGGTGATGAATGGAATTATCAGGAATTGTTCTTTGATACAGGAGATTATGAGAATACAAGAATTCATTTCTGGGAAAAAGCGTCTGAGCTTCTTGCAGAAAACTTTTACAAAACAATCAATGATTGGTGCGTTCATAATCATAAATTGTACACGGCGCACCTAAAAGGTGAGGAAAATCCGGCATTTTCCATTCCATTTAATGGGTCACCATTTCGTGTGCTTAAGGAAGTGATGATGCCATGTGTGGATGCATTGGAACGAAATGTGCCAAATTCCTATTACCCAAGGATTGCATCTTCTTTGGCTGTCCAATATGGTAGCGGTACATGTATGTGTGAGGCGCTCGGAGGCAGCGGATGGGGAATTGAGCCGGAGCAGTTAAAACGCTATCTGGCACATCTGACGGATTGCGGAATTGATACTTTTGCTTTACATATTCAGCAACTGAAACTAGATAAAAATTCTAAGAAGGACTGGCCACCGTCACAGCCACTTGATTTGTCATGGAGAGATGCGTATGATGCAGTTTTAAATTGCGTACCAGAATCGAAGAAGCAGGCGGATACGCTTGTAATTGCACCAATACGAGGCGTCAGTGCTGTGTACAGTGCATGTGAGAGGGAACAGACAAACATTCACAATGGAACTCATCAGCCAAGGACAAGAGCAACTGCATTGAGCAGTGATTTCTTGGAGATGACAGCAGGATTAAAGCAATTTTATGTGATTGATGAAAAGTTGTTTGAGCAGGCTTGTGAGGTACAGCCAATAGATGAAAAAAGCAGTAGAGAGATTTGTCGAATAGGATACATGCAGTATAAAACAGTGGTGATCCATAAAGGGTGCCGCTTTAATAAGAAGATACAGCAGACAACCTATCAGATTGCTATGCCAGAGACCAATGTAGTGGTTGTGCCAGATGATGCAGATGAAGTTGGGAAAATTAAGTGGGGACAATTTTTAGTAAAGTCGAGAACCGGATGGAAAGATCTGGGAGATACAATGAGCGCAGAGGATTCTTTTGAACTGGTGTCTGGTTGGACAGGGAAAAAAGAGGTAAATGCCAGCAACCTAACAGAACTCGGATTTCCTTTTGTAAAATCACCGATTGTATTGGAAAAAGAATTTTGCTTAGAGCGTGCATGCAAATCACCGCGCTATTTCTTTGAACAATTCAATGCAGACTGTGCAAAAGTTTTTGTGGATGGTATGGATATGGGATTTTACTGGAATGGAAGAGAGAATGTGTGGAAAACAGAGCTGAATATAGGAAAACATCAATTAAAAGTGATTTTATACCCATCCTCCTTTAATTTTTATGGGCCACACAATCACATTGATGGAGATGTAAAAATCTGTTCACCAGTACAATTTACGGGAGAGAAGAATTTTGCTGATCGGTATGATGCACCAAATAATACCAGAAGCGATCGGATTCATGTGAAAAAATTTGGCATAGGAGATTTGATTATATTATGAAACTCGCATTGATTCAGACAAAGCAAAATGAACTTTACAATTTCCCAGGGACGCGAACCTTTGAGACAAAAGAAGCATTGTATTTGCGATATGAGTACATGGAAGAAGTATTTTGCATGGCAGAGGAAGCGGCAAAGCAGGGAGCGGACTTGATTGTGACAACAGAAGTGGTAAATTACAGTGGCCATTTTTCAAAAATAAAGGTGCCCTATGCCGATCCGTATCAGGAGATGAGTCAGGAACAGGAAAAAACGTCAAATGAGAAAAAGAATGTGTTCGATTATGACGTGCCGACAAATGAGGAGACTCGTTTTGCCGCAATTGCAGCCCAGTACAGTATAATGATTCTTGCTGGATTAGCGCGAAAAGAAAACGGAAAACTCTATAATAGCACAGTCTTCTGGGGACGGGATGGTCGTATAAAAGATGTGTATCACAAAATTCATCTGGCGGGAGATGAGTCTGAAATCTTCACACCGGGGCAGAAGCTTCATACTATTAACACCGAATTTGGCCGGATAGGAACGGCCGTCTGCTGGGATATGCAGTTCCCAGAGACGGCAAGAAATTTGGCAAAGTTAGGTTGTGATCTGATTGTGTGCCCAACATGGGGATGGGAGTGGATTTACGGTCCGGCAAGAGCATACGAAAATGGAATTTTTGTTGCAGCAGCGATGGCAGTTCCGTATTGGATGCCGATTCAAGATCTCAGACGACCGAGTATGGTGATTTCTCCAGATGGAAAAATTTTAGCAGAAGGACCAACAGACCGATCTGCAATCGTATACTGCGAGATTGATGATATTCACTGCAAACAGAGCAGAGAGTTTCGCCTGAATACACCGCTTAGCTGATTAGTTCGCCCAAGGGAAGATAATCGTAAGCGTGTCGTCCGAGTCATTTGCTTCACTCTGTCCATCTGTTTCTGGCTGAGATGCTGTTTCTGTCTGACTTTCGTTTGAGTTTTGCTCATTTGTTTCGGCTGGAGCTTCTGTCATTGTTTGCATTTGTGTTTCAGTTGGGGCAACAGTCTCTGGCTGAATCTCTGTTTCTGCTTGTGTCTGTCCGAGTGCCGGGTCAAAATAATTATAGACCTGACCTGGCACCATGCCGCCTCGTGCCGCAGCCATCTCGCTTACGGTGACGAGTTCATAACCGGCGGCGATCAGCTCCGGAATCATGATCTGGGATGCCTGCGCGGAGGAGGCTTCCATGTCATGCATCAGCACAATTGCACCATCTTTGACTTTGCTTCGAATCGTATCACAGGTCGTTGCAACATCGTGATGCTGCCAGTCAATCGTGTCTACACACCACATGATTAGTGGATAGCCATCATCTACGGCGGCAACATTGGCGCAGGATACGTCATCAGTTGCACCTGTTGGTGGTCTCATAATACATGGACGGTTTCCGGTAATCATCTGCACATAGGAACTCGTACTGCTGATTTCCTGATCCGTTACCTGTGCATCCATGTTTGTAATTTTGTAATGGTTATAGGTGTGATTTCCAATTTCAGAGCCAGAGGCTTCAATGTTTTGAATGATATCTGCGCAGCGCTCCACATTTCGTCCGAGGACAAAGAAGGTAGCATAGGCACCATTTGCCGTCAGTGTATCCAGAATAATCTGAGTATTTTGTGTGGAAGGACCGTCATCGTAAGTCAGTGCAACCATCGGTTTTGTGGCATCAACGGTGTGGCGCAGCTTTCCCTGTGAGGTAAAATCATAGACAAGATCGCCAATTCGATGACAGCCCACATAGACGTGACCATCTGAATCGGTCATTCCGGTGCTTCCATCTGAAAATGTAAAATCGCCTGTTACCGCCTTGCCATCATCTCCAAAGTAATAGTAATAGCCATCCTCACATTTCACAGTGGAACAAAAATACTGTCGGCCATCATCGGTAAAGCAATATTTGTCACCATTTTCGTCCGTGTAGCTTCCTGTCTGCATACTGCCATCATCCAGAAAGAGATAACGAGAACCGTCAATCATCTGATAGCCTGTCAGCAAATAGCCGTTTTGGCAGTAGCCCGTGAACGTATCCTGCGTAAACCAGCCCTCAAAGGGATTTCCATCGGCATCCTTGCGGTATAACGCCTGAAGGTCAGCAGTTTCCGATTCACTTTCAGATTCAAATTCGCTGCTGATTTCTTGTTCGTTTGTATAGTTGGATTCATTTTCAGTAGAGGTATCCTTTCCCGGATTCGATGGTGCTTTTGTGCCACATGCGCTTAAGAAAAGAGCAGCAGAAAGCATCAGACACGGGGCGATTTTTTTGAAATTTCGTTTTGCTGTATCAGTATCATTTGTATGGTGCATCTCATTTCCCTCCATTATTTCTGTTGTTTCCATTATCTATCTCTATTACATTGCCTAACGGCGTCTTGACACAGTATAGCACGTCTAACGAATGATATGCAAGTATTGTTCATGGAGGCAGTTTTACGGAAAATTACAAATATCAAAACTTATACTTCCAATTCGCAAAAAATGTAGTATAATGAAGAAAAAAGAGATTGTGTGAAAAAATGGAAATGAGAAGTAGGAACAGCAGAAAAAGCAAAATTTTTGGAAGGGAGACGAGGAATGAAAGGAAAAAAGAAAAGTTTTGCGATGACTGCCATTCTGATTGCCATTTTAGTGATCAGCATTTGCCATTATAGTATGTATGTTAGCCGGCAGTTTTATCATGAGAGCACGGAAAATCTGATGTCCACCTATGAGCAGGTGGATAAGACTTTTATGATGTTTGCGCAGCGAAACTGGAATGTGCTGACAGATTGGAGCAGTTACTTAAAAAGTTTGTCCGAGGAGGATAACCCAGAAGAAAAGTGGCGTACCTTTGTGGAAGAGCGGGAAAGCTGGCAGTATAGTGATTTTTATGTGTTCAACGAGGAATGTCAATATTGGACTGTGGATGGACGACAGGGAACGGCAGAGCATGTGCGAAATGCGTTTGAGCAGCTTTACAGTGAGGGCGCACCGATTGTCTCAAGCTATACGGCAAGCAGTGGCGTCCGCAGAGTGTTGTTTGCAGTACCGACAGAACCTATTACATTAAATAATGTAATATATACAGCGCTTGCAGTTACCTATGACAACAGTGTGATGCAGGACATGATCGGAGGAAGAGCATACGGTGGAGCAAGTGACTGTTACATTATTTATTCCAACGGAGATGTATTACTGTCTGTCGAGCCAAAGACGGAGATCACAACAAAAATTGATAACCTGTTTGATTTTTTAGAGATGCATGCGGAGTCTTATGATAACAAATACATGGAACAGATGAAGAGAAATGTACCAAATCAGGCAAGTGGGAGCGTAAAATACCAATACGAGGGTACCGATTATTATCTGGTCTATCAGCCAGTTGGCATTAAGGATTGGTCCATTGTCGGAATTGTTGAGCGGGATGCCGTGGATTCTGGTATGCGAAGTGTTCAGCAGATGACAATTATTTTGATTAGTGTATTAATGACCTGCATTGGATGTGGCGTTATCGCGTTCATCATTCAGAGTGCAAGAAACCGAGTAAAGCAGGAACAGATGCAGCGTGAGGAGTTGGCGCGCCGCAAGGAATTGACGGAGCAGATGTTTGAGGGTATGGCGCAGATTGTGGACCGTTTTGCTGTATGCGATCTGAAAAACAATACCTACGAATATCACGAGAGGCGTGGAACACCACTTTATCCAGAGCAAGGTTCTTACGACGACCTGGTTCAGCTGATTTCGGATTTATACACGTATGGCCATGAGATGGGCGACAAAGTATTAAAGGAGGTTGCGCGCCGGTTGCAGACTTGTATTCGCAGCCACGATTATGCGTTCCGTATGGGTGGTGATGAGTTTACACTGGTCATAAATGGAAACATGAACGAGGAGCTTTGTGCAAAGCGAATCGAGCGAATCAAACAGGAGATCGGCGCACCGTATTACATTGATGGGCAGACGATCTCGATCGGTACGAGCTGCGGAAGCGCGGTGTATCCGGATGATGGAGACGATGTGCAGACCATACAAAACCTTGCTGATCAGCGCATGTATGCGGACAAAGAGATCAACCATGCACAGCGATGAGGTGTAGCCCGGAATTCTTACGGAGGCGGTTCGACGATTGTTTTGTCGGCCTCTCTTTTCCGCGGGCACCTGTTACACTATTTATTATCATATGTTATTTTGAAAGTCCCGCTACAACGTTCGGCCTCGTAAAAGCAACTCGTCTCACCGCTTGCCTAGGTTAAGTTCGGATGACCTCTCGTATAAATGATTGTGAAAATTTGGTGTGGTACTTACATTTCTTTGTAAATGTGCTATACTTGACACAAAGTACAAAAATCGGGAGGAAAGTGTGTGCATGAAACAAAAGGTACAAACAATTGTAAAAAGTTCACTGATCCTGATATTGGTCATTCTTGTTGTGGGCATGATGGTGCAAACACAAAAACTGCAGGGAACCGCAAGAGTGATCAATTATGCAGGATTGGTGCGTGGAGCAACGCAGCGTGAGATTAAGCTTGAAATCACAGGAAATCCAAATGATGAGCTGATTCAGGAGTTGGATGACATTATCAGTGGTCTTCGCTATGAGGATGGTCATTATGATCTAATTCGTCTGGACAACAAAGATTACATAACAAAGCTGAATGCGCTGTATGCTTATTGGAAAAAGCTTAAGGAAGAAATCACAAATGTCCGTCTAAATGGTTATGAGAATACGGATATTGTAGAGATGAGCGAGACGTATTTTGGCCTTGCTGATGAGGTAGTAAATGCAGCGGAGCGGTATTCAGAGGGAATTGCAAACCAGATTCGCTGGTTACAGATTTTTTCAGCGATTGATATGATTGCACTTGTTGTCATGCTGATTGAGCGGACACTCTCCGCAATCAAAATTTCTGGAAAGAATAAGATGCTGGAGCAAAAAGCATATCTTGATTTGCACACCGGTCTTCCAAATAAGAGCCGCTGTGAGGAGTTGCTTCATGATGTATCGTTTTTAACAGAGCCAACGGCCTGTATCGTGTTTGACTTAAATAACTTAAAGCATGTCAATGATACACTCGGCCATTCGGTAGGTGACCAGTTGATCATGAATTTTGCGCGTATTCTTCGAAATACCGTTCCGGCGAAGGATTTTGTTGGTCGATGCGGCGGTGATGAGTTCATGGCAATCATCTACAACACCGATAAGCCCGAGGTGGATGAGATTTTAAAGAAGCTAAAAGAGGACGTCGACTGGTTCAATAAATGTGGAAAGAGTGTTAAAGTTAGCTATGCACAGGGCGCAGCGTACTCATCTGATTACAAAGACTGTACGCTTCGCACCTTATTCGATAAAGCAGATAAGTTCATGTACGATAATAAGCTTCGCAGTAAAATGAGCCGCGAGAATACAGAGAAGTGATAACCGTTATGATACGCTCAATGAAAACAACAGAATCAGCGAAAACAATAAATTCAGCAAAGACAGCAAACGCAAAGAAAACAAAAAGATCAAGCAAAGCGGCACATTCTACAAAATCGAAATTTCTTGGTATTGGATTTTTGCTTTTGCTGTTTTTGTATATCATAATATGGATTATTTTGCAGTTAAATCTCTTTATGCCGCTAAAAGAAGAACGAAATGCGTATGCGAAGACTTATGCAGATCGTATCACCCAGTCGATTGAAAGTCAGAAGCAGATTTATCCTTTTTTCCGCAGAAAACCTCGTCCGATGTAGTCGGGCGGGGATGAATGCGGCATGACAAAAAATAAGTCAATCAATATCAAG
>CAVCXB010000022.1:0-17393 GCA_963605535.1 Wujia chipingensis
TGAGGTATTTTTTTCGTCAATCTCTTGACCTATTTAAAGTATACAGGAAGCTTTCAATCACAGTTAAGGATTCTTTTCTAATAGTTCAATGTTACGATTGATGAGAGCCGTATAGGAATCCTGCATCTGCTGTAGTATGGCAAGCTTTTCTTTATTCGGCTGACCATATAAGAAAACACTCTTTGTAATGGTTGTCTGAAAAGAACTGTTCTTTTTCTTTCTTGCTCTTGGCATAAATCCCCCTTTCATTTCGAATTGTAGCAGCTGAATATTTATGTGCAGATGTCCATCTGCTTATAATTTATCAATTATGCGATTAAAAAGCAATCTTCAATTATTTATTCCCGTCTACATGTGGACATTCTTGCAAAATTGTCCATCAAAAAGGAGCCTGTCCCCGCTGACTTTTGCTTCCATTCATTACGTCTTCTTGCGCCGATATTCACCCGGCGTCATACCCGTATAGCGCCGAAACACCTTTGAAAAATAGTTGCCGTTTGCAAAGCCATTTTGAATGGCGATCGCTTCAATGGTGTCAGCACCTCCGAGCAAATCATTCATTGCCGACTGGATGCGCAATTGATTTAAATAGTGAATTGGTGACATTCCCCATTCGCTGCGAAACGAACGCGAAAGATGCTCTGGCGAGAGCTGTAAGCGTTTTGCCACTTCATCAATACCACTGAGCGTTGCAAATTCTCTTTCCATTAAGAGCGCTGCCTGTCCGGCAACACTTTCCTTTTGTGAGGAAGCCGGATGCAGCTGCTGGCGCAACAATTCACACAAAAATCCATAAAGGAATTCGCCGCCCTCATATGGAACCAGATGACCACCATTGATCATACGTTTTTGCAGAGCGAATGCTTTTGAAATGACGCTCGCCTGCGGATCCACAAAAAGAATACCGCCACAGCACTCATACAGCTTTTTCCAGAAAGGAAGCACCGCAGTGCCATCAAAATGAAGATATAAAAATTCCCATGGCACGTCCGCTTTCTTTGGAAGATAATAGCAGTTTTTTTGAGGAACCGCGGTGAAAAAAGCAGTGCCGACAGGAAGCTCTACTACCTGCCCGTCTGCCTCGAACATTCCATAGCCGGACAATGTATATTGGAAGAGATAGCCACAGTAATCCGGACGCTTGCTATTGTCAAAAAAATAGTCTTCTTGAAAACGACTTTCAATGCCGCCATCAAGAAGAACCATCGGTTCATTTTCCAATCTCCCGAGGTTTAAAACACCAAATACACCTTTTGTGTAGTCCATCAAAAATTTACCCCTTCATGTCAAGATTCTAGTCTTTTCTTTTTCAATAGAATTATTATAATAAAAGATAAGGGAATAAACAAGAGTGTTTAAGAAGGAATCAAAAAGTTACCATTCACACAGTATGTGAACGGTACTGTCAAAAATGCCGAGACACTCGGCTTTTATAAGGAGGATCTCATGAACAAGAATGATTTTGCACCATTGCCGCCGATGGGCTGGAACAGCTACGATTATTATGATACGACGGTAAACGAGGAACAGGTAAAGGCGAATGCCGCTTATCAGGCAGCTCATTTAAAAGATGCCGGATACGAGTATGTGGTAGTCGATATTGAGTGGTATGCAAAGAAAGCTGGCTCCCAGAGAGACAAGTATCAGTATATTCCATATTCTGATCTGGCAATTGACGAGTATTCCCGTTTGCAGCCAGACCCGGAGCGTTTTCCATCATCTGCTGATGGATCTGGTTTTAAGGCACTGGCCGACTATGTACACAGCCTTGGCTTAAAATTTGGTATTCACATCATGCGCGGTATTCCGAGAGTCGCAGCACACACCCATATGGCAGTAAAGGGAACCGATTGGACTGCAAATATGATCGCAGATCCGAGCTCCATCTGTGGCTGGAATCCGGATATGTACGGTGTAAGAAACTGTGAGGTCGGACAGGCATACTACGATTCTTTACTGGAACTGTATGCCGAGTGGGGCGTTGATTTTATCAAGTGCGATGACATCTGCAACACGAACATTTATCCACACAATCCATACTCTGCATCCCATGAAGTTGAAATGCTGGCAAAGGCCATCAAGAAGTGTGGACGAAGCGTTGTTCTGTCCCTGTCACCGGGACCAGCTCTGATCGAGAAGGCTTGGCATTATGAGAACAATGCGAACATGTGGCGTATCACCGATGATTTCTGGGATAACTGGAAGCTTTTAAAAAATATGTTTGAGCGCTGTGAGCTGTGGCAAAATCAGGTCTCCAGAGGCAATTATCCAGACTGCGACATGCTTCCAGTCGGAAAGCTTGGCAAGGGCTTTGGCGAGGAGCGTGATACTCGCTTTACAAAGGATGAGCAGCGCACCATGATGACACTGTGGTGTCTATTTGGTTCCCCGCTTATGATCGGTGCAGAGCTGACAAAACTTGACGAGTGGACACTGAATCTGCTGACCAATAAGAAGGTTCTTTCCATGCTCACACCAGATTGCAAGCCTCATCAGATCGCAAGAGATGACAATCAGGTCGTATGGTCCGCCCATAATGAAAAGACAGGTCAAACCTTTGTTGCACTGTTTAACCTGTCTGAGGACGTTCAAATTGTAAATGCAGATATTGAGCTGATCTTAGGCGCAGACGGCAGCAACCTGTATGAATCCGATGCCGGTCTTTCCTTAGAGGAACTGTGGACTGGCAAGGTAGACAGCGCAGAGACCGCGATCAGTGCAGAGCTTGCACCGCATAGCTGTGTTGTTTACGAGGTTAAGTAAAAAAGTAACGACTTAAAAATTAATCAATAAAACAAAAAAGCCAGCAGGGACGGGGAAAAAACCTTTTTCCCCGTCCCCATTGGTTATTACTGCTTGTCCAATAATAACAGGTCTTCTTCCTTTACATACAGGCGCGTTGGCACACCCATAGATGGATTCCACTCGCGCTTGCTGATCTTCCACTGCATCCACTCACAGGTGTCATCTTTTCGAAAGGAAATATTCCACTCAAATGGATCTTCCAATATTCGATAGTCGCCTACCGCAAATTCGCTTACATGCTCTTGCTGTGGTTTTTCAATCGTTAAGTAGTGGGCGCAAATGCCTACAGTGCGCGCTTGCAGCGCTTCTTTTGATACAGACAATGCAACGCCCCAGCCTGCCGCCCAAAGTTTGCCAGATGCAGTGCTTTGCATCATTGCTGCATTTCTTGTTGACTCTGAATCCACTACTGATTCCAAATCTTTTATTGGTTCCACGCTGCAAATATTTTTACAGCCGGACAAAAGCGCTGCCGTTTTTGTCTTTGGATTTTTGAAAAATTCTTTTACCGGCTCGATCACTTCCATTTTTCCCTGATGCAAGCAGCTTACCGTGTCGCAGAGGCGATATACCTCATCTCTGCTATGTGATACGAACAATACCGGTTTGTGAATCTTCTGGAGAAGCTCTAGCATCTGCTGCTCCACCTGCCATTTCAGATAGCTGTCTAGCGCCGCAAATGGTTCATCTAGCAAAATCAACTCCGGCTCTGCCGCAAGCATACGTGCCATGGCGACGCGCTGCTTTTGTCCGCCGGAAAGCTGATCTGGCATGTGATCCTCCAAGCCTTTTAACTGAAAGCCATTTATGTACGCTTTCACTTTTTGAGGATCTGGTTTTCGTCCCATTCCCGCCTGAATGTTCTGCACGACATTCATATTCGGAAATAATGCGTAGTCTTGAAACATGTATCCGACCTTTCGCTTTTGCGGCGGCAGATTGATTCGCTTTTGTGAGTCAAATAATACGCGATCGTTCAGAACGATTCTGCCCTCATCCGGCCTCTCAATACCTGCGATGCATTTTAAAGTCATACTTTTTCCACATCCGGAAGCACCCAGAATGGCAAATATGCCGCCTTCCATCTGAAAATCAACATCCAAAAGAAAATTCCCTAGTTTCTTTTTTATCGTTACCTGCAACATGATTTTTACCGTCTCTTTTTTCGCAATCCATTTTTTACCATCTTTTTTTCTGTTTGTTTCTGCCTGAGCCAAGAAGATTCATCACCAGCACAATGCTAAACGCGATCAGTAGAATCACTGCTACCCAAAAACCTGCTGTCGCGTAATCTCCGTCCTGAATGACCATTGCGATTTTCTGGGAGATTGTTCCTGTTTTTCCGGGAATGTTTCCTGCGAGCATAGAAGTTGCTCCGTACTCGCCCATGGCTCTTGCAAAGGTCAAAATTGTTCCAGAAAGGATTCCCGGCCGTGCAGACGGAATCATGATTTTCCAGAAAATCTTGGTCTCGGACATGCCGAGCGTGCGAGCTGCATAGATCAGATTCGCATCCACCTGCTCGAATGCTGCTCTGGCATTTCGATACATTAACGGAAATGCAATCACGGTTGCCGCGAATACACAGCCAAGCCATGTCTGCACAACCTTAATTCCCATACCGCTATAAAGCGCCGCGCCGAATGGGCGACGCAGGCTAAAAATCAGTAACAGAAAGAATCCGGCTACTGTCGGCGGCAGCACCATCGGGAGGGTAAGAATGCCGTCCAATACTGCCTTTGTTTTTGGGCCTGCCTTTACTACCTGTCTTGCCGCGAAGAGTCCACCAAAAAAAGAGAGAATGGTAGCCACCACTCCTGTCTTTAATGAGATTAACAGGGGACTCCAGTCCAGTCCCTTCATAAATTCCATCATTGCTTCCATTTGTGTTTCCATCCATTCTTTCTAAAAAAATAAAATGCTACATAAAATCAATCCTCTACATCGGTATCGAAGTAGTACTTCTGGAAGATTTCCTTTGCGTCATCTGTTAATAAGAAATCAACAAATTCTTTTGCAGTGGATGCCTGAAGCTCATCTGCCTCTGGATTCTCGATCTGTGCAACCGGGTAGATCACATCTCCTGTCAGATCATAAGAAACCTTCTCCAGAATTTCCAGACGATCCTCCAATCCGTAGGTATCGGAATAGTAGACGGTTCCGACCTCGTTGGCTCCCTCTGCGACTGCCAAGGTAACGGCACCAACATTTGCACACTCATTGATCTCAACACCGCCAAGTGCCTCGGAAATGGTTGTGGTTGGAATCTTGGATACATCATCGACTTTCTCTAACATTCCTGCGTTTACCATCGCCTGACGGGTATATTTTCCAACCGGGACAGAACCGTCTGCCAGTGCAATGCTGCCAGCCTTGCCGATGTCCTCTAACCCTGTTACCTGGGTGTTGCTTCCCTTATAAGTGACAACGCAAACTTGATTGTTTACGACATTGTGGCGTGTTCCCTCTACGACAAGACCATCGGTCTCATCGAGCTGATTCATCTGCTTAATCGCTGCAGAGAAAAATACGTCACAGGATGCGCCCTCTTCGATCTGAGTCATGAGTGTACCTGAGCTGTCGTAGCTTCCCTGAATGGTGACATTCTCATGCGTCTTATTGAATTCTGTGATCAGTTCCTCCATTACCTGATTCAAACTCTTTGCGGCAAATACCGTAATGGTAACGTCTTCTTTTTTGTCAGATGCGTCCGCTTTTGCGGCCTCGGTAGTTGCGGTCTCAGTTGCAGTTACCTTTGTTGCGACTTCCTTTGTATCTACTTCCTTTGTATCTACTTCCTTTGTGTCTACTTTCTTGGAACCACATCCAGCAAGCAAGGATGCTGCCAAAGCGGTTACCATTAACATGCCTATACTTTTCTTTCTCATTTGTTTTTTCTCCTTAACCCAAGTTTTTCACTTCTGATTTGTATGAGCTGTGCTGCAATACTGATCGCAATCTCTGCCGGAGTTTCGCTTCCGATGTCGATTCCGATTGGGGCGTGGACCCGATCGAGTTCTTCATCGGTGAATCCCTCTGCCAATAGTTTTTCTCTGACGTACTTTGTCTTTCGTTTGCTTCCCACTACGCCTATATAAGATGCAGGTGTGCGCAGCGCAAATCTCTCGGCATCGGTATCACAGCGATGACCTCTGGTGACAACGACCAGATAATCTTCTTTTTTCACTTCCAAAATGTCGGAAAGTGCGGTAAAATCGACTGTCTTTGTTTCCTGTACACCCGGGAATAAATTGGGATCCGTGTACTCCTCTCTGTCATCCATCACCATGCACCAGAAGCCCAAATGACTGAGGACAGGCACAAGTTCCTGTGCCAGATGACCGCCTCCGAACACATAGACTCTTCCATCAAAACAAAATTCTTCGGCATAGATCTTCTGAGTTTCATTATCCACGCATTCTTCAAGAATGCGGCAATGTCCTCGCCCCTCCTCAATGTGAGACTGTAGTTTCGGATAGCCTTTTGAAAATGGGAGCAACAGCCAGTATGGCTTTCCTGCCTCTGCCATTTTCAATGCCATTTTTAGAAATTCTGCAATTTTCTCATCATTGCTTTTCATGCTGTAAAACAGAACCTTTACCTTACCTCCGCAGACCATTCCAAGACCGCAGTTTTCTCCGGTTCCCAAATCAAAGTCTTCAACAAAATGAGCATCGGTTCCGGAAAGCGTCATTGCCTTTTTTACAGCCTGATATTCCAAGTTTCCGCCGCCGATAGTTCCATAAATTCGCCCGGTATGATCGACTGCCATGTAGGCACCTGTCGTTCGCGGAATGGAACCGTTGCCCTCTACGATTGTGACCAAAACGGTATCACAATTTTGTTTCCAGCGATCGAGTAATAATTGATAAAGTATTTTCATATGCCTATTCCTCCAATTTTTCCAAGATGTCACCCTTTTTAATAGTTCCCCCTTGAAGAACGACTGCAAATACGCCCTCTCGCGGCATGATGCACTCGCCCATTCGCTTATAAATCTCACAGTGGCTGTGACATTCCTTTCCAATCTGGGTCATCTCTAAAATTGCGTCTCCACATCGAAAGCGGGTGCCTACCGGAAGATTTCGAAAATCATATCCGCTGACGATCAAGTTTTCGCCAAAGGCTCCCAGCGCAATCTGTGCTCCTTTTTTTCGAAATTCTTCTATTTTTTCGTATGACAACAGGCTCACTTGTCTGTGCCAGTGTCCGGCATGTGCATCGCCCTCAATGCCCCAGTCCTTTATAAGGATTGCCTGCTCGACTTCCTGTTTTGCTGTACCACGTTTCTCACTGATACAGATTCCTTTAATGACTCCCACATTTTCTTGTTCCTTTCCTATATTTTGTAATCTTGTTGCTTTTACCCACCAATTTTGACCATCTCGTGGATTTCGGTCATCTCCTCAGGATGCTCGAAGCAATGGGCAGCGGGCTTTTTGTAAATGGCAGCTTTCATTGCGGCTGTTAGTTGTTCATTTAACGCTTTCTGTGTGTTTTGCATACGCTGTACGTTTTTTTCGTTTTGCGCACGTTCTGCCACTTCTCCTTCGCGTAAAATTTGCCGCAAATCAATTCCTTTATCGTAGCAAAGGCATGATTTTAGATACCCCTGCGCCGTGAGTCGAACCCGGTTGCAGCTGTCGCAGAATTTCCCGTGAATCGCGCTGATAAAGCCAACCGGAATCGTCAGTTTGGGAAACTGATAATATACTGCCGGGCCACTTCCCATCGAAAAGGATTCCACCATTTCTGACGTTCCAAACGCATCCTCCAAGCAGGATCTTAATTCATCATTATTTCTGCCAACATACTTTTTTCCATAGCCGACTGGCATCATCTCAATAAAACGAAGTGGTATGCGTTCCTGCTCTGCATACTGCGCAAGCAAAATTGGATTTAATCCAGTCTGATTGACGGCATTGATTTTTATAGGAATTTTTACTTCTTTTGCTGCCTGTATTCCATCGAGTACTTCTGCTAAATTTTGCCTTCCGGTGAGCATCATAAATTCTTCGGAATCAAGTGTGTCCAAACTCACATTGAGTCCGTCTAGTCCTGCCTCCTTTAATGCAGTGGCATACGTCCTTAGCAAAATGCCATTTGTGGTCATCGTGATTGTTTCTACACCGGGAATTGCACGAATCCCGCGAATGAGATCGATGCATCCTTTTCGCACCAATGGCTCGCCGCCTGTGATTCGGATATGGGTAATGCCAAGGCTGACACCTAGCTTTACAATCTCCCAGATCTCCTCAAAGGTCAGAATGTTTTTCATTCCCACATCTGTAACTCCATCCGGCATGCAATAGCGGCAGCGCAGGTTGCATCGATCTGTGATTGAAATTCTAAGATAAGTAATTTTTCTTCCATATTGATCTAGCATGGCAGTTTACCAACTTTTACATAACTTTTTTCCATCTCTTATCCTGCCACCTTACCAGCCTTTTCCGAAGCCACAATTTGGATAGGTACAGACTGGACAATTTAAGCATAGTCCACCCTCGCCGAGTGCAGCAAGTTCCTCTGCCGTGATCAAATCATCGGCTAACAGGCGCGGCAGTGCCAGATCGAAGATCGTTCTTTTTGCATACATGACACAACCCGGCAGTCCCACAATCGGAATCGTTTTATTCTGGTATGCATAGTAGGACAGCAAAAACATTGCGCCCGGAAGAGCCGGCGCACCATAGGAAATGATTTTTGCTCCTGTATTTTTAATCGCAAGCGGTGTGCGATCATCTGGGTCGACGCTCATACCTCCAGTGCAAAGAACAAGCTCTGCCCCCTTCTCGATGGCAGCGAGACACCCCTTGGTGATGGCCTCCGGATCATCATCGTAAATCTCATGAAAGATCACTTCGCAGCCGTATTCGCCTAATTTTTCTACCAAAACAGGCGTAAATTTATCCTGAATGCGTCCGTGATAGACCTCACTTCCAGTCGTGAGAATCGCCACCTTTTTCGCATGAAGCGGCTTTAATGTCAGAATTGATCCATCCTGACAGACCGCCTTTGCGCGCTCCATCTTCTCTTTCTCAATTACTAACGGAATGATTCTGGTTCCTGCAAGCTTGTCTCCCTTTTTCACACAGGTATTTCCGTGACGGGTAGCGATCATCATCTCACCCAATCCATTGACCTTGCGCAGCTTTTCCCGATCCACTTTTAAGAGACCATCACAATCTGCGATCAGCTCAATCTTTCCTTCCTTTACCGGAGACGGATGCATATACTCATTTTTGCACATCTCATAAAGAATCTGCGCTGCTTCATTTTCGTGCAGCATATGTTCATCCTTTTCCCAGATATAAATATGTTCCTTGCCGACACTTAGCAGTACCGGAATATCCTCCTCGGTGATGATGTGGCCTTTGCGAAATACCGCATCCTTTGTCACACCGGGAACAATCTGTGTAATGTCATGGCACAATACCTGCCCCACCGCATCCTCTGTTTTCATTAATTTCATAATCGTTTCCTGACTTTCTCTATATAAAGTAAATTGGTCAATAACTCCGTCATTGAATGGCCGAGGATTCCCGCGCCAAATTCCTAATAATTCAACTCCACACAGCAATAAGCTGCGCTTACTCCAATGCTTCGCAGATGACTTCCAAAACACTTCCTGCGATGCATCTTGCCTTATCCGAAATGGTAAAGCAATTTGCCAGTTCTTCTTTTCTAGGGTCAATATCGGCAATCTTAAAGCCTTTTGTAACCGAATAATTGTCTCGAATCAGACCGCGAAGCAAACCACTAAGCGTTGCGGTAACCTCTACCTGTGTTTTCTCGTTTTTGCCTTCTGTGCTGCCTATTTCTTCGATTATCGCGATCACTTGATCTTTTTCTACGATATCACCGATCTTGCTCTTATTTTTTAGTATACCGGCTGCTGGTGCGTGAATGACGCGCTCTGCACCGTAACCGCCGATGATGCCTGGTATGCCAGTATTCGGATATGCACACCCCTCGCGAATGACTCGGCCCAAATTGTGACCACGCTTCGTCTCAATTACAACATCCACATCCTCACCTGCCGTAAAGCCGGGGCCAAGTGCAATGGTAAGCGGTGCCATTTTTCGGTTTGTACCTAAATTTCGCTTTGCAAGAATCGCATCAACTATGACCTTGGGCTGTAATGATGCAATGCATGTTCCCTCCGGATCGACCAGCACCGGCACTTTACCGGTACTCCAAGCCGCATTCATTTGCTGCTCATTTTCCACACGAATTGCTTCCACACCTTCCACACAAGTGCTTCCGCTATAGACAGCCTCACTCAATGCCACCTGTCTGCGAATCGCAGCCGGATGATCTGTTTCCAGTACCAGCAGGCGAAAGCCACTCTTTTTTAGTCGATGAATTGTTCCTGTTGCCAAATCTCCAGCGCCACGAACTATGATCAGATCACTCTTTTTCATCGGATGTTTCCTTTCGTTTTTGTTTTTGATCTTTCGATCTTTATTTTTGTTGCGTATTGTTTTGTTGCATTTTTGTTGCGTATTGTTTTATTGCTCATTGTTCTGTTATTTCATTGTTTTATTTTTCTTTTCGTTATTCTTACGTGAGAATAACGCTTGTCTACTTATAAATTTACAACAACAAACACACTTTGTCAATGTGTTCGACTAGATTCGTTTTCGTATTCTTCCATCATATGACTTTTTGTTATTGCTGTCCCTTATTCGAGAAAGTATTTTTGAAAAGACTTTTTTGTGCTTTCTTCTACTTCTCGTAGAAAATTTTCATATTTTTCCAGAAATGCTTTTCCCTCTTCTGTAAGCGTTGTTCGTCCGCCCCGGCTTCCTCCGCGGCTTCCTTCCATTAAGGCAAAACCCAAATCCTCCTCTGCCCGTTTTGTGATTTTCCATCCCTTGGAATAAGCCATCTCCATGCGTCGACAGGCTTCCGACAGCGAACCGGTCTCTTCTACCAGATGCATCAGCTCTGCTACTCCGGGGCCAAATGAGCGCTCTTTATGGAAAACTCTCACTTTGATATGATATCGTAATTGTTCCTCTTCCATTTTTCTTTGCTTTTCTCCATCATTCTTCATCGCTATTCTTAATTCTTCGTTGCGATTCTTAATTCTTCATCGCTATTTTTATAACTCCAGAATATATTCTGCCTCCCAGTGATGACCAGCCTCTTTTAATGCATTCAAAACTGTTTCCCGATCCTTGGGTTCTGCTTTCCAGCAAAGACCACATCCCGCTGTTATTTCCCTAGGAATCGGAATCAGTCGCCCCGGAAGCTTTCGTTCTGTAGCAAAGGCATCGGCTGCCATCGCCTGAGTAGTGCTTCCAAAAGTTAAAATCCAGGTTTTCTTTTTTATTCTCATAGTTTTGTCTCTTACTTTTCGTTTTGCACTTTTTTATCGCCCATTTGCTTCTCGCCTAATGCATCCATTTCAGCGATCATTCCAACAATTATTTCAGCAATTATTCCAGCAATTATTTCAGCGATCATTCCAACAATTGCGATAATTCCATCAGTGCTTTGGCAGTCGCATCCATCTCTTCTTCTGTATTTTTATGAGATACCGAAATTCGGACAGCCCCTTGCATTTTTGTGCCTAACGTCTCGTGCATTAACGGTGCACAGTGCGCACCCGCCCGAATTGCAATTCCATGTTCTTCAAAAAGCCAGTCTGCAACATAAGCAGAATCCTCGTCTCCCATATTAAAGGAAAGAATTCCCACTCTCTGGTTGCTGTCCGGGTTGCCGTACAGATGAATGCCCGGAAGATCACGAATCTGATCTTCCAGCCGTTTTATCAGAGATTGCTCTCGTTGTATGATCGCTTCGATGCCAATTTCATTTAAGTAGCGCAATGCTCCGCCAAGTCCGGCGATTCCATGTACATTTAAAGTTCCTGCTTCAAGGTGCTCTGGCATGGCAGCTGGGTGCTCATGATCAAAGCTGTGAATTCCGCTTCCGCCTACCTTTAATGGATTGATTGTTACACCGGGGCGCACATAAAGTCCACCTGTTCCCTGAGGTCCCAGTAATCCCTTATGTCCAGTGAAACAAAAGACATCTATTTCCATTTTTTGTACATCGACAGGTAAGATTCCTGCGGTCTGAGAGCCATCTACGATAAGAAGGATTTTTTTATTTTCACCGTTAATTTTGCCTTTAATTTCACCTTTAATTTCGCCTTTGATTTTCTTTTTTATGCGTTCCAGATCGGTAATATTTCCAGTGAGGTTTGAGGCGTGTGTGACAATAACAGCCTTGGTGTTTTCTTTAATCAATGCCGGTAATTTGTCATAATCTAATATTCCCTGCGCATCTGCTGGCAAAAAGCTTACTTCTATACCTTGCTCTTGCAGACGATACAGGGGACGCAGCACAGAATTATGTTCGCACACAGTTGTGATGACATGATCGCCTTTTTGGAACAATCCTTGGATTGCTGTATTTAATGCTTCAGTAGCATTTGATGTGAATGCAATACACTCGACACTTTCTGCATGGAAAAGCTGCGCTAATTGCTCTCGCACCTGATACACACATCGCCCTGCCTGCAACGTGGCATCGTGCGCTCCCCTTCCAGGGTTGCCCATGGTGTGCAATGCGGAAATCATGGCTTCTTCGACTTCCTTTGGCTTTTGCAGGGAAGTTGCTGCATTATCAAGATAGATCATCATGGCTTAATAATCCTATCTGCTTTGCTCATTCGCTCTACAATATCGTACATGTTGGTTACTTCTCCAACCTGAAGTTTCTCGGTTAAACCGTAAAAATTCAGGCAAGTGCCACAGGTACGAATCTCAACTCCCTGCTCTTCCAGACTTTTCAGATCTTCTAAAGACGGTGAGCCTTCACAGGTAAGGTATGCTCCTCCATTGTAAAACAACATCTGCTCTGGCAGCTCGTCCTGCTGTGCTAAGGCATAAATAAATCCCTTTAACAATGTTTTTCCAAGCTCTGGATTTCCCTCGCCCATGGTATTAGAAGAAATGACAACCAATGTATTTTTCTTTGCTGGTGTACACATGATCATACTTTCACTTTCGTTTTGATTCTGATTTTTGTTGTCATTCTGATTGTTATTGCTTATGCTGTTTTCCTTGCTGTTTTCTTTATTGTTCTCTTTGCTATTCTCTTTGCCATTTTCTCCACCGATACTCTGTGTTTCCCCAACGGTCAGCGTTACCTTATATTCCTGCTCTTTTACCTTCTGAGATACACATCCGTAGTCTTTTTGCTGTGCCATTTTGGTCAGATTCTGTACAGCAATTTCATTATCAACCAATACCTCTACCGTTCCGGCACCGTTTAACTCTTTGATTGCTTCCTTTGCCTTTACTAACGGGATCGGGCAGATGTCTCCAATTGCATTTACTTCTTTTTTCATGATGTTTTTCCTCCTGCTATTTTCGCTATTTTTTATCTTGCTATATACTTCAATCTTTGTATGTTTTGAATGCTTTTTCATTTTTCTTCTGGTCAATTACCAGAATTTCCGGTTCCTGACGCTCCGTCACTTCGCCTACGATGGCTGCCGAAAGCCTTGCTTCTTGCAGTTTTTCACACAACATCGCCGCCTCATTTTCCGGTATGGCAAATAATAGTCCACCAGATGTCTGTGGGTCATACAGTACCTCTTCCATTCCGAAAGATATATTTTCAAACTGCACATACGTTTCCAGATGATTTCGATTTTTTTGTCCTGCTGCGGTCAATAAAAACTCCTCTGCGCATTCTTTCGCCCCATCAAAAACAGGAATCTGATCGGCATAAATTTTGCAGGAATGCATTCCGTCCATCATCTCGTGAAGATGTCCCAGAAAGCCAAAACCGGTTACATCGGTACAGGCATGTACATGAAATGCTCCTCCAATCTCTGACGCTGCGCGATTTAATGTTGTCATAGATTTCATTACCTGCTCCATGGCACCTTCCGGCGCTTGTTTCACACGGTTTGCCGCGCAGATAATGCCTACGCCCAGTGGCTTTGTTAAAATCAACTTATCTCCCGGCTTGGCACCATTATTTTGCCATATTTTTTCTGGATCGACAATACCTGTAACGGATAATCCATATTTCACATCACTATCTGCAATCGAATGTCCCCCCGCAAGGCTTCCGCCTGCCTCCTGAACTTTTTCTGCCCCACCCTGCAAAATCTTCCCGAGAATGTTCAAATCCATCGACTCAGGGAAGCATACAATGTTTAATGCAGTCTTGACATCACCGCCCATGGCATAAATGTCGCTGAGTGCATTTGTTGCCGCAATCTTTCCAAATGTATATGGATCTTCTACCATTGGTGGAAAAAAGTCAAGCGTTTGCACAACAGCCTGATGATCATTCAAGCGATAGACAGCTGCATCATCCTTGCTATCGTAACCCACCAACAAATTTTCATCCTTTTGTCCTTTAGGCAGCTGCTTTAAAATGTGCTCTAGCACGCCTGCTCCGAGCTTTGCTGTACATCCGCCGCTCTTGCAAAATATTATTTCTTCATCCATAACTCTGCTTACCTTATTCCTCATTCTTTTTGTATCGGATTTTTGTTTTTATTCTTACGTTGTTTTTATTCTTACATTGTTTTTATTTGTTTTTTATTTTGTTATTTTGCTTTCTTTTTTATTTTTCTGTTTTTTGCTTTTTCTATTTTCGAGCACACTCGCTGGCTGTTCCCAACAAAATATCCAGTCCGTGTGATAATGAATCCAATATATATGTAAGACTTTCTTCAACTGCCTTCGGACTTCCTGGCAGATTTACGATTAGCGTCTGCTTGCGAATAACACTTGCGCCTCGGCTTAACATTGCCCGCGGTGTGATTGTTAAGCTATATGCCCGAATTGCCTCTGCAATTCCCGGTGCATTGCGGTCTGCTACTGCAAGTGTTGCCTCCGGTGTCACATCCCTTAGTGAAAATCCGGTGCCGCCAGTTGTCAGCACCAACGCACAATGTTCTTCATCTGCTAATCTGCAAAGTTCTTTTTCGATTGCTTTTTGATCATCCGGTAAAATGCAATATGATACCACTTCATATTTTTCTTCAGGAAGGAGTGATTTGATCTTTGGACCACTTAAATCCTCCCGCTCACCGCGTGAACCTTTGTCACTCAACGTAACAATTCCTACTCTATATTTTTTATTATTGTTTTGATTTTCCATTGCAGTGCCTTTCTGTCTTACTATCTTTCCTCTTTTTTTCTATTTTGCTTTTTATTTTGCTTTTTTGCTTTTCTTTTAATGCTTATTTTTCGGCTTTGTAATGCCCACTTTTCCCGCCAGATTTTTCTAGCAGATGAATTCCAGAAATCTCCATGCCGCGATCCATCGCCTTGCACATATCATAAATCGTCAGCAATGCCACACTAACTCCTGTTAATGCTTCCATCTCCACGCCTGTCTTTCCCACACAGGAAGTACGGCAAGTTGCTGTAATCTGATGATTTGTCTCGTCTAGTGAAAATGAAATTTCGCAGTCCGTCAATGCAATAATATGGCACAGCGGAATCAGTTCTGAATTTTTCTTTGCACCCATAATTCCAGCAATTCTCGCAATCCCAAGCACATCGCCTTTCTTTGCCGTATGATTCGTGATTGCCTGAAAAACTTCCTCATTTACTGTAATGGTTCCCTGTGCAACTGCAACTCGATAGGTATCCGCCTTCTCATGCACATCCACCATCACGGCATTTCCTTCCTGATCAAAGTGTGTGAATCCACTCATGTTTTTTTGCCTCCTCAAAAACTAGTTTGTAATTTTGTAAATACTACTTTTTCTATTCTTTCTATATTTTTCTTGTTTTGACCAGTATGATCAACTAACATTTTTCCAATCTTCTCTGCACGCTTTCGCACAGTATCATCATCACACTGGTTCAAAACGGCAATATATCTTCTGTCTTTCACATCTTTTCGTAGTCCCTGCTCTGACAGCAAAATTATTGCCATATCTTCCTCTGTTAATAAATGGTTTTCATCTTCTGACAGCAGCCTTTTTGCCTGTTCTGTACGAAAACAACATTCTTTAAGGGGATGACGCAGTGCCGAAAGTCCCAAAATAGCCACCACGATATCCGACTCTGGCAGCAATACTGGTTCATGATCGGCTGGAACTTTACAAGGCAGACGTTTTGAGCCATCTGCTTCGATCAGTACGAGATCGGCAAGTTCCATGGCCTGTTTTATCCAGTCACTGTCTGGCATTTTTAACTTTTGCGGCTTTTTTTCCTCGATTGCCCCGATAACTGCCCAATGCCCTGCTTCCCATATCTTTTGCAACTGCTTTTCACTCGTTGCTAAAATCTCGGACTGTGGTTTAAAAATATGAGTTGTAGTGGTTACAAGTACTTTTTTCCCTTGATTACTACCCCATTTTGCAATCGCATCAATCAGAGAACTTTTGCCGCCTGCTCCCACAAACGAAATGATATGCTTTCCTTCCGTCAGAAATGAAAATGCAGTTTCTATTGACACCTCTTCACTTTTTTCCAGAGTTGTTTCTTTTTGTTCCTGCACTGCTTCATTTTTTTCCTGTTTTGTATTCGATTCATGATACAATTCACAATATTGATAAAATCGGTTGGCTGCATGTCTTGGCCGATCCTTCGATGTCCATCTTTTCGGATTGGTATCATCTGGCGTCAATCCCGCAAGAATTGCTTCATAGTGGGCTACCTTTTCATCCATATATCGTGCTGTAGCCTTTGCCTCCTCGATACGCTTATATGCTTCTGTTCGCTGCTTTTGAATAATTGCATAGCGCGCCCGCAGATTTTCCTCAGACTCTTCTAATAAACACAGCCGACAATATTCCTGAATATCCTCAATAGACGCACCACAGCCTTTCAAACATTGAATGCCCTGCATCCAATTGACAGATTCCTCATTAAATATCCGTCGATTGCTGAGATCTCGCTCACAAGACAGCAACCCCAGATCGGCATAATATCGCAATGTATATTCGGTCACATTGAACATCTCTGCCATCTGTTTGATCGTGTAATGCATGGCCACACCTCCTAAAAATTCCTAAAAAAAGCAAATGTCAAGAAATTCTCAAGTGATTTTCAAATAACTTTTAAATAACTATTTAAAAAACCTCAAATGATTTTCAAATTTTTCTTGACTTCGTGTTACACAAACTTGCTAAAATGATTATAGCATCTACCAAAGGTGTGAATCAAGTATCTCAATTATGATTGGAGGACAAAATCATGGAATACCAAGAGATTGCAGCAGGCATGCAGATGCCTATGCTCGGATTTGGCACTTATTTCTTGTCACAAAGGTTAATTTTAAATCTTACGATCACACCCGCGAAACGGTTGAACACTCCCTTAGGCTACTAGATACGGACTATCTCGATTTGTTACTGCTTCATTGGCCATTTGCCAATTATTATCGTGCATGGAAAAATTAGAATCACTTCACAAAGAGGGAAAAATACGTGCCATTGGTGTATCCAACTTTGAGCCGGACAGACTCATTGATTTCATTTACGACTTTTCACGCAGAGATTTGACAAATGAAGTCTCCACGCCCATGCGGTGCATAGTTCCTATGGACGTGGTATCTGAAACGGAGCTTCGCTCCGAAAAAATATCACGTCA
>CAVCXB010000022.1:17403-32021 GCA_963605535.1 Wujia chipingensis
CGTATCACTTTCGTCTTTCGAACGCAAACGAATGAGCCTACACTGACCGTACATCGCGGCTCCATTACAGTCTGCATTGATACAATATCCCTCTTTGCAAAGATACAATCCTCGCCCAACACGACGACCAGAAAATACGGGATGTGTTGTCTCTTTTCCATATACAGGAATCACATCAATTGCCAGTTTACGCATTCTGCTCATGTATTCTGCTCATCGTGTCTTATTCTTGTTCATTGGCTGCGTGGCATGTGATCTCCCACATCGCAAGCCCTGCTGCTACGGCTACATTTAACGAATCTACGCCATTCATCATCGGAATCTTTGCCACATAATCCGCTGCCTGAATCGTGGACTCTGCAAGGCCCATTCCCTCATTTCCCATGATGATGGCAAGCTTATCAGCTGATTTTAATCGTTCATCGTCGATTCGGATGTTGTCCTCGCGAAGTGCCATCGCCACGGTTTCAAAGCCTTCATCCTTTAGTAATTGAATTCCTTTTTCCTTCCACTGTGCCTCGTTGTAGCAGATATATGCCCACGGAACGAGCAGCGCATTTCCGACACTGACACGCATCGCGCGGCGATAAAGTGGGTCGACACAGGCCGGGGACAAGAGTACCGCATCCACGCCAAATGCCGCGGCACTGCGGAAAATGGCTCCGATGTTGGTTGGATTTTCTACATCCTCTAACACAACAATACGCTTTGCATTTGCAAGCACTTTTTTATAGTCCGATGTCTCTTTTCTTCGCATCGCACAGGAAATACCACCAGTTAAGACATAGCCAAATTCTTTCTTTGCCGCATCTGGATCGACCACGTAGATTGGCGCATTGCCCACACGGTCTAATATTTCGTCCTTTAACATTTTCTCTGTGCAGACAACGCTTAACGGCTCATAACCTTTGCGAAGCGCAATGTCAATCACATTTCTGCTCTCGGCGATAAACACACCCGGCTGTGGCTCATAGCAGCGAAGCAAATGTACTTCCTTATTACCCACATACCACTCTAACTCTGGCAGCTGCGCGGACGCAGCGTCAATTATATTTCTCATAAATCGTTTCTACCTCTCGTTTTGTAATATCTTATCTTTGTGTGTCTATGTATGACCCTGTGCGTTTTTTGTAGCCCTTGCGGGACTAGACACTGCTTATAATTGGTATTATATACGTTTCCGGCAAGCAGTTAAAGCGAAATTTCAAAAAAGTGCCTGTTTTAAGCAGACACTTTTTCTGTTAACTCTCTTCTGTTAATTCTTTTCTATTATTTTTTTGTTCATTTTTTATTTTCTTTTATAGAAACATGCAAAGCTCATTGCTATCAGTAAAATTAGCAGCGTTACTCCATATAGAATAAGGTTATCCTTCTGCACGTTTGTCGTGCTGCTGTTTGTTGGATTCATATTGAATCCAGAAAAATCTCCTCTTGGTGAGGAACTTTTTGCTGAGTTTTCTGTTGTTTCTTCTGTTGTTTTGTCCACTGATGGCTGTTCGTTTTCCGCAAATGTTTCAGCAGCTTCTTGAGTCATGTCATCCACAGACAAATTTTCCGATGATGGAGCATTTGAGTTATCACCACCAAATTGAGGCATAGTAAAGTTGCCTGCTGGCACGTTATCCGGCATATCTGTTGGCATATTATCTGGCGTTCCATTTGGCATATTGTCTGTATCTGTTGCACCGTCTGGCATATCATTGCTTCCTGTTGGCATACCGTCTGGCATATCATTGCCTCCTGTTGGCATACCGTCTGGCATATCATTGCCTCCTGTTGGCATACCGTCTGGCATATCATTGCCTCCTGTTGGCATACCGTCTGGCATATCTCCGCCCATACGGCCACCGCCGCCTGCATTCATACTGCCCATGACGCTCAAATCAAGTCCAGAAGTATTTACCAATGTTTCTGTACTGGTTCTTTGTTCTTCCTCTGTGGACGGAATGGTTCCGTCAATCTGACCTTGAATGGATTCTCCTCTGCTCTTTACCACCTGATACAACATATCTGCTGCTGTCTGATAGTCTTCATAAGAATAAAATGCAGTAGGGTCGCTTTCCACCAATTCATCAATCTGACTGCGTACGCGCTCATAAAAAGCATCAAATCCGCCGCCATTTATATATTCCTCTACAAGCTGCTGCAAATATTCATAATATTGATTATGATAGGTTTCATTCTCCATCAGCGTGTCAAAAAATTTTGTTCCGGAGAATGCATTGTCAATTGCACTATTAACAACACTGGATGCATCATTGCCACTTCCCATTCCGCCAAGACAAAGATTATAATCCCACGGAATCAAATTCAGCTTTCCGCCTGATTCATACAAGTAGTAATTATGTGCCATTGTACCGGATAAACTATCATCATTAACCGAAAAAACATGCACTGCCATATAGCGAAGCAAATTGTCGATATCCATATAGGATTCCAGATCGGTTCCTTCAGAAATATTTTTCAGCGCTGTCACGACTCGCTTATGGTCTGACTCTGTTGTTGATGTGACCTCACCATCCCAAATGGTTGAATAATTGTCAAGATCATCATCACTATAATTTAGATTTGCACCATTTCCGCCTACCGAAAAGCCACCTTTTCCACCGCCCATATCCATACTTTCCGGTTTATACAATGCTCCCTTTTGTGTACCATAGTTGCGAAGCTGGAAGCTGTCCTCTACTGCCTCAAGAGCAAGATAAACACCCCAATAGGTACCATTCACAGAAATCTTTGCGTAATTGTAAAGAGAGGCATCCGCGCCAAGATACTGATACATATCATAAATTAATGCTTCCTTCATATTGGTCGCATCGGCATAGTTATTATTTAAAATCAGCTTATCAAGTCCAAAGCAGGTCTGACCCTCTACATAATGATCAAACTCCAGCTTAAAGCTATATCGGTCTGTTGTCGGATCATTTGCAATGGATGACAGACTGGTATTGCCCTTTGGTCGAATCGCAACCTGATAAAACATTTTTCCATTGATTTCAACATCACACTGATAATATTCTTCTGATATTGCATTTTCAAGCATATCATTCCAATCGTCTTCATCCATAATGATGTTGACACTTATAATGCTCTGTGTATCAAACAGCTTTGTTTCGTATTCCATCGAAACACCTGTATCTCCGGCTGCCGTTATGATCTGATCAGAAAAAGCGACTGCGAAAAGACACAGGCAAACAGCAAGTGCCATGACCACAGCAATCACTTTGGTTGTATATTTATGTGCGATCATGCCTTCTTCCTCCGTTATGAAATATACTCACCGTTGTAGCTGACAAGAGTTGCATTTTCCACACCCGCTAATTCTGCAATTCGATTTACAAAATCAGTTGTTGCATTTTTTGTGCGAAGCTCCATCGTCAATTCAATTCCAGATGGATTGATTGTTTTGGACTTTACAATATAATGCTCCGTACTTTTCCCAAGAATATTCTGTACCTCTGTTTCTGCCTGCTCATTTACACAATTTAACACAAGAATATATGGATTGCTGTGATTTTTACGGTTTGCAAACAGAAGCAAAATAATACCAATAATTGCAGAACCGATAATCGCAAGCGGAATCATTCCTGCGCCAATTACAATTCCTACTGCTAGTGACCAGAAAAGGAATACAATCTCTACTGGTTCTTTAATTGCAGTACGGAAACGGACAATGGAAAGCGCACCTACCATACCAAGTGACAATACAACATTTGAGGTGACTGCCATAATAACAAGCGTAGTGACAAGCGACATGCCAACTAACGTTAAGGCAAATCCGCTTGAATACATAACGCCTGTAAGTGTCTTTTTATAAATTGTAAAAATATACAGACCGATCAGCAATGCAAATGTCAGACCAATCACGGTATCGACTGCGGAAAATTCGGAAATATTTTCCAGAAAGCTGGACTTAAATACATCATTAAAACTCATTTTTCTTTTCTCCTTCACTCTGCTTTATTCTACTTTGTATTCTGCTTTGGTGACTTCTCCAAAGGAAGCTTATCCAAATCGTCGGCATGCGCCATATTTTGAAAATGCCTGCTGCCGAAGCACGCCTGTCTGTAACAGACAGGCAATGACTTCCGGCAAATATTCATCAAATTTCACTTCAAGAATTCGATCAGTAGGCAAATCAGTTGCGCTGATATCCGACCGTAATCCATCTGCAAAATCCTGTTGAAATAAACTTGTACGAATCTGTGAATCAAATGTCACACGTACATTACCCGCATCATATATGTAAGGTTCTCGCACATACGAGACAAACACACGCGGTTGAAGCTGCTGCATTTTCATTTTGCAGTAAAGTTCCTGAACAAGAGGCTCTTTGTGCGCAAGCATCCATGGTCCCGGCTCTCGCAAAATTTTTTTGTATTCCTCCTGTGTAATACGTGCATCCACTTTCATACACAGATCATTATGCTTGATTTTTTTCTCCAATGTAATAAAAGAAAAATCATCATTATAATAGCGAATTCGAAATTTCTCGCGCAATTGCACGCCATCCATTTTTTCCCGAAGTGCCTTGTCGTAATAATTATCAAAATAAACGCTTCTGATCGTATAAAGGCCATCGGCACCTGTGTGAGGATCAAGTTTCATAACCGGACGCAGACGACTTCGCAATGCATAATAATCAGCCAGACGAATCTGATATTTTAATTCATGTCGATACTTTCCCTCAAGTTCCATCTGCCAGTTTGACTCCTTTCTACACGTAACTCTGTGTTTTTCATTCTGTATTCTCCATCCTTTCTTATTTTTCATTTTCTTCATGACTTTTCATTTTCTTCATGATTCTTTGTTTACTACTTTTATTGTTTTACATAGATTTTACATTTTCTTTCTGACAGGGAATTGAGAGTTTTGTGAGGGTTCTGTGAATTCTTTTAAAAAAGAAAACCTCTGCAAGGCTCTTACAGCCCTACAGAGGTCTCTATGTTTTATGACTTATATTTTATGACTTATATTTTATCTACAATTTTTAAATAACTACAACAGCCCAAAGCTGAAACGCTAAGAACATTACTTACGCTCTCAGCTCTACGCCATACTCCTTGTTTAACTTTGCACAGATCTTGTCAACAAACTTCTGAACGCGTGCATCGTCAAATGCCTCATCCTTCGGAACGAAGGTGATGGAGAATGCCATACTCTTCTTTCCTGCCGGAATCTGGCCGCCCTCGTAGATATCGAACAGCTTGATTTCCTTTACATACTTGTTTTCCTTGCGAATACAATCCTCGATCTCGCCGCAGGTGATTGCCTTATCCATTACGAATGCAAGGTCACGCTTTTCCTCGGAGAATTTTGGCAGCGGCGTGAAGGTTCTCTTCTTTCCATACCACTTGGACAAAATCTCAAAATCAAGCTCCATCACATACATGCTGGTACGGCAGTTTAACTTATCCTGAATGTCATACGCAACCTTACCGAAGTAACCAAGCTCCTCACCCTCGCAGGATACCTTTACAGCCTGATATGGATGCAGGAAGGACTTCAAAACCGGCTCGTAGGTGAATGCAACATCCAAGCTGTCAGCGATTCCGTTTGCGATACCCTTCATCGTGTAGAAGGATTCCTTTGCACCGAAGATACCGACACACAGCGTCTTTCTCTCGTCCGGGTACTCGGTTAATGGCAGTTCCTTCGGAATGAAGATGCTTGCAACCTCGAAAAGTCTTCCGTCCAGAATGCCTTGCTTTTCATTTCTGGAGATTGCATTCATCATGGACGCTGCCAGAGTAGTACGCATCAAAGACAGATCAATATTGATCGGGTTCATGATCTTGATTGCGAAGCGCTCCTTTGCATCGGCCGGGAACTTCAGTAAATCCAGATCGGACGGTGAGAAGAAAGAATAATGCATACACTCATATGCACCCATCGTACAAAGAGTACGCTTTAATGCCAACTCGCCCTTCTGCTCCCTATTATAGCCGCCTGCTGTTACCTGTGCGGATGGCATGAAGGTAGACTTGATGTGGTCATAGCCATACATACGGATGACTTCCTCTGCCACATCCGGATAACGCTCTACGTCATTCTCGCCCTCCGGCATCATATCCTCACGGTAAGCCGGTACCTGAAGCGTCAATATATCACCGTCAACAGTCGGATTGAAGTTTAAATTCTTCATAATACGCGTGATCTCTTCTGCCGGAACTTCGATTCCAAGAACGCTGTTTACTTTGCTGATGCTTACCTGCATCGGCTTTGGCTCGATGCTGTTTCCTACATTCACGTCCACATGAGTAGAAGAAACCTTTCCGCAGCCAAGTTCCTCGATCAGATGCAGCGCACGCTTCATACCCAGAACAGTTGAATACTCATCTACGCCCTTCTCGTATCTTGCGCTGGAATCAGAAGACTTTCCAAGTGCTCTTGCCGTCTTTCTTACATTATCTCTTGCAAACTTTGCAGACTCAAACATAACACTCTCTGTTGTGTCACGAATCTCGGAATTTAAACCGCCCATAACACCTGCCAATGCAACCGGCTTTACGCCATCGCAGATGACAAGATTTGCCGGAGTCATCGTATATTCCTGATCGTCAAGTGTTACGATCTTCTCACCCTCATGGGCGCGTCTTACACAGATCTCGTTGCCTTCCAGATAGGAGCCGTCAAATGCATGCATTGGCTGTCCGATTTCCTTTAAGACATAATTTGTGATATCGACGATATTGCTGATCGAATTGATGCCAACAAGTGCCAGACGGCGCTTCATCCATGCCGGAGACGGGCCGATCTTTACATCATAGACGTAATGTGCGCTGTAGCGCGGACACAGATCCGGTGCCTCAACGCTGACCTGAAAGCCTTCCTTCTTTACTTCAGTCTCGGTATAATCGGTTGCCGGCATCTTTAATGGCTTCTCAAGCATTGCAGAAACTTCTCTGGCAATACCTAATATGCTCTGGCAGTCCGGTCTGTTTGCCGTTAAGGAAATGTCAAACATCCAGTCATCCAGTCCTGTGATTGCTTTTACGTCTGCACCCGGCTGTGCATCCTCTGGCATTCCTAACAGACCGTTATAATCTGCACCCGGGTACAGATCCTCTGTCAGACCAAGTTCCGTTCCGGAACAAAGCATACCGCAGGACTCATAGCCGCGCAGCTTTCCCTTCTTGATGGTCATCACGCCCTCGATCGTCTTATGATCCTTTGCAGTCGCATAAACCGTTGCGCCAACGAGTGCCACCGGATACTTGCCGCCTGCCTGTACATTATCAGCTCCGCAGCAAATCTGCATGGTGCCGTACTCGCCTGCATTTACCTGGCATACGTGAAGGTGCGTATCCGGAATCGGCTCGCATGTCTCTACCAGTCCGACTACGATCTTGTCGATGTCTTTTCCTACCTGATACATTTCCTCTACTTCAAATCCGCCATCGAACAGCTTCTTCTCAAGCTCCTGCGGCGTTACATCGATATCTACATATTCTTTCAGCCAACTTAATGGTACTAACATATCTCGTTTCCGTCCTTTCTTATTTCTCGTTAATCTGTTTCAGGACACGCAGATCCGATCCAAACAGCATCTTGATGTTATTGATACCGTACTTCAGCATTGCAGTACGCTCCAGACCGATACCAAATGCAAATCCGCTGTACTCCTCGGAATCAATGCCGCAGTTTTCAAGGACTTTCTTATTGACTACGCCAGCACCAAGGATCTCAATCCAGCCGGTTCCCTTACACAGATTACAGCCCTTTCCGCCGCACTCGAAGCAGCTGCAGTCAACCTCTACAGACGGCTCTGTGAATGGGAAGTAGGACGGACGAAGACGGGTGGTCGTTCCCTCTCCGTAAATCTTCTGTACAAACAGATCAAGCATACCCTTTAAGTCAGACAATGTAATGCCTTTATCGACAACAAGACCTTCCATCTGATGGAACATTGGAGAATGAGTCGCATCGTCATCGGAACGGAATACGCGGCCCGGAGATAAGATCTTGATCGGAGGCTTCTTGCTCTCCATAACGTGAATCTGACCTGCGGATGTCTGGGTACGAAGTAAGAACTCTGGGGACAGATAGAAGGTATCCTGCATATCTCTTGCCGGATGATCCTTCGGTGTATTCAGTGCAGTGAAGTTGTAATAATCGTTCTCGATCTCTGCGCCCTCATAGATCTCAAAACCCATTCCGGCGAAGATGTCGATCAGCTGATTGCGAACGAGTGTGATCGGATGAAGATTACCGGTTCCAACCTCTTCAGCCGGAAGTGTCCAATCGATCTTCTCAGACTCGTAGCGACGCTGCAACTCCAGCTGCTTCATTTTCTCTTCCATCTTGGAGAAACGGTCGATTGCCCACTCCTTGAGCTCGTTTACCGATTTTCCGTAGCCTGCACGCTCCTCTGGTGCGAGATTTCTCATTTCCTTCATCAGCTCGCTGATCTTGCTCTTCTTTCCTTCCAGATAAGAGCTTCTGAACTCATACAGTTCCTTTGAATTGGACATTTCTTCCAGTCCGGTCTCGATCTTCTCCTTCAGCGCAGCAAGATTGTCGGACAGCTTGTGTTTTTCCTGCATATAACCTTTCCTCTGCTTTCTATAAATGTTGCTTGCACTCCTAACGGTGCTTTTTTCTATGGGACGAATAAGTATCGTAACTATTCAGAACCCCCTTCGCAAAAACGCCTCTGCGAGGCAAACACATCTTCGATGTGCCTATTTTGCTCATGTGGTTACTTCGCCATATAAAATTGCTATGCTGTTTGAATGCAAGCATTCACAGCAAGCAATTTTGCATGGCTCTGAATAGTTACCAAATAAAAAAGTCCCATAGAGGCTTTTTTTTCAAAACCTTTATGGGACGAATAAATCCGCGGTACCACCCATGTTCAGACTGTAAAATTCACTGAATCAAACCACTTTTAAATTGCAAATCACATTTAATTGCATTCATTGACTCACATACAATCCGCACTTGTTCTGCCATAATGCAGCAGCTGCATCCGCTTAGCTTTTGTCCGGTTATCCTGTCATCTGAACAATAACAATCCACTAACGATTCCACACACAATCCAAGTGAATCGAAGGTGAAAGGAAATCAAAACAAAATTTTCACGAAAGACTCCAATGCTGAAATTCATCTGCATGCGGCTGGCAGCACTCTCAGCAGGTTATGCGGCCTCTCTGGAATCCCGGTTGGTACAGACTACTTACACATCTTCTCAGTCAACGTTCATTATAGCAGGTTTCAAAAAGAAGTCAACCCCACAGTTGGATTCCCCAAAAGATTTACGGAGGCGGTTCGACGATTGCTTTGTCGGCGTCACTGTTCAGCAGGACCCCACTACGTTTTCTGACCGTTCACGGGACACCCATTTACGTAACGCTTATTGCTCCGTGAAATGTAACCCTTTGTTCAGATACCTATAAGCAATACCCCAAAAGCAATTCGCAATCACCCATCCTATTCCTGTCGCAAGTGCTACTGAATTAAGTCCCATCACAGGGAACAAAAGACTTGAGAGTACAACGCGAATGAGAATATGACCAGTTGCACCAATGAATGGCATGATTACTTTTCCTATGCCATTATAATAACCTGTGAACGTATTTCCGGTATAACAAAACAAATAAAAGACGGAAACCAGACGAAGATAGCGGATTCCTTCTTCATAGGACGTACCGCTGGTATTTCCCAGCATGAGAGCAATGGTCTGCGGTGCAAAAAGAAACATCACAATCGCAGCGAATAATCCGGTTTTGGCAAGCCAGCCTAAACTGCAGCGAAATGTTTTTTGTACGCGATCGGTTTTTCCGGCTCCGTAATTCTGCGCTGTCAGGATGGATGTCGAGACAGAGCCGCTGCTGCCGATTGAATTGGCAAAGCCTTCAATACGAGTGGCTGCAGTATATGCTGCAATCACATCAGTTCCGCCTGTATTTACAGTTCCTTGAACCAGTAATTTTCCAAGATACAGACTGCTCTGGTGAAGACTCGTAATTAAGCCGGTCTTTAAGGATTTCCAAATATCCTTTCGATTGCTGCTGCAATCCTTTCTGTGCAATACCATCTCACGGTGTGTTTTCCACAAATAGGCAAAACATAATATTGCCGAAATAATCTGTGTGACCGCTGTTGCAATCGCAGCACCTTCTATTCCCATTCGACAGTTTCCGACTAGAACCACATCCATTAACAGATTAATAACCACAGATGCGATCAAAACAAACAATGATGCTTTTGTATCTCCTGAAGCTCTAAGAAGCGATGCAAACAGATTGTAGAAAAAAACAGCCGGAAGACTTAAGAATATCCAGAAAAGATAAGAAGCCACATAACCATGCAATTCTGTCGGCGTCTGTAAAAGTGTCAGCAACGGCTTCATACAGGTAAGCCCTATCATCATGAGAAAAATCGCGCATCCCATTCCTGCAATCAAGGCACTGAAATGTTGTTTTCGCAATTCACTCATATTTTTATTTCCATATGCCTGAGCAAAAAGGATTGAAAATCCGTTACAGCATCCAACCAGTGCAAATAGAAATAAATTCATGGCTGTTCCAGCAATTCCGATTGCAGCAAATTCTTCCTTCCCGGCAAAGCGTCCGACTACAAACGCATCTATTGTATTATAAAATTCCTGCAATATGTTTCCCACCATCAGAGGTGCCGCAAGACTCACAAGATAGGCAGATATATTTCCCTTCGTAAAATCCTTATTCATCGTCAAGTCAAATCCTAGCAGCTTTTCTTTTTTGCTTCGATTATTTTATCAAAGTGATAAATTTCCAGTGTTGTTTTTCCTGCCTTGAGCTGCTCAATAATTTCCTGCTCGTGATGGAATTTGTCCAGTGCCTTTTCAAATACAGCATCTTCATGCTCCTGCGGAATAACAACAACTCCATCGCAATCACCAAAAACAATGTCACCCGGATTTACTACAATACCACCGCAATGTACCGGAATATTCATTTTTGCAAGACTTTCCTTTACTGTGCCGGATGGATTGAATGCTCTCACAAATACAGGAAAGCCCAATTCCTTTATATCCTCCGAATCTCTGCAGCTTCCATCAATTACCACTCCTGCAAGTCCGTATTCCTTGCATGCTGTCGCCATGATGTCACCGAAGTGACCGGCATTTGAATATCCGTGTACGTCAAGAATCAATACATCACCCGGCTTTGCAGCATAGATTGCCTGATGCAGTGCCAGATTATCTCCCGGAAAACACTGTGCAGTAAACGCACGTCCAATCATTTTCATCTTAGAATCAACCGGCTTGATTGCTGTATCCATGACACCCTGATTTGGTGTCTGGTTATTATTGTCTGCAATATTTCCGGTTGGCAGTTTTATCAATTTCTTTTTTAATTCTTCTGTCAGATTCATAATTCATTTACCTTCCTGAAGTTTCTTTTACTTCATAATTTTCGTCAAGAATGCCATCCTTTTTATCTTTCCACAGTCTGTATGGGACGCTGATAATAAGCGGAACGAGCATAACCGGACCTACGATAAGTGTAAATGTACCATATCCGTATTTGATGATATTAAGCAGTCCAAAGCTTGAACCGAACGTACAAATCAGAATAAAGATGATCGCAATCACAAATTTTCTCGTAAAAGAGGTACTGCTTGTCCATTTCTTTTCAATCATCGGTTCAAAACGGTTGCAAACGGTAAAGATAAAGGCAACTGAGCTTGAAAGCATTGCCGCAATAGCAAATACAACATATAAAATCTTTGAAATCCATCCTGAACTTGAAAGATTATTAATTGCCCAGAGTGTTGGAATCTCTTCGTTCATGATATCCGGCATACCGGCTGCAAAAATGAAAGTAAATATCATAGTTGAACCAGCGCACAGAACTGCTGTCACGATGGATTCAACGAAAACATCTTTTCTCGTCTCAATGATTCCCTTTGAGGCAGGTACACAGGCTTCATAACCGTTCATGAAGAACACCACAATCATGAGCATGGAAAACCATGCCTGAACCCCTGAAAAACCATACTCCGTATAGGAAATATGCTGCTTCATATAGTCTGTTGCAAGCGGAATGGCATTTCCAAAGCAAACTGCAGCAACATAGCCACAGATAATCAAAATTGCAAGACCAAGAATGGTTCCAACTTTCCGAAGCACATTTGCACCCCAGAGGGCAAAAAGCAATACCAGAACACAGAAGCCTGTGGTACCCACAATCTTAGGCAGACCAAATATCTGATTCAAGAGAGCTCCTGTTGTGGAAATCTGCGCAGACAATGCGATTAAAACAACCACGATTACCTGCAACTCTTTAAATGTTCCGAAGAAAATCTGTAATCCCTTTGGACGATAAATTGTATTGTAGGCTTCCCTGTAAGAATCCGGCTTATAAATGCGGTTGATCTCGAAAAGCAGGAGATTGAAAATAAAACACATGATACCTGCTACAAGCGGGCCAAGGAAAATACCGATAAATCCCTTATTGTTAAAATAAGATACTGTCTGTGTACCGGAAGCAAATCCCGGGCCTACATACGCACTATACATGATTGCAGAAAGTGAAAAGATAGCTGCAAATTTTTTTCCAAATTTTTCCCCCATGATATTCCTCCCATTATGCTTCTTTTGACTGAAGCTTATGATAACCGAGTTTCTCTCTTGCTGCCTTGAGCGTGCTGCCAGACTTAACCTCAGCAATGATCTTTTGCTCTACTTCCTCAATGTGCTGTGCAATTGCAAGTACTTCCTCTGCCTTCTCCATCGGAACTACAAGCGCACCTGAATCATCTCCTAAGATGATATCACCCGGACGAACCTGAACACCTGAAATAGAAACCGGAACATTCACAGCATCAACTGTCACGCGCTCTTTTCCCGTAACCATATACTTTCCTTTTGTATAGATTCCGTAGCCCAATTCCTTGATGCCATTTACATCACGACAAACACCATCAATCAAAGTTCCCTCGATTCCTTTGGTCTTGGCTGTGTATGTCATAATGTCTCCCCATACGGTGCAATAAGTTCTTCCGCCATTATCAATTACAACAACCTGTCCCGGCTCCACATCATCAATAAAATCGCCTACATTTCCCTTGCTCATGCCACATGGAATGTAGTGTACCGTAAATGCGTCTCCACAGATTTTGTTTCCCTCTACTACTGCCTGAATTCCTAACAATCCGCATGGGATGCCCAGCTTATCCATCGCATCAGAAATGCTTGCAGTATCCATTTTCTTCATTGCTTTGATTAATTCCTTCTTATCCATAGTCAGAATCCTCTCTTTGTATTTTTTTATTTCATTTCAGCGCTGAATGTTATAATTCTTTTTGTTACGCTTACACTATATCATTTAAAATATCACTTGTAAAACAAATATATTTGATATAAAATATCTATATATTCGATATTTAAGGGTACGCGACATAGATTCTATCATACATTGAAGGGAGCTTACTGTTTATGACCTACGAACAAATAGAAACATTCCTGACTGCCATTACCTATGGCAATATATCTGCCGCTGCAAAATACCTATATGTTTCCCAGTCTACGATATCCTCGCGAATCCAACAGCTTGAGACAGAACTGGGCGTTCAGCTTCTGATCCGTCAAAAAGGGCATCGTACAATCGAGCTTACCAACTACGGCCATGCATTTATTCCGATTGCCAGCCAGTGGGCATCATTATGGAAGGATACGCAGCATTTAAAAAACAAAGATAATATACAGACACTGACCATTGCCAGCGTAGATGCCGTTAATAGTTATACATTTGTATCTTTCTTTTCAAAGTACAGTGCTGACAATGCAAATATCAGGCTAAATATCCGAACACACCATTCCAACGAAATCTATTCTCTCGTTGAAAGCCGTGTAGCTGATATCGGTTTTGTATTCTCCAGAATAAATTATCCGGATGTTGTCAGCAATCCAATTTACAGAGAATTAATGTATTTGATTTGTGACAGGAGTAGTACATATCATGATGATATTGCAAGTTATGAGTTAAATGCAGAAAATGAAATTTATTTGAACTGGGGATTGGATTATCAAAGCTGGCATGACTGTCATTTCGGCCCTGCCGTCCACCCGATGATGACGGTTAACACAGGCTCCATGCTGCAGCGCTACATCCACGGAAACCTGTGGGGGATTGCACCGATGTCTGTCATACGGGGAGCTATGCGCTCCAACCCTAATCTGACATTTTATAAATTTAAGACGCCGCCTCCTCCAAGAATTTGCTATGCGATCCAAAATCGTTATCCGAATATCAATCATCACGACGCAATTCAGGAGTTTGAGCAGCAGTTGGAACAATTTATTTCCGACAACGAAAATATCTGTTCCTTTGAAAGCTGGATGTTAGATACCGTACGTTAACAATGCACCTTGAGAATATGTCAAAGCAGTCGTACCACTCAATAATCCATCTGCCATCGCCCGAATCATGATCGGTTCGCTGGTATGTGAGTTATCCCCGGCCTGCACTGCAATCTGGCACAGTCCATGGAAGGCTCTGCGAAATACACTCTTATCAGATTCGTGGCCGCCCGGATTTCCGTTTCCACAGCCTACTAAGATACCATTCTCTACTTGAACAACCCCGCCCGACGTGTCGGACGAGGATTCCATTGCAGCCGTCAGGATT
>CAVCXB010000023.1:0-31868 GCA_963605535.1 Wujia chipingensis
CGATAATTCTTTCAGATACCCATCCAAATTATCTTTGGTAAATGGTACTTCAGACAAGGTTTCTTACCTCACTTTCTACAATATTAAACCTCATAAACTCAGGAATTGCCCTTTTTCTTGCTTCTATTTTTACAGTCTCACTATGCATAACAGCAGCCTGAATCAGCACACTTGAAGGATACACCACCTGTGCCAATTTATGTCTACGGATATCATTGTAATTCGTACACATAGGAAGATCATTAATCTTCGACAAATAATCAATCATTCCCAGCAGATACAAAGATTCTGGATACCACATTTTTTTATAAAGACTTCGGATTGTATCATTTTCCAAAGTATTAATAATAAAATCAATATCACCCATATCCTTTACATGATGGCAAGTGTTACTTTTGAACGTCTCAAAAGAACTACGGTATTCTGCATTTTGTGCCATTTCCTGCTCATCTGCTTCCAATAAAGCATCAACTGTAACATTCAATGCTTTGGCTATTTTATATAGTGTTCCAGCGGAACATTTTTCCATTGAAGTTTTTCCACTGCAAATGTCCGATATTGTGGCTTGTGCAACACCACTTGTTTTACTCAACTTATACCGACTCATTTGGGCTTCCCTAAGAAGTTCATCAATAATCATGTATCATCAACTCCTTTCTCTTATATTATATCGGTGTACCGAAGTATAGTCAAGGGCGTTTTACAAGAGAACTTCCATATATCTGCTAATCACATTGTTGACCCGAAACAACTTCGCATAGTCCATAAGTCGATTCAGATCTTTGTCTTTTCTGGAAACATACGTCTTAAGAACAGAATTGAAATCCTGTGCTTCAATGGAACTTCTGCTTCTCATCAAGTCACAGATGGTTCGTTCCAAATCATACATCGGAATCATATTACCGCTGTTGTCCTTCACAATGATCTTTCCAACATCCAACAGTTCTTTTTTGACCGTATAGACTTTACAAGTACCATCCGCTGTAAGTCGGTGAGAATTATACCCACTATACATTGTAAGCGTATGGACAAAAGGCTCACGATCTGTCAAACCGTGATAGTAAAAAGCTTCGTCATGTGAAAAGACCGCATTGGGACATCTTTGATGCAGCACATACAACTCATCTACCCAGTCATCCCCAGTAGAATAAATACCTCGGCTGACCGGCTCCAGCCCGTTCTCACGGACGTATTTATAAAATTTGAATTTTGAAATTCCAGATTTTCCCGCGATTCCCGGCGTAAGATAATCGTGATTTTGAACTAATCTTGTCATCTCATTCATAGAATCACCATCCTTCCGTGCTTATATTGTAATCGAAATAAGCACGTTAGTCAAGTAAAATTAAACGAGCGTGCTTATTTCATGTTTAATATATGCACGCTCGTCGAGTTTTATTCTGTCAAAATTTGTCAAAATCAGACTGTGTTGCCAGTTCCTTATACGGATAATCGTCGTTCTGCCGCTCCGTGAACATATCGTTGACCAACCCGATGGTCAGCAGGTCGAGGTCGGCAATGCTGATACCGAGCTGCACACAGCGCAGCAGAAAGAGCGGGGTGGTCATTTCCCGCTCACTTTTGCGAGGTTTTTTCGGGATTCCACCTCGGTTTGCACATTCAGACCCCACAGTTCGATCAGCTGGGGCAGAATCTGGTAAATGGAGAACGTGTTGAACTGATCCAGAAATTCTTCCGGACTGTCCGGCACATTCTTCGGGTCTGCGTGGCGGGCCATCAGCCATGCCAGATCCTCGAACATCTCCAAACTGAACAGGTCGAGGTTGGAGTTGTCCTCATCATTCTCCCCCACGCTCTTTTCCAGCTGGCGCAGATCCTTGTAAATGTCGCGGCCGAACTTGATGCGGTACAGGCGGGGCACGGCGGCGCTTGCTTTAAAGGTGACTTCTTTGCCATCAATCTCGATTTTCTTTGTAACTGCCATTATCGTAATCCTCCAAAATTTCATGTAAAATCGGCAGAGCCGAAGCCCTGCCATGTGTTTGTTCTTCTATTACTCAGCAGGGTCGATGCTGACCAGTGCGCTGCTGCCACTGACAGTAGGCAGCTTGCCATCCCACTTCTGGATTTTCTGATACTCGATCAAGTTCTCAGACAGGCTTTCTGCCAGTTTACGGTTTGCCTCGGCCTGTGCTTCTGCTGCAATAGAAGTCTTCTGTGCTTCTGCTTCCGCATTGGTGATTGCCACCTGCCTGTCCGCTTCTGCCTTTGCAATGGCTGCCTCGTTCTCGATCTTCTGCTTGTCAGCGTTTTGCTGGGCGATGGACTTCTGCTGGATGGCCTCATTATAGGCATCCTCGAAATCCATATCGTTGATGACCACCTTGTTCACGAACACAACGCCCTCACCGTATTTCTGCTCCAGCGACTCTGCCAACTTCTGCTGTGCCAGAGGCTCGATCTTGGTGCGGTTCGTCACCTCATTGGGGCCGAGCTCTGCCATAGCGGACTTGATGGCAGACGCAACCAGTTCATCACCGACCAGATTCTTGATGTCGGACACATTTGCATACAGCCATGCACTCTTCTCAGGAAGTACCTGATAGGTCACAATGACGTCAGCAGCATACACAGGAGTCTTATCGGAGGCTTCGCCCCAGACCTGCGCCTCGATGTGCTTATCCTGCTGTTTGTTGTTGACCTTGTGGATGCTCTGCACAAATGGAATGCAGAAGTTGAGCTTGCCGCTCTGGATGGTGGTCTCCTGAATCTGACCGAAGCTAGTCTTCACGCCGGTGTAGCCGGTGGGGATGATGCTGATCGAGCAGACGGCCAGAAAGACAACAAGAATAAATGCGAAAAGCGGAATGATTTTCTTCATAGTTTTGTTCTCCTATTATAATAATGTAGGCAGAGCTAAAGCCCTGCGGTGTATAGGTGGTTCTCAGCCCTGCGGCTGCTCCTCGGCATTGCCCATACGCACACCGAAGCGGCGGGCAATATAGGTGGCAAGGTCGAATGCGGAATCGTTCAGCAGCTCGTTGGAAATCTTGATCATGGTGCCCAGCTTATACGCAGACAGCATGGTCTGACCGAAGGTGGTATCGCTCTCCGGGATCTCCTCACCCTCATCGATCCAGCTTGCCTCGCCGGTGTCCTCTGCGATGGGGATCTTACGGGTGCCGGAGCTGGTGCGGATGACGGTCGCCATGCCACGGAAGATGTTGTTCTCTTCCAGTGCCTCCACCAGCTTCTTCTCGAACTCATCGGGAACGGTAAAACCGCCCTCGGTGTCCTCGCCCACAGACAGGGCATTGCGGACTTCGCCATAATGACCACGGTTGCGGATCATGTTCCAGAAGTTCTCGGCATACTCAGCAGTTGCGGTCGGCTTGACATCCTTCTTGGCACCGTTCTTCGGATCAGCATGGACAGGATTGGAAGTCGGTGCGGACAGCTGTGCCTCGATCTGTGCCTGCTCCTCCAGACGCTCGATCTCCGCGCCAAGATCCTTGACCTCCTGTGCCATCTTGTTGTACTGCTCCACAGCCTCGGCCTTCACCAGACCATTTTCGCCGCGATTCTTCTCCAGAAAGTCCTTAGTCTGCTCCCAGAGAGTGTTGCGCTTGGTGCGCAGTTCCAGAATCTTACTCATAGTGCGTTTCCTCCATAGGTTGATTTGTTGTGATATGAAAAACAGCCTAAATGCACATCACTTCATGCACTCAAGCTGTTTCATCAGGATATTGTAGGGAATACTGCCATCCTCGGTCTTGCCGTCCATATCAAGGACAGGATTGGAATTGGCAGGCGGTTCTGCCGGAGTGGTTTTCTCCGGTTCTTTGGCCTTTGGCTCGGTTTGTTCCGGCTTCACACCCAGACGGTTCAGGACGATTAAATCCATCTGACGGCTGGAGAAAAGGTGCCCTGCCGTATCCTTCTGGAACGGCTTCTTTTCTTCGCCCTCGCCCGGTTCACTGTCTGGTTCTTCTTCCGGATTCTCCGGGTCTGCCGGGTCACTGTCCGACTCTTCCTCTTTCTTTGCAAAGAGGATTTCATCTGCAAAGCCCAGTTCCACCGCCTTTTTTGCATTCATCCAGGTCTCATTGCTCATGAGGCTGGCGATACGAGCATGGCTTAGACCGCTCTTTGCAGCGTAGGCATTGATGATGCTCTCCTTGACTTCGTTCAGCACCTCGATGGCCTTTTCCATATCCTTGGTATTGCCCATCGCAACGGTGCTGGGGTCATGGATCATCAGCATGGCAACAGGACTCATCTGGACGGTGTCACCGGCCATTGCCACAACGGATGCCGCCGAAGCTGCAATCGCATCAATCTTGACCGTGATGCTGCCCTTGTAGTCCTTGAGCATGGTATAGATTTCAGCAGCGGCGAACACATTACCACCCGGACTGTTGATCCAGACAGTCACATTCCCCTCACCGGATTCCAGTTCATCCCGGAGCATCTGAGGCGTGATCTCATCACCCCAGAAAGATTCCTCGTCGATGGGACCTTCCAGCCGGAGGATTCTGGTGTCGTCACTGTTTTTGATCCAGTTCCAGAATTTCTTCATCGGGTTCTCCTTCCCTTCTTTCGTGGCTTACTCTCACTCAGCCGGTTATCGCTGTCAGGTTCTTCCTCTGGGTCTTGTTCCTCTGGCTGTGTTTCCTTGGGCTGATTCTGCTGAACTGCGGCCGCTTTGTTCTGCTGTGCCACACCCGCATCCCGCAGCTTCACATAGCCACCGTTCAGGTAGTAGTCATCACCGCCCTCCTCTGCCGGGATGAGGTCCATGTTCTCCAGACGGTGGATATCATTCGGAGACAAAAATCCGTTGCTGATACCGGTGGCATAGCCGTTCATCCGACTCTGGTAATCCCCCCGGAGTAAGCCGTCCACGTTAAACTTCGGAAAGTAGGTATCCTGCTCTCCCTCTAACAGTAGATCCTTGATGATGCCCTGCTCGATGCGGACAAGCCACGGAGTCAAGCTGTGCATTACAAAGTTCAGCGACTGGTATTCAATATTGGAAAAAGTCGCATGGGACAAGTCAGCCACCAGATGCGGAGGCACACGGAAGATGCGGCAGATCTCTGTCACCGAGAACTGTTTGGTCTCCAAAAATTGACTGTCTTCTGGCGGCAAGGAAATTGGTTTGTAGGCCATGCCCTCTTCCAGCACTGCCACACGATGCGCATTGGCAGCACCGCCGTAAGCCGCCTCCCAGTTATCCCGGACACGGTTCGGATCTTTCAGGACACCGGGGTGTTCCAGCACGCCACTGGGCTGTGCGCCGTTTTTGAAAAAGGAAGAGCCGTACTTGTCCACCGCAATGGAAGTGCCGAGGCTGTTCTTCATCATGGCGATTGGTGAAAACCCAAGTAGTCCATTAAAGCCCAAACCGGGTATATGAAAAATCTCATCCCGGCGAAAGTAGATATCCTTGTTCTGCTCGCCCGGAACTTCATCCGTGTATGCGTGGTAGATATAGTAGAGTTCACCGCTCTCGTCGCGGTCCACCTCGACATTTTCTGGCAAAAGCGGATACAGCCCAATCACTGTGTTCTTACCATCCCGGATGATCTGCGCATAGGCATTGCCCCAGAGGAGCAAGTGGGTCATCAGCGTTTCCCAGAAGACAAAGGATGTCATTTCCGGATTTGGCTGGCGATACAAAATCTTGTACAGCGGATGATCCCGTGCCTTTTCCTTGTTGCCGTTGTCGTCCGTCACCCGGTACAGATGCAGCGGCAAGGCGGCAATGGATTCTGCCAACAGACGAACACAGGCATACACAGTCGGGATCTGCATGGCAGCTTTTTCATCCACCTGCTCCCCGGCATTGGAACGGCCAAACACAAAGGTCTGCCCGGAGTCTCTAACGTTATCCGTGACCTGCGGCAGACCTTCTTTGGACTGCTCTGTTTTGGGAGAATCCCTTGGGTTTTCAAATCCCATCCATTCCCAGAATCCCATCAGGCATTATCCCCCTTTTCCAGCTCCGGCAGACCGGCAATGCTGGTACCAAGGGAAGCAACGCCGGCCACAATCGCCGCACTGCCGATTGCCACCCAGTCCACATTTCCACCGGGAAGCTGGGTCACGATCAATGCCGCGCCGGTCTGGAACATCGTCTTTGCGGCACGGATGCCGGCTGCCTTCCACCATTCTGCACTCATCAGATACTTCATCGTTTTTGTCCTCCAAATTCTCATATTAAAAAACGATCATGTCACGTTCGTCATAGACGCTTCCCTGCTGCTGTCCATCGTTTCGGATGCAGCGGTCCAGTGCCATAATCGCAGCGATGATACCATCAATCTTCTCCGGCGACTTTGCCTTGGTCGGCTTGATGTTGCCCGCCGGGTCGGTATCCACAACTACATTGCCAGCCATCCATGCCATGACCGGATTGCCGCCGTGGATGATGCGCCCTTCCATCAGGAGCTTATAGAACTCCTTGGTGGGAGGGCTCATATCTTTGAAGCCCTGTCCGAAAGGAACGACTGTGAAGCCCATTCCCTCAAGGTTCTGGGTCATCTGTACCGCGCCCCATCGGTCAAAGGCAATCTCCAGAATGTGATAGGTCTTGCCCAGCTCCTCGATAACTTTTTCGATGAAGCCGTAATGGATGACATTGCCCTCGGTCGCCATCAGGTATCCCTGCTGGAACCAGATATCATACGGAACGGATGCCCTGCGCACACGCTGCGGAATGGTGTCCTCCGGAATCCAGAAGAACGGCAGCATGATGTACTTTTCTTCTGGAACTCTGGGTGGGAACATCAGCACAAAAGCCGTGATGTCACCGGTGCTGGACAAGTCCAGTCCGCCATAACAGTTACGGCCTTTGAGGGCTTCCATATTGATTGGCTGATTGCCAAGGTTATAGATGTGTTCCGGGATAAACCGGGTCAGCGAGGACACCCACATATTCAGGCGAAGCTGCTTGAACACATTTTCCTCTGCCGGGTTATCCAGTGCTTCCTGGTAGGCATCCCGGACACGCTGGATCTGGATGGTCTGCCCCAGCGAGGGATTGGCTTTGTACCAGTTGGCCTCATCGTGCCAGTCATCCTCATCGGTCAGGCCGTAGACTACCGGGTAAAAGGTGTGGTCAATCTTGCGACCGTTCAGCAGGTCCAGTGCCTTCATATGCAACTCGTAACAGATACTCTCTTTGTCCGTGCCGGCCGTAGTAATCAGGAAGAAGAGCGGCTGTTCACGGGCGTCACCAGAGCCTTTGGTAAGAACATCGTAGAGTTTCCGGTTTGGCTGAGCATGAACCTCGTCCAGAACAAGACCGGATACATTCAAGCCGTGCTTGGTACCAACTTCAGCAGACAGGACTTGGTAAAACCCAGCATTGCTGTAGTTGACAATGCGCTTAGTCGCCGCCATGATCTTGCACCGCTTCAGCAGTGCCGGGGTCATCTGCACCATCTGGTGAGCAACATCGAAAACGATAGATGCCTGCTGGCGGTCTGCCGCAGCACCATAGACTTCGGCTGAGGGTTCGTTATCGGCAAAAAGCAGATACAGAGCCACCGCAGCGGCAAGCTCAGACTTGCCGTTCTTCTTACCGATTTCGACATAAGCTGTGCGGAACTGACGGTTGCCATGCTCATCCACGATGCCAAACACATCCCGGATGATCTGCTCCTGCCAGGGCAGAAGCCAGAACCGCTTTCCTGCCCACTTTCCTTTGGTATGGCGCAGGTTTTCAATAAAGGTCACAGCCCGGTCTGCTTTGGCGGCATCGTAATGGCAGGTCGGCAGCATGAACCGACTGGGCTTGTAGTCTTTCAGTTTCGGATAATTCTTTGGGCTTGTTTCTGCCATCAGCTGCCACCCCCTCCCAGCAGATTCTCCATCTCATCGTTTGCATCCGCCGGGCCGCTGTCCGAAGCAATGATCCTGCTTCGAGAAGACGGGGTCAGACCGAACTGCTCTGCGAACTTGTTCATAATTTTCAGATAGGTCTGAGCAATGGACACCTGCGGAACCTGCTGCCAGTAACCGGACGGGGTCTTGACAATGGTGCCGTGCTGGGTGATGAACTCCTCTGCCTCTTTCCATCGGGCATACGCCTGACAGTAACCGGCAAAGGCAGCCATATCCACTTCGGTCAAGATGCCGATGGCTTCCATCTGCTTGGCAAGTCTGCGCCACTCTTTTTTCGCCTCCGGCTCCAGCCACTTCGGACAGGCCGGTGCTTTCTTATTGGGTTTCGGTTCGTTGGTATTCAGCGGATGCTTGCCCGGATTGCCTTCCAGTTCTTTCATTGCGGTAGGCTTTGGTTTTCTGCCTCTGGTAGCCATTGGCTTCCCCTCCTCTCGTCAAAAATGGGTAAAAGAAAAGGACCTCCGAATGGAAGTCCTTACAATCTATATAAAACACATCGGATACAAGGCACAGCCCCTTCCGGGGCATGTGTCCTTTAGCGGTTAGGCGTTGGGGTTGGCTTCCTTCCAAGCCTCATACTCATCGACCAGTTCCGCTTCCTCAATGACCTGCCAGACTGCGCAGAATCTGGTTCTCTGCTGTTCGATTTTCTCTGCCGACCAGTGTTCCGGCTGGCGGCTCATGTCGTGGTAGGCATCCATCTCGACCTTCGTCCGGAGGAAAAGGATGTGCTTCAGTTTCAGTGTTTCCTCGTTGTTCCGCAGGATGTACCTCTTATCTTCTGCTGCCCTGCAAAGGCTTCCGAGGTCATCGCAGTTAATGGTCATGTCCTGCTTGAAGGCGATTTCGATGCAGGTCAGCTCTCGCTCGGTGGCAGCCGCCTGAATGCTGGCAAGGTAGGTTTTGGCTTTCTTCATCATGGTTTGGTTCCTCCGTGTGTTTTGTTTTCCGTAGGGCTTCTCCCCCCTCGGTGTGACTGTATATTACCGTCACTGCCGGGATATAGCAAGCGGCTATGCTGCACGATCATTCGCACCGGCATTTGTCGGATTTATGTGTATTTCTGACACGAAGGATTTTCACCACAACGAGCAAAAGCCCCCTGCAGGGAGCCTTGCCCTTTTTCTCAGTGCGCGTTCTGGATGCACCACTCGATTGCGTGTCCGGCATCCGTGTAGGTCTCATCTGAAATCTTCAGAAGTTCCAGTCTGCACTCAATCGGTGACCAGCCTTCCTCCGGGTCTTCCACAAAGCCGTAAATCGCGCCTTCCATCATGCCGTTCCAGTTCATCTGGGCAACCAGAACTCGGTCGCCGAACTGCATGATACTGTCGTAGCATGGTCTGAGTCGGTCGTAGAAGCCCTCGATGCTGATGTCGTTGTCAGGGAAGTTAATCAGGTGTTTTTTCATGGTAAATCCTCCGTATTTTTCGTTTTTCCGTAGGGCTTTTCCCTTTCGGTGACTGTATATTACCGTCCTGTGCGGAGGATAGCAAGCGGCTATACTACACGATCATCTGCCCGAAATACCGGGCAGAATGTACATTACTTCTCATCCTCGGCATCCTGCTCCATGAGTTCCACGATAGTATCGTAGAAGAACTGCGGGTCATATGCCAGTGGCTCCTGACCTGCATCCTTGTCCATTTCGATCTGGTCGGAAACCATCTTCTCGGCCTCTTCCAGTGTAAATGCATCCTTATCATCGTCATCCATGTGGTTGTAGATTTCCACAATGACATCCATCATTCTTTCTTCCATGTGCTTTTCCTCCACAGCGCATTCCACGCCGCCACATCTGCCCCAGTCTGGGGCATTCTTGCTTCATTCGGATGTTTTTTCCCAACCCGTGGCACAAGCCCCTGTGTGGGGCTGTGTCGGGCTGTCTGGGCTTAGCGTTTCGCCTTGCCCAGCAGGTAGGCTTCCTCCATCGCTTTCTGGATGCCCCAGACCGGAACTTCGATAAAATCCTCACTGTCGCATCCGTGTTCTTCAAGGTCGCCGCGGCTGTCCACTGCTGCCATCAGGCGCTTGGCAATCTCCAGCAGGGCTTTTTCCTCGGTCTTGGTGATGTTCTTCTTCATTGTCGTTTCCTCCGTTTTTTCTTGGTTTTCCGTTTCGGTATGTGCATATTACCGTCACTTTAACACATTATCAAGCGGCTAAATCCACCAAAGACGAAACGACAGATCTGTGACAATTACTCTTGGCACTCAATCTGAATGTCACCATAATCGTAACCAACTGCATACAAAATTCTTTCTGTAAGAACACGGAGCAAGGATTCTGTATCAAACTTTGCTTCCAAATATATTTTTTCTCCCACTTGAAGGGGAACCTGTAATCTGTCTGGTTTTTCATCCAAAAGCACCCTCTGCTTTCCGTATGCTTTTCCGCACAAATACTCCAGTTGTTCATGGAACCCTATTTCGCAGTCCTGCATGACCAGCAAAACGACTTCTTTCCATGTTTTTACCTCAGCCCTGCGTTTATCTTGAAAAATCACTGCCAGAGGCTTTTTGCCCTTGAAATATCCACAATCTCCAATCCAGTGCTGCATAACAATGGGCGGAAAATCTTCTGCTGACATTTTTTCGCATCTTGCTGCTTTGTAAATCAGCGAATTGATGATTCCTTCCCGATTCTGAAGTTCAGCACGCATCTTTCTAAATTCCTGAATTATTTCTTTTTGTTCCATCTTGTACCTCCATATTTTGTTTCGGTATGAGCATATTACCGTCATGTAAAAGTAATAGCAAGCGGCCATACCACACAAAATGGTGGAGCCTGATCTGTTCATTGCGCCAAAGGAAAATGGCCGCCGCTTCCGGCAAGCCCTGTGTATTTCTCTAGTTTAGTAATCTTTTTCCTCGTCGTATTCCTCCTCTTCCCAATCATCCTCTTCCTCATCCCAGTCGTCATCCTTATCTTCATCCTCGTTCATGTAACTCCACATGTCTTCGGTCGGCTGATTCCGGAGATCCAGATTCTGTTCGATGTAGTCGGCTACTGCTCCCTCAAGGGAATCCAGAATCTTCTCGTAGGCTTCCTCGCTGTAGACTGCCCAGGCATCTGCGGTCAGCCTTGCGATTCGTTCATTACCCTTGGCTCCAAGGAACCGCCCTGCTGGGTTGCAGGTTTCCTTACCGTAGCCGATGCCCAGCTGATCGCCATCATTGTAAAAGCGGTATCCGATGCGGCTCATTGCCCTTACCAGTTCTCCAGCAAGGCTGTCTGCCTTGCCCTCGAAAGGTACCAGTTCCTCGAAAAGTTTATTGATGCGCTCTGCGTTCTTTGTCATTGTCGTGTCCTCCATGTGTTTTTGTTGTTTTTCCTTGGGGTTTTCCCCTTTCGGTGACTGTATATTACCGTCACTCTGGAGCACTATCAAGTGGCTAAACTACACGATCATTCGACCCTGTAATTGTCATATTTATGTGCTTTTTTATGCCAGCTTTCGGAAGACAGACACGAGCAAAAGGCTGGTCATTCCCAGCCCCTTGCGCCTGTCGGTCTTGTCTTTACCGGATGATTTCGAGGTAGCTGACGTTACCGCAGAAGTCGGTGGCCTTGAGCCGCACACGCTTATCGTTTTCCCGGTCGAGGGTGAATTTCCGCAGGAGTTTCATCTTCTGGATGCGGCTCAGAAAGTCTTTTCCGTTCTTCGCATCTTCAACAGCATCCCTGATCTCGACCACCGAGCTGTCGGCGCCGTACCAAAGATTACTGAGTGCCTCCGGGATTCCGTTATCCAGATAAAGATTGATTTTTGAGTAGGTCATGTGTTTGCCCTCCTTTGTTTTGGTAACTGTATGTTACCGTCTTATGCAGATTATAGCAAGCGGCTAAAGTACACGATCATTCAGCCGTATCTTCGGGCAAATGTGTCAATCGTTCTCCCCGTAGAATTCCTCGATGTACTGGTTTCCATCCGGCTCAGTTACCACTGACGGATACCGCACCTTGCTTCCGTGGTCGGTCAGGAGGTCTGCTGCGAAATCCGCCAGCTGTCCAAGGATCTCCATGTTCCATTCGAGGTTGTCATCCTCTGCCATGACTTTGCAGAACTCGTAGGCTGCACCGTAGATTTCATCGTTACGGGTCGTCTGCTCATCTGAAAGTTCCAGTTCCTCAGCCATGTCCTTATCCATATCCTTTTTCTACACTCCATTCTGTTTTTCTTTGGGGAGGTGCCCCTCCCCGTTTTCTTAGCTGAACATCTCCGCCGTGCTGTCATCGATCCAAAGGTGCATCCCATCCGCTTCCATGATTGCGTGGTCTTCGGCAACCTCGGTGATAATGCCTTCGCAGCTTCCGCTGCCATCAAAGTCATCCCACTTCCATGTGGTCTTTCTTCCTTTTTTCCATGTTCTCCAGTCTGCCATCTGGCTGTCCCCCTTTCGTTTTTGTAGCTGTATGTTACCGTCTTGTGCGGATAATAGCAAGGCCATAAAGTGTCATATTATCAACGATCTTACCTCCTGATGTTTGGTACATATATATCTCCGAATTTGCTTGCTATATATGTGTTTTTGCGGCATTATACACACAACGAAAGCAAAGAAAAACAAACGAAAACGGAGGATACAAACCATGAAAAAGACCATTACCGAAATCGAAAGCCGCATCGAGGAGCGCATCGCAGAGCTTGAAGAAGAGTACGAACTGGATATTTACGACCGCAACGACATCCGCGAGGAAGAGTACAAAAAAGGCGGCTGGAAGCACGACCCATTTCCGGAGGAACTTGAGGAAGAAGAGACCGAGGAAGAGGAATGGCACTACCGCAGCATGGAAGAGCAACTTTGGGAGGTCGGCATGAGCATGAGGGATTTCTACTAAGGAATCCCCCAAGGGACTCCCCAGCAGAGGCTGGGGCTGTTCCTCGTATCCTTCGCTTTCGTTTGTCCAAATACACAAGACTGCCGCCAGATGTTTGTGTACATTATACCTGCAGTTCTGCTTGCTATTGTTGCTATCCAGAGGTAAGATACAGTAAACTGGAAGAGGGGTCTCGTTATTTCGAGGCCCCCATTTTCACTTAAACCGAACCCTCCCGGTCTGCTTTGACCGAGAGGGTTGTTTTTCTTATTCCGGTTTTGTGTCGTCATCCATCTGGATGACAGTCATCTTTCCAAACATCCCGATGAATGATTCCGGCATCCAAAAGCGTTCTTTGTACTTTCGGATCATGTCTTCGGGAAGTTCTGCAAAATTTTCCTCGCCCAGCCCGCAAATGAAAAAGTTTCCCTTGATTGGCTGTTCCAGTTCCTTCACATACCGGCTGAACAGCTTCTCCGTAAAAAGCCCGTTGTCATCAGTAACCAGTGCTACTGGATCTTCCCAAGGGTAACTTGCCGTGATGCAGTTGCACTCCAGAATCCGATAGAATTCTTCCAGTGAATCCTCGATGTCCACCACCTGCGGATGCTCCATCGGCTTGATCAGAAGGACTTTCATTCGACCCACCCCGCTTTCACGATTGCCCAGTCTGCCAGAGGACTCTTGTTTCCAGTGAAATCTTCCATCGCTTCGATGTTTCCACAACGGTTACAAACTTGGATGTTTGCCCTCCTGCTGAGTGCCTGCTGCTGATGGTTGTAGCTGTCGGGCTTTGCTCCGCACCTGGGGCAACGTGGGCCGGTCTGTCGCGTTTTACCGAGGTGTTCGAGCGACACCTTGACCTCTGCTTCCGAAGCCACACGGTGGCAACTGTCTGCGCCGTAGGCAACATTCAGGCTGCCACCGCTGTCCCACGACACCATAATGTTTCCGGCATCATCCACGCCTTTGCAGGTTCCCTGCGTTCCGATCTTTGGAGCCTGCGCATCATCCATCTCATCGAGGACGATACGACATCCGACCGGGTACTCTGCCCGGAGGCGTTCAACTGTCTTCTTGTCTGGGAAAATCATTCTGCCACCTCCTCCATCATCCGCTGGGCGGTATCCTTATCCATGCATTCCTTCAGCGCACCTTCGAGGATGTGCATCGGGAACTTGAATGCCTTGTAGCCGTCATGCAGGACTTTGTAGTAATACAGGCTCGGTGCGCGGTGTCCAAAGTCGTTCTCCATGATGTAGACCATCGCGGTCACCATCTCCGGTTCTGCACCCTCACGCAGAAGTTCAATGTCCAAATCTTCCTTGCGGTAATAGTTCGGGTAACCCTCGTAAGTATCGAGGTTCTTTTCATCCCTCTCGGAGATTTCCCACACCAAAACCGGCGTGTTCTTCTTTGGATTCAGTGCGATGGTGGCACAGCCCCGGAATAAAAGTTCCCAGCCGGTCAGCACCGCCTGACCTGCGATTCTGGCATCCGGACACCGGTACGCCATCTGCTCCACCGACAGGTTGCTGCCGTAGGCGATGTAGTATTTTTTGTTCTTCATATTGAATCTCTCCCTTCAAATTTGGTTTGGTCTTCCGCTCTCGTCTGGCGGTATGGTATATATCACTCTTTTGCCCCGATTTATCAAGGCCAATGAGCATCATATACTGCACAATGTTTTCTGCCTGTGATCGTGTACTTTTACACCATCCGCAGCTTCTTCAGATACCGGATGGCTTCCGTTCTTCCGATACTGGCCGACAGACCACGCTTCAGCGTATCCAATGGAAATTCCCAGTCGCTGTATCCGCCGCGAAGCAGATCGAAATACTCAAAATCCGGGCAGCCCAGCTGTCGTTCCTCGTGCATCACATAAGCCATGCAGGTTTTCGGTTTCTTCATGCGGTTACCGTTCATATTCCAAACGGAAAGTTGGAACTGCTTCTTGTAGTAGTACCGTGGAAAGCCCTCGTACCGTTCCAGCAAAAGTTCATCATATTCCGAAAGTTTCCAGACCACAGCCGGTACGCTTTCGTTAGCATCCTGTTCGATGGTGGCATAACTTCCGGTTTTGCTCTTCTTGAACAAGAGCCGATATCCGTAGATCTCAGTCACACCGACCGGCACTGCGTAGGGGCATCTCCGCCCCATCCGTTCTATATCGAGGTTGCTTCCGTAGGCAAGATAGAACTTCGATGGTGTCCGGCTGATGAGTTCAAACCGCTCATTCATCCGAACCACCATCCTCCCTGCCCATGAACTCCACCCCCTGAAAATCCTCTGTTCCCAGTTCGATCTGGCTGTCCTGCCACCAGTCTTCTGCCACACGCTGGGCTTCTTCTACGGTCGGCTCTTTCATTTCGGATTCGTAAACCGTGATGGTTCTCTGGTAGGTCTCGGTGATGGTCACCTTGAATGCCCTGCCCAGCTGTGTATTTTCATTTTTTACCGTGCTTTTCTTCATAAAACTGCACCTCCTTCTACCACCTCAAGGGCGGTTTCCCGCCCAAAAGGTGCCCGTACATTCCGGCTTATTTATTCCGCCAGGATGCATTGCCCTCCATATTCCGCAGAAGGATTTCCCTTGCCGTTGCAAATTCCTCGCCGATGAATCCCAGACGAAGCATCCAGCACCGCATCGCATATTTGTCATTGTCGGTCTGCTGGGGTCTTGGGCTTGCCGTGCGCACCATCTTGGCAAGCTGGCTCATTGCAAGGCAAAGCTGGATGTAGGCTTTCATCTCACCGGCGTGCAGTCCGTTGCGCTTGCCGTCCGCAGGATTAGCAAATTGGAAAAGCCGAAATTCAATAGTTCCTTTCGTGAAGGTAGCGTGTAAATTCAGCATGTTATGTAAAGCTCTACATAACATGCTTTATGTTCCGTAAGTTATTATGTAGAGTAATAGCCCAAATCTCTATTATAATAAAGGAAAAATTTAATTATCAGTCTGTTTTCACTCTACATAATCATGTACTATTATGATACCGGGAAATCCGGAAATAATAGTATTGGAGATGATATATATGGCTACTAACCATAGTGCCATGGACGTGTTTCAGTTAACAGCAGCAATCCCACCGTATATTGAGAGACGCGGCTATAGTAAAGGCTACGTAAACGGTCTGAACGAGGTTTATAATAACCTCAATAGATACTGCGAAGACCACGGCTATTCCAAATTTACTACAGAATTAGCACAGCAATTCCTGCGTGACCGTTATAGACTTCAGCCTGGTACCATCGAAAGACGAGTATCTCGGCAAGTTCGGGCGATGGACATGCTTTTGGATTTTCAGCACTGTGGTGCTGTTATGATCAGGCGGCGAAAAGAAAAAATATTTCCCGATCAATTTGCCACTCATGCGGAAGAATATTTTATTCACATGAAGAACAGTTATGCTCAACCTAATACCGTTGAATCTCACAGGAAGACAATTTATCGTTTTACTGATTTTATTGACTGCAGAGATGTAAACTCCTACGACAAACTCACCTTGGATGATGTCAACGCATTCATCAAGATGACTCTTTGCAATTATTCGACAGCCAGTGCAAGATGTTACTTTGGCATTCTTAGGTCATTCCTACGCTATCTGCATAGGGAAGGAATTATCCAGAATGATCTTTCAAAAAAGGTTGTTTCTGTTCCGGAAGCACCGCATGATGTACATTTACCTTCAACATTGAGCCTTGATCAAATTGAAGCAATCCTTAAATGTGTTGATTGCGAAAGCCCAATGGGAAAACGGGATTATGCGATTTTACTTCTTGCAGCAAGATTAGGACTCAGGGCCAGTGATATCCGAAATCTGAAAGAATCAGATATTAGCTGGGAAACAAATGAGATACGAATCACTCAAGTGAAAACTCGTAACCCACTTGTCCTTCCATTACCACGGGATGTAGGCTGGGCAATTATTGACTACTACAAAAATGCCAGACCACAAAATGATGTGCCGGAACTCTTTTTAAGAGTTGTTGCCCCTCATGTTCCTTTGAAAAATCCGGACAATGTCCTGATCCGCTACATGCGGGAGGCGAAAATTCCATATAAACGTCTCTCTCATCATGGCCTGCATATTCTCCGGCACAGTCTGGCAACCCATATGCTAGATGAAGATGTTGACATTACAACAATTCAAGGAGTACTTGGTCATTTGAACATCGCAACCACCGAAAAATACATCGGTATTAATGTCAGGCAGTTGAAGGAATGTGCATTGGAGGTGGCAAGTTTATGACGTCAGATACTCCATTGCAGCTTCGAAATAAAAGCGTTTTTTCTCCGTACATCACCGATTTTATTGCTCAGAAGCAAGCGCTCGGATTAAAATATACATCAGCAATTGAAGTATTAAATCTGTTCGACTCCTTTTGTGTAGATGTAGGAATAACGGAAGCTGCAATTACCGAAGAGCTTTATACTGCATGGTGCCAAAAGCGTGCTTGTGAAAATGAGACCACGCACCAGTTGCGTGTCGACTATATTCGGCAGCTTTCCAGTTTTATGCATGATAATGGATTGCCGGCTATTTCGGCATTTCATCCTCTTCCAAAGAAAAGTAATTCATTTACTCCATATATCTTTTCAAAGGAAGAAATACAGCAATTAATGGATTCCGTGGATCGGGTTAATTCTGTCAGGAACCCCCAAAGCCCATTGAAGCATCTTGTTCACCCTGTCCTTTTCCGAACTCTATACGGATGCGGCCTTCGTATTAATGAAGCGCTAAAGCTTAAAACGGAGGATGTTAATCTCGACACCGGAGCAGTTACGATACGAATGGCAAAAGGAGGAAAAGATCGTATGGTGGTTATGTCGGATAGTCTGTTGAGAGAAAACAAAATTTACCGTTCTACCCCTGAAGTTATGTCATTTGGAAGTGATTATTTCTTCCCTGCAAAAGATAGAGGGTACTATGACAGCAGCACAATCTATGCCGATTTCAGGAAATATCTCAAGCTGAGCGGTATTTCTCACAGAGGCCGTGGTAATGGCCCCCGGCTTCATGATCTTAGACATACTTTTGCAGTTCATGTGCTTAACAGTTGGGCTGAACAAGGGAAGGATTTGTATGTTTGCCTTCCGATTCTTCAGCGATATATGGGGCATAAAAATATAGCTGCAACCGAACAATACTTGAGGTTGGTGCCTGAGGCTTATTCAAATGTAACAGGTCAGTTCACCTCTGCGTTTGCAGATATCTTTCCGGAGGTGCAAGATGAAGAAAAATGATTTTTCCTACTATACAACCCGTTTCTTCGAAAGTTATCTTCCAGGAAGCAGAAACGTGAGTGAGAATACAATTCTTTCCTACCGCGATACATTCTCAAAACTACTTACCTATTTGCGAGATTGCTGCAACATTGAACCAGATAAAGTCACTTTTAAAGACATTGACCATACAACGGTAGAGAACTTCTTGTCATATCTTGAAAATGACCAACACTGTTCTTTAGCTACAAGGAATCAACGGTTAGCTGCATTAAAAAGCTTCTTTCGTTATGTTGAAGTGGAACGACCGGATCTGCTGTTTAAATGGCAGTCTATCCTAGAAATCAAAAACAAAAAAGCTCCAAAGCCGGTAATTGACTATCTAACTGGTGACGAAACAAAGTTACTATTGGAACAACCTGATACTTCTTTACAGAAGGAACGTCGAGACCTTGCTCTCCTTTCTCTGATGTATGATTCAGCAGCAAGAGTCCAGGAGATTTGTGACCTAACGGTACGCAGTGTCAGTTTAAAAACACCAGCAATTGTTCGCCTTTACGGAAAAGGAAGGAAAACCCGCGATGTTCCTCTGGACGAGCCGTGTGTCAAAATTCTTCGGCAGTACATGACAGAAAACCATCTCGATAGGAAAGAAATGTTGGACACCCCACTGTTCTATAACAGCCGTAGAGAAAAGCTTTCCAGAAGTGGTGTATCCTACATACTGTCAAAATATATCGAAAGAGCTAATGAGAATGGCGGTAACATTTCAACAAAAATCACACCGCACTGCTTGAGGCATTCAAAGGCGATGCACATGGTGGAAGCCGGAATTAACCTTATTTACATCCGCGATTATCTCGGTCACGAGTCGATTGACACCACACAGGTTTATGCTACAGCAAATCCGGAAGTTCGACGCAAGGCTATATCCAAGATGGAAGAGAAAACATCTGCACCGTCCATGCCGGACTGGAATGACAATCCTGATATCATGAATTTCCTCAGAGGCCTAAAATAATTATGATGAGTTAAATCCTCGAATCTGCTTTGAAATGGCGGTTTTGGGGATTTACTTTTCATAACGAAGAACTGCACATAAATCATGTGGTAGCGACTTTCGTTGTAGTGCTGATTTCTACCGTAGCTTGCACCGTTGCCTTCGTACCAGATGTTCGCCAACTGATGCATGGTGGTTGGCTTTTCACGGTTCAGCCGTTCAAGGAAGTGCGGGTTGACCACTTGGCAGTAATGTCCGGTGCGTCCTGCATCGATGCGGATGGCTCTGCCAATCTGGCGTTCATGTGCTGCCATGATGTTGACCAGATTCCGCAGGGTCTTTGCGGTGTGGTCGCCCTTGCCGATGTGAATATGTACTCCGCATCCGCGGCTTGGGCTACTCTTTGCTCCTGCCTTGCGGAGCAGTCGGATGATATCCTGCAAGGTTTCGATGTCCTCGTAAGTAAGAATCGGGGTGACCAGCTCACATTTTTCTGCGTCCGGTCCGCTGATGCTCACATCCCGCTGGAATTTCCAAACCCTGCCCTGCTGGTCTTTGCAAGCCCAGCTGTAATATCCGTACTCGCTGGCGGCGTTCCACGCTCTGGTTCCAAAGTATTCGGCAACCTTTCTGGCGGCCTTTTCTCTGGTGATGTTGTTCATCTCGATCTCGACCCCGATGGTCTGCTTCTTCATGGCTTCAATCTGCGTTCTCGTTTTATCGTTCATGGTATGTTCTCCTTTGGTTTTTTCCTTGTTTTCCCTTTCGGTATGTGCATATTACCGTCAGGTGCGGATAATAGCAAGGCCACAAAAGAACATATATTCGGTAAATATGAGAGTTAAAGATCGTGTACATTTCTGCGGTTTATCCGCTTGATAATGTACATTTATCGAGGTAATATCGGTATAATGGAAGAGGGTCTCGCATATTTTCCGGCCCCCATTGGGGGCTTGGGAGCTTACGCTCCTGCCTCCAGCATCGGCACCGTGTCTGCCCCACTGTTGGGCTGTGTCGGCTCGGATGCTTCTGATTCAACTGTTTCCCCAGCTGAAGAATCGGCCTCCTGTGCCGCCTGTTTCGCGGCTTTCAGGGCATCCCGCTTTGCCTTTTCCCTTGCGAGGAACTTCTGCGCTTCCTCATCCGTGCGGAAAGCTGCGTGGCCGATAAGGTTCTTCATGAGAATTCTGCGAGTTTCCTTGAAGTCCGGGCCGTTCATGCCCAGCCGCAGGAGCCAGGTGCGAAATGCGTACTTTTCATTCTTATCGTTGACATCCTTTGCCTGAATGCGTTTCTGGCTGATGGCCTGCTGGTTCATCAGGATGGCAAGATGGCCGAATGCGGTCAGATGGTCATAATCGGGTGCGGTCGGAAATCCCGTGAAGGAGACCTTCTCATCCGTGATCACCAGTCCTTCCATTGCGGTTCCGCACTGGGCTTCGTAGCTCTTAAGTGCCTCGATAAAGTTTGCCACCGTGTAGGTGCAGCTGTCATCCCGGAGCGTTTCGATCAGGTCTTCTTCCACATGGAAGCGACCACCCGTTGCCTTGCTGATGAGTCGGCCACGGCTGTAGATGAGGTTGACCAGGTTGCGAAGGCTTACACCGTTATGCTGGCTGGTCGGGAAAGCCATTTCCAGATCCAGCGGAACTTCATCCTGCTGTTCTTCGCTCTCCTGCTCATCTGTATCAGGCTCATTCTCTTCCGTGATATTCACATCTTCTGATTCCAGTTCATCCAGAACTTCCGGCTCTGCATCGGTCAGCTGTTCTTCTTCGGATTCTGCCTCCTCGGTCACAGGTTCCTCCACCAGATTCACCGTCGACTCCGTGTTCTCTGGCTGCGCATCCATGCTTTCACTGTTCTCGTCGCCGCGGATCAAGCCCTCATTCAGCAAGGTAGTCAGCAAATCAGCATCCGCTTTCTCCGCTTCAACCAAAAGGTTTCCATCCCGGTCGATGGTGTAATCTCCAATCTCATAAGCGTACAGCTGTGCTCTGGTGTAGACTGGATGGACACCAGTCAGATCCTCCATTCGGTTTGCGAGGGTCTTGCGCTCGGCTACGTTCAGTTCAAATTTCAGCATAATTCATTGCCCCTTTCATAAGCATTTCGATTTTTGTGCGTTTCGATGTCCTTTTCGGTAGCACATATATCGCTCTAAACCGAGCAAATAGCAAGGCCATTTCCCGATAATCTTCATGTTTGACCATTTACACAACGGGCAGCAAAACCTGTTGTGTAAATAGACCCGATATGTAAGCCCACCATATCCCTGGGTAGCCTTCCTACCTAGCAATATAGCGGGCCAGTTTATTCTTCCAGTCCTGCGCACCATGCGATGCCGGCCAGAACAAAATACACACACGGAAGTGCGACACCATTGCCCCAAAGTTTGTACTCGGCAGCATCCGAATACGGATCTGCCAGCCATTTTCGGATCTGCTTCTCCGTCTTTGGCTTCTCTGCTTCTGTGATCACCTTCGGGATCTGCTGGAACGCACAGAACACGATCATGCACGGCGCATTCCTTTCACCCGTGCCGGGTTCTTTCTTCAGCAGACGGTTGCAGAAGTGGAAATATTCTGCAATGTTGAAAGTGAAGTCGGTATTGAATGCCGCTTTCCTCGCCTTGCTGCTCTCCCCATTTTTGTTGTCGCCATCCACATACCAGTCCGGCCGGCTGGCGTAAAAGTCCGTTCCGATGTTGTACGGAATGTCTGCGATCACCAGCTGTGCCTTGGGGATGTTATAGGACTTGAAGTTCTGGAAATTGTCATGGATGAGGACACATTTCACATCAGGCATCGGCATCCACACTTTCCGGCTCAAAGGTCGCCACTTCCTCAAACTTCAGCTTCTGACCATCCCGGATGACAAACACATCATCGTAGCGACCCTCGCTGTGTTCGATGTACCGCTTCACAATAACGTCCACGAACTTCGGGTCCAGCTCAATGCCCCGGCACACACGGTCGGTCTCCTCGCAGGCGATCAGGGTCGATCCACTGCCGAGGAACGGATCGAGGACGATGCCGTTGGTCATGGTAGAATTACGGATGGGATAACTCATCAGGCCGATGGGCTTCATGGTCGGATGGTCCTTGTTGGACTTCGGCCGGTCATACTCCCAAATGGTCGTCTGCTTTCGGTCGGAATACCACTGGTGCTTTCCCTTCTGCTTCCAGCCGTAGAGACACGGCTCATGCTGCCACTGGTAAGGACTGCGCCCCAGCACCAGAGCGTTCTTCTTCCAGATGCAGCACCCGGACAGATAGAACCCGGCATCCTTGAATGCCTTTCGGAAATTCAGCCCTTCGGTATCTGCATGGAAGATGTAGATGGAGCCGTCATCAGCCAGATGACCGTGCATCTGTTGGAACGCCGCCAGCAGGAATTGGTAGAATTCCGAATCACCCATGTTGTCGTTCAGGATCTTGCCAGCGGTTTCTTCCACATCCACATTGTAAGGGGGATCGGAAAGAACCAGGTTGGCTTTTGTGCCATCCATCAGGATGTCGTAACACTCTGCTTTGGTGGAATCGCCGCACAAAACAATGTGTTTTCCCAGATGCCAGAGGTCACCCTCTTTGGAAAAGCATGGCTGCTTCAACTCGGATTCCACATCGAAGTCATCTTCCTTGACCTCTTTGCTGTGCACCTTGTTGAACAGCGTCTCGATCTCAGGTGGGTCAAAACCCGTCTTGCCAAGGTCGAAGTTGGAATTTTCGATGTCTTTCAACAGGTCGGCCAGCAGGGAATCATCCCATGCGCCCGTGATCTTGTTGAGTGCAATGTTCAGGGCTTTCTCTCTGGTCTTGTCAATGTCCACCACCGCACAAGGCACTTCGGTATAGCCCAGTTCCATCGCTACGGTCAGCCGCTGGTGTCCGCCGATGATCGTCATGTCGGCATTGACCACCAGCGGATCAGCGAATCCGAACTCCGTAATGGAGTTCTTGATCTTTTCGTACTCTTTGTCCCCCGGCTTCAGCTTTTTCCGGGGATTGTATGCAGCCGGCTTGAGTACGGACACCGGCAGCATCTTCAGTTCAGCGGTCGCTTTCATGTAAGCTCCTCCTTTTCAGATTCACACGCGCATGACCCCGGAGAATGGTACGAAAAAAGAGCCGAACAAAAAGCCCGACTCTATCTCATCGCCATCTTCCTGCGGCTGTTCAGTCATCTCGCACCATTCCGGGTTTTCCCCGTTCACAGATGCCAGCACCTTATCTTCCGCATCATCAATTGCATGTACACAGATACCTCCGGTGTTGAACATTGGGAACACACCGATAATTTTCTCACCCATCCCTGTTCGCCTCCTTCCTGCCCCGGTTTGCACAACCGCGGCTGCAATATTTCCTTTCCAGCCCATACTGATGACGGTAGGAAAACTCCCGGCCACACACCGGGCAGACCTTTGACCGCACCGTTTTCCAGTTTTCCGGCTTCGGATGTGTGTTGTTCCATCTCGACCGACATTCCGGAGAGCAGAACTTCCGAGGTCTCCCTTTGTGGTTTGGTACGATTGCTGTTCCGCACTGAGGACAGAACGAAAATGCCATATTCTTGATCATCTCTGCTGCGAAATCTTCCATCTGTCCTCACCTCGCTCATTTTTCGCCGTTTCTGCGGCGATTTCTCGGAAAATCTCATAATTCATACGAAAAGCGGCGAAGTAGAAATCGGCCCCGCCCCGCCAGGTTGGATTGTTGTTGCGGCGGCCGATTCGCGCTCACCCCTGTTCCTCCCGGAACAAGCTAAAATGTGCGAAAGCTCCCTGTTTACGAGAGGTTTCACACACTTTGGTTCATTTCGGGGAAAAAGAACGGCACCGGAACCGAAGCTCCGATGCCTGTACATTTTCCTGTTTCATTTTGCGCCGTTAATCCTCTGACCCCCGGCCTACCAATTTTGCGGATTTTCACAGGAAAGCCCGCACCGGTCTCCGTGTGACTTCACCGTAGAGAAGTGACCCCGGCCCCCGGCAGGGGCCTTGTGCTCATACCACACACATCACACCGCTTAAATTTGTGCAATTTATCTTTGTACATTCTCTTGCTATTGCTTTGCATTGACGGTAATATGCTCATACCAAAACGAAGGAGGAAAACGCACATGAACGAGACCTTCATCCAAACCACCACCTATACACACGCTTTGGAAAAAGCCATCCACATGGGATTCTCCACCGCCAGCATCTACGACATCACCACCAGCTTAGAAGAAATGCTGGATGACTGCCGGAGAGATCCACCCGATGACGGGGTTGCTGATTGGATCATCATTGGCGGCATCCTTTGCAGAGCAATGGAGGTCTGGCAGACGGACGCAGAAGTCTATGAGCTGAGCTACTAAGCCTTGCTCAGTAACGGTATGTTGGATTGATGTCCTCAGTCAGTGTCTTCCGGTCGTGGCACTCTTTACAGAGAGCCTGCCAGTTGCTCTGATCCCAGAACAATTTCTGGTCGCCACGATGCGGAACTATGTGATCCACCACTGTTGCCCGGACGTACTTGCCTTGCTTGGCGCACTCCACGCACAGCGGATGGGCTTCGAGATACGATTTTCTCGCTTTCTGCCAGCGGCGGTTGTATCCACGCTTTGCCGCTGGGCGAGTAACTTCCGGGTGAAGAGGTAGGTGCTTCTCACAGTAGAGCCGACCGGGTTCGACCAGTTCCGGGCAGCCAGGGTGATGGCACGGTGTCTTTGGTCTGTACGGCATGGGTCAGTCCTCCCAAGGAAGACCAGCCTTGCCGAAGTGACCGTAGGCACTGACCTTGTTGTAGTCTACATCCAGCAGACCCAGCCGCTGGATGATCCCCTGCGGAGTGAGATCGTAGCTGTCATGGACGTAGGCTTCAATGAAGTCCAGCGGCTGGTGTTCAGTTCCAAAGCACTCTACCGACACACCCACCGGCTGAACCACGCCGATGGCGTAGGCCAGCTGGACTTCGCACTTGTCAGCGTAGCCGGCCTGCACGATGTCCTTGGCAATCTTCCGCGCCATGTATGCTGCGGAGCGGTCCACCTTGGTAGGATCTTTGCCACTCAATGCGCCGCCACCCATGCGACCGATGCCGCCGTAGGTATCGCACGCCAGCTTGCGGCCGGTCACACCACAGTCGGCATAACTGCCGCCCAGCACGAAACGGCCCGTGGGATTCACCAGCTTCGTGAAGTCGCCGTCCAGACCGTACTCGCAAGCAGAGAGCACCATCATGGATTCGATGATGTGCCGAAAGTCGCTGACCTCCACATCCGGACTGTGCTGTACGGAGCAGAGGAAGGTGGTGATTCGACCGGTGTCGTAGTCGTAGCTGACCTGCGCCTTGGCATCTGCCCGGAACATCTTGCTCGGATGGTTCTTCAGCAGTTGCAGGAACTTGGTGGCTACCATGTACGGAATCGGCATCTGCTCTGCCGTTTCATTGGTAGCATAGCCGTACATGACGCCCTGGTCACCAGCACCGCCCTTATCCACACCAAGTGCGATGTCCGGCGACTGCTTGTCCACCAGAATGCCGATGCGGAGCAGGTCGGTTAGATTCCAGCCCAGCTTGTCAAGACCGATGCGGCTGAACACATCGTGAACGATCTGGTGGTAGTTGGGCTGGTAGTCGGTGGTGACTTCGCCAGCAATGAAAAGCTGACTCTTTTTCAGCAGACACTCGATTGCCACACGGGCGTGCTTGTCATGCTGAAGGATGTCGGTCACGATGGCATCTGCGATCTGGTCACAGATTTTATCAGGATGACCGTTGCTGACCTGCTCACAGGTGATAATCTTACTCATTGGTTTTGTCCTCCATTTCCATCCAGCCAAACACTTTATTCCCACAAGAGCAAGTGTAATAAAGTGTGCTTAAATCGTATTCCTCCATATACGGGCGCATTTTTTTATTGCATTTCGGACAATATCGGACAGGAATCACAGAGCCGCGCACATCAATGCCACCGTCACTGGAAAGGTCAAAAGGATAAATCTCTGTTCAGCCTTCTCCAGCTTCTGTCAGAACCAGGCAATAAGGTCTTGAAACCTCATTGCATTCCCGCATGACCACATTGTCATCATCATCCACATCGACTGCCATGACCGTAGTTCCAATCGGCAGCGGCATCATCTGCTTGATGCGGAGATTTTCATACCCAGCTGTATTTCTTCCAAGCCAGTGCACACCCATGTTTTTGTTCACAGTCTTTTCCATCCTGTTTTCCTCTCTTTCATGTAATATCAAAGCAGGCACCCTTTGCTCCGGCTCTTCCCTGTTGTTTCTCACAAAGCAAGCCCTCGCAAAAGATGCCCACAAAGATTTGTGTCTGTTCTCGTTTTTTCTACTCTGTAGATGTTGTAGATGCTGATTTTGGTTTTTCTTATACGAGATTTATATTTTTTATTTAACCTTTTTATCTTCTACATCATCTACAAGAAAGAATAATAGCAATAAAGAAGTACAGAAAACCACTTAAAACCGTGCTTTCTGCATTCCAAGCGCCTTAATTTTTGTAGAAGCTCTGTAGAAGCAAAATTCGGTCATTTTGCATCGATAAGGCAGTTTTGTTCGCTTCCGAATGCCAAACGCACTAAAAACCAAGACTCCGCATCTACAAAATACCAAATCCGTAGATGCTTTTCCCCATTTTGTAGACGCTCTGGTGTGTGCATCATCTACAGCTTAGACTTCAGAAAACTCAGCAGCCTGTGTCTTCTGAATCAGCTTTTCAATGTGTTCAGGAGCCGAACCAGACAGAACATCTGTGTCCTCTTCTTCCTCCTGTGCCCAAGCACAATCATTCAGAAAAGTAGTTGCATTGCCTTTTTCTTTCCACGGTCTGCGCACCTCGTAAACATACCTCTGCTCCATCTCCTTTTTGAAGTTTGGCTGGCTCAGAGCCTTGATGTTGTTTGCTTCGCACCACCGCTTATAGATATCGAATACAGCTACACTACGCAGTTCCTCTCCTTTGGCATGACGCAGACAGAGATTAGCAAACTGACCGACTTTGTCAGACTCCAATTCGTAATCTGCCGTAGCCTCCTTGACCGCCTGCGGCATTTCCAATCCTTCTTTGAGGAACAGCTTGAATCCCTCATACACCCAGTTGAAAATACCGGCCATATTTTCCGGCTCTGCGAACTGAGCTTTCAAGCCTCGATCCTGCTCGTTTTCCTTAAAATGCCGATTGAAAGGAATCATTTTTACACGTCCAGAGTGGAACAGGGTCAAATCTGTAATATTCGGCCGGTAGTTTGTGTTGATGAAAATCTTGAAACCAGCCCGGAACTCAAAGCTGTTCTCGTGCAGATATCGGGCCGTAATCGTGTCATTGCCAGTCAGTCGTTTGGTAAGTGCTGCATCAATGGTCAGCTTCTTCTCCGGCTCAGAGATATTGACAAAACGGGAACCGGCAAGACGCGCCAGTTCCTCGGTAGGTCCATTGCTCTGCGCATTGAATTTCATGGCAAGCAGCACCGGGTCAGCATTTCTGCCGTAATCGCCCATAAGCCTCAAAAAAGATTCCATCAGTGTACCTTTACCATTTCGGGAGGTAGCACCGTACAGGATAAAGAAACATTCCATCCGGGTATCACCGGACAGCGCATAGCCCAGAGCTTTCTGTGTGTACCGAATAGTATCCTTATCCCCCATCATGACCTCATCCATGAACCTGACAAATCGGTCGCACTTTGCATCCGGATCATATTCCACCGGAGATATCTTTGTGAGAAAGTCCTCCGGTCTGTGTTCCCGGAACTCACCCGTTCGCAGGTCAAGCGTACCGTTTGCCATGTTAAAAAGATAAATGTCACGGTCAAAATTCTTCATTGCCAACGGAAATACTGACTTCGCATCCTTGATCATGGTGTCACGATTTCTGCGAAGCTGAAGTTTCCTTACACGGTCAATGAACCGCTTTCTGGCATCTTCCTCCGTGATCGTCAGAGCAAACACATACAACTTATCCGCCAGCAGCTTTGCCAGTTCTGCCACTCGCAAATTTTCGGCATCTGCTCTCCAGACAGAACCATCATAGACATACCAGATACCTCGTTCACTGTTGTATCTGGCGATGGGCTTAAAGTAATCAGCGAAGGCATTACCCATGCCGATTTCTTCTCTGCCATATCGCGGGTTTGAGTGCGGAGCCATCTCCTCCAAGGTCAGAGTGATCTTGGAAATGTCCGGTTGGTATTCTTCATCCTCATCCAGCTTGGAAAACTCCTCATCCACAATATCCTGTGCATTAACCGGCATATAGACAGCAGAACAGATATTGACAATATTGCGGATGGAAATTGCACCGTAAGTAGAACCAGCCTGCTTGCGATCCCACTTATCACGCATCAGGCCAAAAGTACGGAAGATGCGATCCATCTGCTCCTCATCGCATCCACACCAGAATGCCAGAATGGACAGTAATGCCATATCCGCATCCGACTGGCTACCATAGAGATCTTCCCAGTCACCGGCATACAGCTTTTTGAACTTGTCACTGTTGTTGGCTTCGTTGGCGTGTGCGATGACTGCCTCATCATCCAGATACGAATGGTGCTGAAAATGATTCTGCTGCACCTGTTTGTTCCGCTTCATCAGCGTGTCCAGCAGTGTGGTCATCGCCGTTTCATCGCTGGGGATTTCACCTGTGCGGTAAACATCTCCCGTTACGGTGACAAAACGAGAGGTCGCACCGGGCATATACACTTCCAGACCTTTGCTGCGGTTATTGATGTAGTAGACTGTCTTGTCGTAGACGTAGTCCTCTGGCACACAAAAAAATCCACGCAGTCCCTTTCCGGACGGTGACTTCTCAACGTATGCCGTAGGAAAAATGGAAAGGACAGTATCTGCTGTATCGTTCAGCGTACCGTCCTCACGGATACAATGGTCGATGTCAAAAGCACCAATGCCGTTTCCGACCGCGATGCCGATACCGTCATAGCCGCCCATCGCATAGGTGACGAGCGTGGTCTTGAAATCAGCAAAAGTGCGCAGGTCATTGATCTTGGCCCGTTCTCCCGTTGCCGGGTTATACGGCATCTTGGTCTTCTGGCCATTTCGCTTTTCAAATTTCCAGACGCAGAACTGGCAGGTCGTTTTCAGCTTGCCCGGAATGTTCTTGATGTCCATCATGCCTGCGCCTCCCCTCTTGTATGTGCAGAGCGCATCGCAAACTGCTTTGTAACAGCAGTCTCAATCTCGTGCTTCTTCGTGGAAGTCACACGGCAAAACCGATTGAACAGAGCCGCCTTGTCGATGGTCGTAATCTGCTCCACAAGCAGGATAGAATCTTCCAGATGCTCATCCCGGAGCATCTCACAGTCATCTTCGGTCAGTACAATGTGTACCGGCAGTTCCAGCTTCTTCAGCTTGGAACTCAGCGGAATCACTGTGATGATCGGTGAATTGCGGTTTGCCACGTCATTGCTGATGACCAGCACTGGGCGGTTTCCGCTCTGCACCGAGGTACCATAATGGTCGCCCAGTTCTGCAAACCAGATCTCGTACTGATTCGGTGTCCGCGTGGTCGACGGCCATTGATTCGGCAGTGTTTCGGGACGAGGCATTTTCTTTGGTGCAGCCTGTCGAGAAACCGTAGTCTTTTTCTTGGTCTTTCCACGCCTATTGATGTATTTGTTCACATGAACTTTCCTGCCATGCGGCAGAGTCCGTGCGTTGCTTTTCTTTCTTCCCATCGGGGTTTCACCTCCAGTGTGATACAGAAAAAGCCGCCGAAACTCAAACTTCACAGCGGCTCAAAATGTAAAAAGGCGTAAAAAATACCGGGCAGCTATCCGCTCCCAGCCATTCTTTACGCCTTCATTTATCTTATTTTCCTATTATGAATTATAGCAGAAAGCCGATGTACAGTTAACAGGGAAAAGTTCAAAAACGGTTCACTTCCGTTCGGAAAGTTCAGTTTTTGCAGAACTTTTTCTCCAATTCCTGCAACCGGTCTTTGAGGCCAGAGAGTTCTTCCGAAAACTGTTGCATTCCAACTTTCTTATGATAAAAAGCAGCCGTTTTACCCATGTGCTTTCCGTTCTCAAATTCCACAGCTTTCAGAGGAACACCATCCAAACAATGCTGTCGGATGACAGCCTGTGCTTTGCTGCTTTTAACGCGAAACGCTGCTCGGTCAACCAGCTTCAGCCATTCTTTCACCGCTTTGTATTTTACAAGGTCTTCTTCCTCTTGCCGCTGATACATTTCCTTTTCGGCCGGATACTTAGATTCAGCAACCATCTCAAGATCCTGCCGCCATGCTGCTTCGATTTCCTCTGCCAGCGTTTTTGTCCGATTATACCTTCTGCACACTTCCTGGGCAAACTCCACCTTTTCTTCTGTCACATCACCTTTCATTCCTGCCTCCTATTCTGGTAAAGCCGCATTGTGTCCGCGATACCAATCAATGCGTTTTCTTTCTCCCGAACCACAGCCCTCCGGGGCAGAATCTCACCATCTGCCCCTGTGATTTCCGACTGCTTCTTTCCATCCACAAACAGTTGCTCCGCCACAAGCCGTGTCTGGCCTCGGAGACTGTGCAGCCCAACCTCGAAAAGTTCGATTTGATTGCAGACCTCATAGTACGGTTCCAAAAACTGCTCTGTGCGCTGGGTCTGTACCTCACGGTTCATAGAGGCCAACACCTTATCGCAATTGAGAACGGTACGCTCCACCGGGTTAGACAAGCTGCTGGTCTGCACACGCTCGGATTCTTCATGTGCGCCCTGCGACAGTTTGTAGATGATTTCGTCTTTGGTATAAAACCATGACTTTGAATTTTCATACTGCTGCCGAAGCAAATCCCTTTTGTGAATCAGAAGCCGATAGGAATCCGCCAGCTTTCTGGCCTGTTCCAGATAATCGACCGGCTTCGTTTCTGTGACCACCACATCCTTTTCATCTGCCATTCATTATCCTCCTCTCTGGCCGATTCCACCTGTGTTCAGTTGAGTTCCCGTTTGGCCGCTTTCTGCCTTCGCTTGGCAGCCTCCTGCTGCACTCGATCTTTTACCCCAGACATAAGCCGTTCCGGATCGAGATCGGTAAGAATCCCATACCATGCGGAATGGAAGAAGCGTTCCAGCCGCACCTTGTCATGCAGCGCATCCCGATTTCTCGGATTGCCATCCAACCGGTGGAGTGCCTTCTTGTAATCCTTGACAGCCTGCAAGATAATGGCATTTGCCAGATTTTCATAGCAGTCTGCATTTTCGACCACCGCACTTCTCTCGGCACTTCTTTCGTAACTCATTCTTCTCCTCCAACCTTGTCATACCAGGGAGCCGGCACATCTTCCGGCTCATCACCATACTTGAATACAAAAATCGTGCGCCACGCTGCCTCATACAGAAGATCCAGCAGGATTCGGTTTGCTTTCGGCAGTTCATTTGCTTTCTGGATAAACTGTTCAACAAAATGTTTCTGGTTCAGATTCTGGAACCTGTCGTGCCATTCCCTATAAGCCACCGCCTCCGCAAACTGAAAACAGCTTTTCTTATACTGCTGGTACAGTTCCAGAATCTGCTCCTCTGCACAGAATCTCCGCAGCATTCGAATTTCTTCCCTACGAATCCGGCACATCAGCAATTCCACTTCGTGTTCATACGCCTCTTTCATCAACAGGTCACGGTTCATGAGGACGTCTGCCATTTTTCGGGATGGATTTGCTCCAAAGAGTTCACAAAGCAGCCCTTTCTCACCCAACGGCCGGAACATTGCCCAGGGGATGAAGAATCCATCCTCATCCCGTTTGGTTTTTACAGTCGTCACCGGCTTCGACTTCTTATAGCGATAGTTGCTTTCCGCTACCGGGCGGCGATCCTCTGCATTCAAAAAAAGATACTTTTTCATCTTTATCGAAGTGAAGCGCTTTGATTTTTCGCTTGTCTCTTCCACAGAACAGATACAGTGCATTCGCATACGGATCCAATTCGTATTTAT
>CAVCXB010000024.1:0-29661 GCA_963605535.1 Wujia chipingensis
ACAATGCAGACAATCGCTGGGCAGCTTGCGGCATTCTGCCTTGGCCGGGTGAACCCGTTCCGACCAATGGTATTTTTTCGCATCCTGTAAAATTTGAACTGACCGCACAGGAAGGCCCGTCTGCCGTAATTGAGCGTGTGCTGACACCGATTTCCATGCAGGAGATTCCGTCTGGTCATTTTGTCTATGATCTTGGTCAAAACATGGTTGGAACGGTGCGCCTTCGTTTAAAGGGGGCACGCGGTCTTTCGATTAAGCTTCGCTACGGCGAAATGAGCTACGCAAACGGCGAAATTTACATCAAAAATATTCGTTCCGCTGCGAACACCGATACTTATACGTTTCGTGGGGATGAAAACGGCGAGACTTTCGTGCCGTCCTTTACGTCTCACGGCTTCCGCTATGTGGAGATTACCGGAAATGGCTGTATGCTGTCTGATATTCGCTGTGTCGAGAGTCTGGAAGGCCTTGTTCTCTGCAACACACCTGACACAACTGGAAGCTTTGAATGCTCAGATCCGTTAGTAAATCAATTGCAGAGCAACATTCAGTGGGGTCAGCGTGGAAATTCTCTTCTGGTATACACCGACTGCCCGCAGCGAAATGAGCGTATGGGTTGGACCGGCGATGCACAGGTCTTCGCACCGACTGCCGCCTTCAACATGGATGTTCAGTCCTTTATGAATAAGTGGCTTCTCGATGTTCGTGACGGCCAGCTGATGTATAACCGCGAAGGCGCTGTTCCAGATACCGCACCGCTTGGCGGCGATAATCGTCCGGCTGGATGCGCTGGCTGGGCAGATGCCTCGGTAATTGTTCCATGGGAAATGTATCTGGCTTACGGCGACATCCGTGTGTTAGAGGAAAATTATGAATGCATGGCGCACTGGATTGCCTATCAGAGTCTGGATTCGCGTCAAAATTGCGGTCTTCGCACGGTGGACGGTACACCTCGCCCTGAGCAGTCCGATCTCTCCACGAAACCATTTCTTCAGGTGCAGCAAAGCCGCGGCGATCATCTGACCTTTGATGAATCGACACCATTTATCCTGACAGCGACCGCCTATGCCGCTTACGTTGCTGATTTAATGGCTCGCATTGCCCGCATTTTAAACAAGGCTGACGATGCTGCTCTTTATCAGAGGCGCTTTGAGGATATTCGTACCTCTTTCCAAGAGGCATGGGTTCAGCCAGATGGCTCTCTTGCCTACTGGGGCGAGATGAGCAAGGGTACCCCACAGGCAGATGGCACGATCATCAACCAGACACGCTATGGTGAGGAAACTGGCAGCACGCATCACCCGAGCCAGACCGCCTACGCGCTTGCGATCGACTTTCATTTGATGCCAGAAAAAACGATGGATCAGACAATTCAATACTTTGTCGAGTCGATTCATCGAAGAGACGATCATCTGTCCGTTGGTTTCCTTGGAATCAGCCATCTGCTTCCAGCATTGACAAAATGTGGTCAGACGGAGCTTGCCTTTACTTTACTTGAGCAAAAAGGAAATCCGGGCTGGCTCTACAGCGTTATCAATGGTGCCACTACGATCTGGGAGCGCTGGAATTCCTACATTGCAGAGACCGGAACCTTTGGCGATGTGTCAATGAATTCGTTTAATCACTATGCATACGGTTCGATCGGACAATGGCTATATCGCACTGTCCTTGGCATTCAGACGGGGGAAGCTGCCGATGAGGCTGGTTATCACCGAATCTTCTTAACTCCATCCTGGGGCGGCACATTGACCTGGGCGAAGGGCGAGCAGGAAACACCGTTTGGCAAGGTTGCTTCCTCTTGGGAAAAGAAGGACAGTTTTGTTGTGTATCGTTGTACGATCCCTGCGAACACGACGGCTCGTCTGACGCTTCCAGCTGCGGATCACAATCAGGTGCAGATCCTTGAAGGTGCTGCAATGACGGATACCGCTTCGTCTGATTGTGTCGCTTTTGAGTTAGTAAGTGGAAGCTATGCATTTCAAATTAAGTAACCAAATGAAGTAACTAGGGGTTTTTATGTATCACGATCTTACAAAGGGAAACATTTCCCGTTCTCTTTTGCTGTTTGCACTGCCGATGATGGCAGGTAATTTATTACAGCAGTTTTATAACATTGCGGATACACTGATTGTTGGGCGCGTGCTGGGAAGCAACGCGCTCGCAGCGGTCGGCTCCGCCTACACATTGATGACGTTTCTAACATCCATTTTTCTGGGGCTCGCAATGGGATCTGGCGCGTTATTTTCAATTTATCAAGGCCGCCATGACACGGACAGCTTAAAGTCCGCGATTGTTCACTCGTTTGTGCTGATTGCACTGATCACATTGATTGTAAACGCAATCGTCTATCTCTTTATGGAGCCGATTTTGTCCTTCTTAAAGGTGCCGGACGATGTCATTGACGGAATGCGCGACTATCTGTATGTGATCTTTGCCGGACTGATTGCGACCTCTCTTTACAATTTCTTCTCGTGCCTTCTTCGCGCACTGGGAAATTCGACGATTCCGCTTGTATTCCTTGCGGTCTCCGCAGGATTAAATATTGCACTTGATTTGCTGTTCGTCGCCGTCTTTCCATTTGGCATCCGCGGTGCTGCATTTGCGACCATTATCGCGCAGTATGTCTCTGGAATTGGAATTTTATTGTATGTTCTCTTGAAATGTCCGGAGTTTCTGCCAGAGAAAAAAGATCTTCCGTTTCGCCGCGATATTCTAAAAGAGATCTTTAATCTGTCCTCACTCACCTGTGTACAGCAATCGGTCATGAACTTTGGTATTCTGATGGTACAGGGACTCGTAAACAGTTTTGGTTCTACGATTATGGCTGCCTTTGCCGCTGCCGTAAAGATTGACACCTTTGCATACCTGCCAGTGCAGGATTTTGGCAATGCTTTCTCTACTTTTGTCGCACAAAATTATGGAGCAGACAATCATGACCGTATCAAAAAGGGAACCAAACAAGCCTTTGCAATCAGCATCATCTTCAGTTTGATCATCTCTGCGCTTGTGTTCCTGCTTGCACCGTGGCTAATGCAGATCTTTGTCAGCGCCTCGGAAACCGATGTTATTTCAGCCGGTGTCGTCTATCTTCGCGTGGAAGGTGCCTTCTACTGCGGAATCGGCTGCCTGTTTTTACTCTACGGATATTACCGCGCAATCAAAAAGGCGGGCATGTCCGTGGTCCTCACGATTCTCTCGCTCGGTACGCGCGTACTGCTCGCCTATGTGTTATCGGCAACAAAAATTGGTGTAGTCGGCATCTGGATGGCAATTCCGATCGGCTGGGGCATCGCAGACGCGGTTGGTCTTATTCGGATGCGCTCGACTTTTTCTGATGATACAAAAGCGTACAGATCAAAACCGTGACCGGAACGCTTAAGACAACGCCAAAGCTTCCCGCAAGACCCTGCATGATGGCAATGCCGATGTTGTTTGAATTGATGATCTGCTGATACGGAAGGTCATACGAATAATCGAGTAACAGCATACTCACACTGCCGCCGACAAAGGCCAAAATCAACGTGTTGCTGTCGGTTCCCATCATATCACGTCCGATGCGAAGACCGCTGCGAAACAGCTCCATTTTCGTCATCTCTGGACTCTGGGCGTACACCTCCTGCATGGAGCTGCTGACGGACATTGCGACATCCATCACCGCGCCCAGCGCTGAAATTAAAAGACCAGAGAACAGCAGACCGCCCACCTGAATGCCGTTTGTATTCCACAGTGTCATTAAACTTTCAATGTCGGATACGTTATAGCCATTGATCCCGGACGCCATACTGAAAAGCTGTGCGGACAAGCCAGCGATCACAACGCCAGCTAATGTTCCAAGTGTCGCTGCAATTGTCTTTCTTGTGGGACCTCCAATCAGATACATTGTGACAAGTGTTGTCAAAAAGCAGACAAATACGGCGACACCAAATGGAGAATAGTTCTGATAGATTAACGGAAGATAGACAAAGATCATACAAAAGAAGGTAAAGACAAGGCCAATGCAGCCCTTTAAGCCCTGTTTTCCACCGATGATGATCAGACTAAGCAGATATAATCCGGCAAATGCATAGACAACCCATTCGCGATCCTGCGAATAGACACTTGCAATTGTCGTACTGCCCGCCACGCTCTGCATGACGATGACCTTCATTCCAACGGTACACGGTGCGCCAAATAGAAAACCTGCGCTGCTTGTGATGTCAAGTTCCTCGCCCTTTCGCACGCCAGTCAGCATATGCACACGAACCTTCTGCTCACCCACGCGGCTTCCATCCGCCTGCAGATTGTCCTGTAAAATTTCAACGACGGTTGCCTTCTCAAAGGTCTGTCCGGTGCGCACTGCCAGCTGCGTTTTCTCTGTCTGGTTGATCTTCCAGACAAAGCCTGCGAACAGAACAATTGCGAGTACAATCAGAAAACACCAGACCTTTTGCTTTTTCGTGCACGGTCTGGTATTTTTTGTTTGCTTCACAGACACTTATTTGGAAACAGTCTCGCTCTCTGCAGTTTCCGTCTGAGTATCACTTGTCTGTGTCTCTTCTGTATCCTTAGAAGTACTCTCTGCAGAGGTGTTGTCAGAAGCCTCACCGGCAGTCTCGGTCTTCTGAATGGTAAAGGTCTCATCAATCGGCTCCACACTGCCATCGTCTAATACTTGGTAGGTGTCGATTGCAAAGGAATCCTTTGTCATGGTAATTACAGAGTAGCTTGGAAGCCAGTTCTGGCTGCGCGCTGCAATGTAATCCTGTTGGGAGCTGATCAGCTCATAGAACTTAGAACCAGATGCGGAGTTTGCTGTCATGTACAGAACACCCTGCGGATCGGTTACGGTATTGCCGTCAACATCCTCGATGGTGTAGCACTTATTATCCGCCTGGAATGCTTCAAGAGCAGCTTCTGCCTCGGTATTTCCCTCTTCCGGTGCCAGCTCGATCTTCTCTCCACTCTCAACATTGGTTGCGTGATCCCAGTCGTAATCGGTTCCATCCTCGTTTAAAGAGAATTCATAAGACTGATGGGTCTGTCCATCGCCGTAGAGCAACTTGGAACGGCTGTAGGTGTGGTCATGTCCCTGAAGAACAACGTCGATGTCATAGGAATCAAAGATTGGTGTCAGCTGGGTACGAAGAATCATACCGTCGGTATCGGAGTGATCCAAACCGCTTCCGTAGATATCCTGATGGATTGTAACAACACGCCATGCGGTATCCGGATTTGCCTCAGTTGCTTCCTTGATTAACTGCTCATGCTCTGCTACGTTGTAGTTGTTGGTATTCAATACAATGAACAGGCCATCGCCATATGTATAGTAGTAATCGCCGCCTGCTGCGGTTGTTCCGTAGTCGGATGCATTCGGGTTATTGAAGTGATACATATAGTCTGGATTTAAGGAATCATGATTTCCAATGGTCGTTGCCACTGCCAGACCAGATAAAACATCGGATGCCAGATACGAAGCATACTCCTCTTCCTTTGGCTTTCCTGTCTTATTGACCTGATCACCAGCGGAGATCATGAAATTGATATCCGGATTCTGCTCGGTTGCTGCGGTCAGTGTACGGTTCCATGCAAAGCCATCGTTACGAGCGGCGGTGTTAGCTGCGCCCTCATCTGCGACCAAATCCGCACCGTTCTGGGACTGTCCCTTAGAAGCGCCCACCTGTGGATCGCCTACATACAAAATCTTTACGGTGTCCAGGCTCTGTGTCTTATACTCAGTAACTTCCGTCTGCTCACCATTCTTCTCTACCGTGTAGTAATAGGTGGTATTTGGCTCAAGTCCAGTTACGGTTACATGATTGTACTCATATGCGGTATCACCTGTCAGGCTGGTGTCTACATCTCCTACAGTTCCGGTAAAGGTCTCTAATGCGTCCTTATCGGTTCCAAAATGAACAACCGGAGTTGCCTCGCTGTCGGTCTTTTCGCTGTACCATGCAAAGTTTAACTTCGTCTCGTCCTCGCCTGGTGTGATGGAAACCTTTGTGAAATCTGCGCTGGTTTCTTCCCAGTTTGCAGCCCACTCGTCCCATCCGGACTCTGCTCCGGTAATGGTACTGTCATTGTAATGATCGGTTCCGGCAAATGCTGCTGTACAGACACCTGTCACTGCTACTACTGTCATTAAAGCGGTAAGTGTTCTTCTCTTCATAACCATGGACTCCTTCCATTGTTCCAATCACTGTTTTTTTGTTTTTTTATTTTCTTATTTTTCATTCTTCTCATCTTGATCTGCCTCTTCTTTTTGCAGATCTACAGTGATGGATAGTTGGCCGGAAAGAACTGTTTGGGCCCGCTACATTTCTCCCTCTGCCGTCTCGAAATATAGCACTTGAATTTTGTATTGTCAATTCAATTTGGCTCAATTTTTCATATTTTACCTTCTATTTACCTAACGCTTTCATGACTGATACGCTGCTTACCTGTTGTTTTCATTTTCCTAAATACTGATCGTATGTCTCATACAGATCATCCGATGCAAATGCGGCTGTCTGGTAAAAATGAAGATTCTCCCAAATCTCCTCAGAAATGGCAACTGGATGCTCTTTCGCATAGTCTATGAAGCTTTGTGACCATGCCGCATAGCGAAGCCTTCCCAATACCTTGCTTTCGTTTGCCGCACTGAGTTCCTGATCAAAATCATCGACACATCGAATCAAATAATAATTCTCTTCGGTCTGGATGATATCGCTGACGTCGCCATCACTCATGTAAATTGCAGTCTCCTCCAAAAGTGGATTGAGCGTTCCACGGCTGACCTGATATTCGATCTGTGAGAAGCGACTAACTTCCTTTGCCACACTCTCAAAATCCTCGCCGGATGAAATGCGTGCTTTGGCACTCTCAATGTCTTCTAGTGACGGTGTTGCAATCAGCTGAAGAATCATAACACGCTTATCGTTATCGCTGACTTCCGTGTCGATATCGGCGCTGAGCACGTCGATGGTCTTTTGCGCGACACGATATTTTTCATATAATGACACTACCTTTGACTCGTCTCCCTGCACATACTCCTTTTCGGCAGCGGATAGACTGCCGTAATAATCCGCTGCTGCGGCCTGACAGGACGCTTTGTCCGTCTCGTCGAGTGTCACACCAAGGCCCGATGCCATATCATTTAACAGCACCAACGCGCACAGCTCTTCCTTTACCCTGCCATCGCGCAGGTAATCGGAGAAATCACTCTCTCCGGCCGCCTCCTTCCAAAAGTCGGTCTCTCCCAGATTTTCATAGTATAAGTTGTAGCGAGTTTGAAAATCCAGAAAGACCAGACTGCACTCTTCCAAGCTCAGTCTGGTTTTCGTTCCGCTAAGGAGAATATGATCGGTCAGTGAGGTCGAAAGCACCACACTCTTACAACCGCCGAGACAAAAACTAGCAAGGCATACTGCCAGGCCCATTCTATGTTTTTTCAATGTTGATCCCTCTTTTCCGTTGTCATGTTTCCAAAATTCCCTGTAACCATAACCTCGTAACTTTAAAATTCTTCTGGCTCTCGATCACGGGAACGAATGCAATACAGCATTCCGCTCGTAAAGGAAACCGTTGCCTTCTCATCACGAATCTCGTTGCTGATGCAGCGTGTACTTCCCTTTTTCAATGTAAAGTCTGTGACGTTATATGCAAAACCACTCAATGTAATTCCCTGCGTCTGATCCGTGTAGGACAAGAAGGAGACATACTTCCAATTTTCCATTTTTTCTAGCACCGTTGGTCGGTCAAGCAGGCGAATCCGATTCTGCTGGTCAACAATCTCGCATTCAACGCCCGCCTGAAGTGGCATGCGAAGAAGCTCTAAATTGCCTAACATATGGTCAATGCGACCTCCTGTTGCACCTACAATCCAGATAATATCTGGCTTTTGTTCCACTGCAAACTGCACCGCAAGCTCTGCATCGGTCTCATCTTTTTCCGGTGGAAAGGCAAACAGACGCGTTTTCTCATTTTTCTTGAACTGTGAAAGAACATCCTCAGATACCGTATCAAAATCGCCTAAGCCGCAATCACAGGGAATTCCAACCTTCAAAATCGTCTCAAGCGCTCCATCTGCTGCAACGACAAGCTGCGGCCCAAGCTTTTCATAACATGCCTTTAAAAACAGTGCATCGAGCGTTCCGCCCAATACCAACAATAGTTTCTTCATCTTTCACTCCCACCGTTCATCGCTTCCAGCAGTCCATACACATTTTTCTTAATATCACCCTTGAACACACAGCTTCCGCTGACAAGAATATCGCTTCCTGCATTTGCGGCCTCTGGTGCTGTCTCCAGACAAATTCCACCGTCAACTTCAATCAACACCGAATTGCCAAATCCATGCTCATCCCGATACTGACGAAGTGTTTCCACCTTTTTTGTCACAAAATGGATGTACTTCTGACCGCCAAAGCCAGGCTGCACGGTCATCACAAGAACCATATCCGTCAAAGGAAGATATGGATATACCTCTTCTACCGGTGTGCCCGGATTGATTGCAAGTCCTGCCTTACAGCCGCACTCACGAATCCATTTTAATGTCGCCTCCACATCCTCGCAAGCCTCAAAATGAATGGTAATCATGTCACTTCCCGACTCTGCAAATTCTTTGATGTAACGAATCGGTTCTTGGATCATCAAGTGAACGTCAAACACGCCAGAAAATGCCTTTCTGAGTGTTTTTATAATAGGAAAACCAAAGGAAATGCTCGGGACAAAATTGCCATCCATCACGTCGATGTGAAGCCATTTGACCTTCGCCTCCTTCAACTCCTGAAGTTGTTTGTCCAGACAGGAAAAATCTGCCGATAATAAAGATACTGCCAAGTCTGCCATACGATTGCTGCCCTTTCTTCTTTTACACTGTTTCCAGCGAATTGCGTACTGTCGATAAAGCGTGACTGTAACGGTTTTCTGTGAAACATTCTGTAGCCAAGTATAAATACGTTATTCTGTCTACTACTTATATCGTCTCACTGCATTTAACTCCTTATAAAAAGCAGTATAGCTTTCATACCGCTTCTGACTGATTTTTCCCTCCCCAACCGCTTCTTTGATGCCACACGATGGTTCTGAAATGTGCGAACATCCGGTAAAACGGCAATGACCAAGATATGGTTCAAACTCTGGAAATAAAAGCTCTAGTTCTTCCTTTTCCAGTGAAAGCACATCCAATGAACTAAATCCCGGCGTATCAAACAAAAACGTCTGATAGCCCAGATAAAAGATCTCGGAATGTCTGGTCGTATGCTTTCCTCTTTTTATCTTTTCACTGACAGCTCCAGTGTCCATCCCTGCCTCCGGGCAGAAATGATTGACAAGCGTTGATTTGCCGACGCCGCTCGGCCCCGCAAATGAAGTAACCTTGCCTGCTAAAAGCGCTGTCAGCTTCTGGTAGCCTTCGCCCTGCGGATCATGACAGTCCGTAAAGCAAACTGGATAACCAGCCGGCCCATAGGTGTCCAACACCTCTTTTTGAAAATCAGGTGTTGCCAAATCGGCCTTTGTGAAGCACAAAATCACCGGCACGTCTCGTTTTTCCATCAGCACCAGAAACCGATCAAGCAAATTGAAATTTGGTTCCGGCTCGCGGCAGGCAAACACGATCACCACCTGATCAATGTTGGCAACTGCCGGACGAAACAATTCGCTTTTTCGAGGAAGAAGCTCCACAATGGAGCCCTTCTTTTCTTCCTCGTCAAGCACTTCAATCTGCACTTCATCCCCTACAAGGGGCTTTCTATGGTCTTTTCGAAAAATTCCCTTGGCTTTGCACTCATATTGTGCCTCATTTTCTGCCTGCACATAGTAAAAACCGGCAATTCCCTTGATGATTTTTCCCTGCATCTTTTAATTCCTTAATCTCTTGATTCTTTGCTCATTTGCGTGCGCTTGCATTTTTTTCGCTTGCTTTTGATGATTCTTCATCCTTACGCTTACTTTTGATGATTCTTCATCATTTACTGTGCCTGCGTCTCTGCCTACGGTGCAACACCGCTATCCGAAGTCTGATCGGCTCCGGAATCGGTGTTCTGTGATGCATCCGAACTTGGCGTGGCATCCGAACTCGGTGTCGGATCTGGTGTTGCATCCGAGCTTGGTGCGGTCTGTTCTGGACCTGTGCTAATATAGATGATAACCGTATCTCCTGCATGAAGAGAACCATCTGCACTGGTTGATGCCCATCCAATTACACAACCAACGGCTACGTAATCACTTGACTGATACTGAATCTGTGCGCCAAGACCGAGACCTGCTAACGTCGAGGTTGCCTCGTCCTGTGACATATTCGTCAGTGCACCTGCGTCAAGTCCGACTGCCGGCGGACCAGAGCTTACGACAAGCTTTACTGTAGAATACTCCGGTACGGATGTACCACCCTCCGGTACCTGACTGATAACAACGTTAGCCGCTACGGACGAACTCTCTGCGTACTCCACATAGTAATACAAATTTGCATTGCTAATCGTCGGGAATGCATACGAACCAGCGTCATTTCCGACTACACCTGGAACGACAACCATCTTCGGTCCAAGGCTGATGGAAAAATCGATCGAAGTTCCACTTTTTTGACTGCTATCCGGATCCAGACTCTGACCGCATACAAGACCAGCATCGGTGCTGTCACTATTGACCTCGCTGACAGTACCAACTGAAAAACCTTCATTTTGAAGCTTTGCAATGGCCTGCTGCTTTGACATGCCGTAGAGGTTCGGAACGGTAATGTACTCCGGTCCAAGGCTGACGTATACCTTAAGGGAATCGCCTGCCTCCAGATAACCTTCATCTGGATCCATGCGAAGTACCATATCCTTTGCATAAGTCTCGCTGTATTCACCAATATACTCTACATCAATATCCTTAAAGCTTCGCAGATAATACTTCAGAATGCTGACATTTCCATTGATATAAAGCTTACTGTTGACCTCAAACTTATCACTACCTAAACTTAAGTATACCTTAATGGAACTGCCCTTATCCACCACAGTGCCCTCATCGTACTGCTGACGGCACACCAGGCCAGTCGCATATTCATCGGAATACTCGTAGGTTCTCGCAAGGACAATCTTAAGACCGACTTCCTTTAGTGCCTTTGTTGCCTCAGTGATGGTCATGCCAAGAAGCTTCGGAACCTTTGCTCTGCCGGTTGCGTCATCTCCAGATTCATCCTCATAAGTCGAAACAACTGGATCGTTTTCTTTCGTTGTCGTCGTATTGTTCTTGTTTGAAGATACACTCGCTGGTATTCGCTGGAACGCACCAGAAAGAGAACCAACAATGTACACCAGCATGACAAGCATCGCCACACCAAGCACAGATCCGATTCCTGCTAAGACCTTATCAAACATTGTTACTTCATTCGGATCACGCTTTGCCTTTTTGCGGGACTGTTTTTCTCTCTTAGAGGTCTCTTTTCTATAAGCTTTCTCAGAAAACTCGTCTTCCTGGCTGCGATTCTTATACGGTTCAAACTCAATTGCTTCCGAATGATTGCGCTGCTGACTAGCGGCAGTCTCACGCGCTGGCGAGCGTTTGATTGGCTGGCTCTTTATACCTTTTTCCGTATACTCATTATTCTCACGCACAGTGCGCTCGGAGCGGTTTCGGATATCACGCATCTGCTCTTCGCTCATTACAGTCGTCTCACCCTTTGCCGTCTCCTCAAGCTGAACAAAATGGACAAAACGCTCATTTGGCGCAACCAGTGCATGGCGCAGATCTTTGATCAAGTCGGCGCAGCTGGAATAGCGCTGATTGGGGCGTTTTTGCGTACACTTGAAAATAATCTGTTCAAGTGCAACCGGAACGCTTGGCTCGATGTTGCTTGGCGGAACCATCGCCTCATTGATGTGTGCGATTGCTACCGCTACCGTCGTATCGCCATCAAACGGCACACGTCCCGTCACCATCTCATAGATCGTGATTCCGAGGGAATAAATATCGCTTCGCTCATCACAATAACCGCCTCTTGCCTGTTCTGGTGAGATGTAGTGCACAGAACCAGCTGCTCCGTAGAGATTCGTTGTCTCATCGGTGATTGCTCTTGCAATACCAAAATCGGCCACCTTAATACGGCCATCCTTTGAGATAATGATATTCTGCGGCTTAATATCACGGTGCACAATATGACGCTTATGTGCCGCCTCGAGTCCCTGTGCTACCTGAATAGCAATTCCAATAGACTCCTTTGTGCCTAATTTTCGCTTTCTTGTAATATATTCCTTCAGCGTAATGCCATCGATCAGTTCCATAACGATGTAGTGCGTATTGTCCTCCTCACCAACATCATAGACACCGACTACATTGTTGTGCGACAGACCTGCCGCTGCCTGTGCCTCCATACGAAACTTTGCGACAAAGCTCTTATCCTTACAGAACTCTTCTTTTAAGAACTTGATCGCTACCAAACGGCTTAATTTTCGGTCTCTTGCCTTATAGACATACGCCATACCGCCGGATCCGATCTGCTCAAGGATTTCATATCTATTGCTCAGAATTGTTCCTGTTCGTATCATCCTATCCTCCATAACCCCCTTCGGGTACTACTCCACTGCCGCCAAAATAACAGAGATGTTATCCTGTCCTCCGTTATCGTTGGCCTGTTCAATCAGAACATTTGTCTTTTCTTCCAGTGAGGCTGCACTCTTTACGGTCTCAAGGATCGCATCATCCCCAACCATGTTGGTCAAACCGTCCGAGCACAGCAAAAGCAGATCTCCCGGTACGACAGGTTCCTCAAAAATATCTGCTGCGGTATAATCATGGGAGCCAAGCGCTCTCGTGATTATGTTTTTCTTGCTCTGGTACTCCTCCGAATCTCTGGTGATCAGCCCTTTGCGGTACATTTCTTCCACATAGGAGTGATCCTTTGTGATCTGGTGGATCGTATCGGAAATCAGATACAGCCTGCTGTCACCGACCTGAAAGACATGAAGCTTGCTTGCCTCATCCACAAACGCCAGCGTCAGCGTCGTTCCCATTCCTCTATATTCTTCATAATCCTGCGACTTCTCATAGATTCGGCGGTTTACTACACGAATCGCATCGCTCACAATTAACAGTGGATTTTCGTAAACGGATTCTTTTATGCACTCCACTAACTTCTCCACCGCATAGCGAGACGCAAAATCGCCTGCCTTATGACCACCCATACCGTCGGCCACGATCAGCAGATTTGGCAGTTTTCCCACCGGCTTGTCGGATGCAAAGACAGAATCCTGATTCTGGGAACGCATCCTTCCTATATCACTTTTACAACTAATCTGCATTCCAAAAACTCCTTTATGTATGTTGTTCTAGATAGCTTTTTCGGAGTTGTCCGCATGCGCCGTCTATATCGCGGCCCATTTCCCTTCTAATAGTAACATGTATTGCACTTTTTTCAAGCAATTTTTTAAATTTCTCTATCTGAATCTGTCCAGACTGGACATAATTTCGTTCTTTGATCGGATTTACCGGAATTAAATTCACATGACACGGGAATCCATTTAAGAGATTGGCAAGCTGTCTTGCCTCATCCTCGTTGTCATTGACACCGGCTACTAGGCTGTACTCAAACGTCACACGCCGTCCGGTGACCTCAAAATATTTCTTGCAGGCCGCCAATACATCATGAATGCGATACTTGTTTGCAATCGGCATCAGTTCCTTTCGTACCGTATCGTTTGGTGCATGAAGTGACAATGCAAGCGTCACCTGACTGTGGCGCGCGGTCAGCTGCTCGATTCCTGGAATCAAACCGCAAGTAGAAATCGTCAGATTTCGCTGGCTGATGTTTAAACCTTCCTCGCAGGAAATCAGATCCAAAAACCGAAATACATTCTCGGTGTTATCAAATGGCTCTCCAGAACCCATTAACACGACATTTGAAATGCGTTCCCCGATATCCTTCTGAATCCGATAAATCTGCTCAAGCATCTCACTCGGGCGAAGGCTTCTGACCAGTCCGTCGAGCGTGGATGCGCAGAAGCGACAACCCATACGGCAGCCGACCTGTGTGGAAATGCAGACTGAGTTTCCAAAATGGTAGCGCATCAATACGCTCTCGATCACATTTCCATCAGGGAGACGAAACAGATATTTTCTTGTTCCGTCTATTGAAGAGATTCGCACATCGACAGGCTCCAGCACGACAAAGTCGGCCTGCTCCTTCAATTTGCTTCTGAGTGCGCCGGAAAGGTTGGTCATCTCATCAAAGGAAGAAACAAGATTCTTATGCATCCAACTATACAGCTGTTTTGCCCGGAACCCCTTCTCTCCCAGTGCTGTCATCCATGTTGTCAGTTCCGGCAATGTCATAGATTTAATATCTTCTTTCATTTCGTTCTCCTAGGTTATTTTACTTACAGTTCACGGGGGATTACAATTGCGAAAGCCCCGCGGTGAACTACATCATTTCTTACGAAGTCGCGCGACAAAGAATCCGTCGCACTGGTTCTGACCTGGAAGCAGCTGCAACATGCCGCTTTCTGGGTCGTTGCCCTCGATTTCTTCTTTAATAAATGGAGCAAGACTCTCGAGTTCAAATGGCATCTGTGATAACAGATAACGAACATTCTCCTCATTTTCTGCCGGATTGATGGTGCAGGTGCTGTAAACAAGAACACCGCCCGGCTTTACAAGCTGCGCAGCATTCAAAAGAATGGTTCGCTGTAACGCTACTAACTGCTCTAAGCGCTCTTTTGTCAGCTGATATTTGATGTCCGGCTTTCTTGACAAGATGCCAAGACCAGAGCAGGGCACATCAGCCAGTACAAAGTCTGCTGTCTCTTTTCTTGCTTCGTCGAACACACAGGCATCCCACTGCTCGATTTGCATGTTATCGGCATGGCAGCGCTCCTTGTTTTCCTCGATTAAGTCTAGCTTGTCCCATGAAATATCACGGCTTAACACCTTTGTTGTGCCATGCTGCGCCTTCGCCAGATGAATGCTCTTTCCCCCCGGTGCAGCACACATATCAATACAAAAGCTGCCCGGTGTTGGCGCCACACACTGTGCGGCAAGTGCGGAGCTGATATCTTGAATCTGAATCAGACCATTCTGAAAAGCGGATGTACGACGAATATCGCCCGCATCAACAAGCTCTAAACAATCCTGTGCATATGGTGCCTTCTTTACCTGAATGCCCTCGTTTTCTAAGGATTTGGTAATCTCTTCTATGCTGCCCTCGGATGTATGACAATGTACATACATCGGATGACCACTCTGCGAGACAACGCTCTCTAAATAAGCGGTCACGGTTTCCTTTGAATACCAGCTCACGAGTTCATCATACAGCCACTGTGGAACGGAATACAAAATAGAAGGCTGATCGCTCCAGTCAAGTGATGGGATCAAGGCTGCCATCTTTCGCACCACTGCGTTGACAAAGCCCTTTAACGACCAGAAACCCTTCTTTGCGGCAAGCTTGACCGCCTCGCTGCAAACGGCATGCTCTGGAACATTCATATATTTTAGCTGATAGACGGCCATACGAAGAATATTTCGGATGACCGTTTTTTGCTTGGATGCTTTTACCGATGCGGCCTTGTCAATGATCGCGTCAAGTTCAAGCTTTCGCTCCACACAGCCTCTTGAAAGTCTGGCGATGAAAGAGCGATCCTTCTTTGGCAAATAACTATATTTGTCCAGTGCCTGACGAATCACAATATGAGAAAACTGATCTTTCTCCAGTACCTCAAGCAAAATTGCAAGGACAATTTCTCTCTCATTTTCTCTTTTTGTCGTCTCAGTCATCTCTGCGTCTTCCTCCTGTTAAGATCAGCAGACGAAGCAGCTGTAAAATGGACGCTGCTGCACTGGCTACATAGGTCAACGCTGCCGCCTTTAACACTTTTGCGGTCTGTCCAACCTCATCTCCGACAAGGATGTGCTCCTGATCGAGCAATTTGACGGCACGTCTGGATGCATTGATCTCCACTGGAAGCGTTACCAGCTGAAACAATACAACAAGACTAAATAGAAGCAATCCAGCATTCAATAAAAGGGTACCGGTGGAGCTGTTAAGAAACAATCCAATCACGATTAACGGCCAAGATAAGTAGGAACCGAAGTTCACCACCGGAACCATGGCACTACGAATGGATAACGGCACATAACCCTTTGCGTGCTGCATGGCATGACCACACTCATGGGCGGCAACGCCAACGGCAGCGACCGTGGATACGTTATACACGGCATCCGACAGGCTGAGCGTTTTGTTTCTCGGATCGTAGTGATCGGTCAGATTTCCCGATACGTGCTGAATCTGCACGTCGTAAATGCCCTGTGAGTGCAAAAGCTTTTGTGCCGCCTGTGCTCCTGTCAGACCACTTCTTGCGTATACGGATGAGTAGCGGTTAAATGTGCTGTTTACAAGTGCGGATGCACCAAGGGAAAGCAGCGCACCGATTAAAACGAGTATATAAGTAGGGTCCCAATAATAATATGGCATATTCTTCACCTCCGTGATGATCTCTTGTCTCTGGCATTTCTGGCTTTGAGATTTCTAGGTTTCACCTTTTTTCTCATGTTTCTGCCTTATGCCTTTCGCGATTCTAGTTCTTATGCCTCTCCTAATTTTTCCCCCTGTGCAATCGGATAGCCTCTTAAGTAGGCATCCACTGCCATGCTCTTCTTGCCCTCCGGCTGAAGGGTGCAAAGCGATAATGCACCGTTTCCGGTCTTTACAATCAGCTGATTCTTATCGGATACCAAAACAGTGCCCGGTACGGCTTCTTTTTGCTCATCTGACAACACATCCTGTGCGATCACATCGCAGTCCCAGATCTTTACGGTCTTTCCATGAATCTTTGTAAAGGTGCCCGGCCAGGAATTTAAACCACGTACGAGGCGCTCAATTCGCACGGCATCCATCGTCCAGTCGATGTTTCCCATCCACTTTTCCAACTTCTGTGCGTAAGTGCTTTCCTCCTCGCACTGTGGAATGCGCACTGCGGTTCCATCCTCGAGCTGATCAATCGTTTTCAAAAGAAGCGGACCACCCAGCACGCAAAGGCGATCGTGCAAGGAGTCTCCTGTCTCCTTCGGGTCAAGGGTGATGGTCTCCTTTAAGAGCATGTCTCCCTTATCAATCTCGCGGCTCATATACATTGTTGTGACACCACTCTCTTTCTCACCGTTGATGACAGCCCACTGAATCGGGCCTGCACCGCGGTACTTTGGAAGCAAGGATGCATGGACATTGATGCAGCCGTACTTTGGCATCTCGCGGATGGACTTTGGAACAAACTGTCCAAATGCGACTACTGCAATTAACTCTGGTGCGTAGCCACGAAGCGCTTCCACTACCTCTGGATCGCCGACCTTAACTGGCTGCAAAACCGGAATACCGTGTGCGATTGCGCACTCTTTTACCGGTGGAAACTGCATGGTATTTCCTCTGCCCTTTGGCTTGTCCGGCTGTGTGACAACTGCGACAACCTCATGCTTTTCGCTCTCAATGAGGCTTTCGAGTACCAGAACGGCAAACTCAGGTGTTCCCATAAAAATAATTCTCAAACCTACCACTCCTTTGATCTTGTTTCATCTGTTTTGTTTTGACTGTTTTTTTGTCTGTCTTTTTGTCTGTCTTTATTCTGACTACATTTTTTGTCTTATTCGTGGATGCCGTCTTCCTCTTCGGTAAACTCCTCGTATGCATCCTCGTACAATTCTTCTTCCTCATCGTCTGGCAGGTCTTCGTTGTTGACCAGTCCGCCCTCTGCCTTATCGCTGTATAAAATTCCGTCAAGATGATCGCACTCGTGGCAGATGCATCTTGCAAGAAGACCTTCACCCTCTAAGATGTACTCCTCGCCGTGCTCGTTTAATGCCTTTACCTTTACATAGTTTGGTCTGGTGACGATGCCGCTCTTTCCCGGAATGCTTAAGCATCCTTCGTAGCCGGTCTGCTCACCGCTTGTCTCTAAGATCTCTGGGTTGATGAGCACGTGCTGATTGTCATCGGTATCCATTACAACGATGCGCTTTAATACGCCAACCTGCGGAGCTGCTAAGCCGACACCACCGGTCTCATACATTGTATCAAACATATCCTCAATTAAAATTTTTGTTCGTAAGCTTACGTTTTTTACTGGTTTACATACCTTGCGAAGGCACTCATCGCCCTCTGTTCTGACTGTTCTGATTCCCATATGGAACTCCTTTCTCTTGCTGTTTTGTTTCTTTCCCGGACGGCTCCTCGACGAAGTGGCTTTGTCTCAATAAAGCACATTCGTCTCAGAGCCTGTTAAATTTAGCCTCATTAGCAGACCGTGACGGAAATATATACCTTCTGCGATGCGGCCTGCTCCGTGAGTTCCTGAAGCAATTCCATTGCCTCAAGATATGCCTTATGATCATTACTTCTTATATAAAGATGCTTTCTCCACATATCCTTGAGCCTTGCGATTGGCGCATCGGAGGGTCCAATTATTTTAATTATACCATAAAATCTTTTATTTATCAACAACTCTGCCAGATGAATCCACTGGTCGGCGAGTGTTTCCTGAGCGGAAACGGCCATGACCTCGCACATTTGACCGACTGGCGGGTATTGCATGCGCTTTCGGAACCGAATTTCCTGTGCATAAAAGGACTCATAGTCCTGCGCTGCTGCGGTCTGAATGCTATAATTTTCTGGATCGTAGGACTGAATGATCACACTTCCCGGCTCGCACCCACGCCCTGCTCGTCCTGCTGCCTGTGTCAGAAGCTGGAAGGTTCGCTCGGTACTTCTGAAATCGGAATTGTACAGCGACATATCTGCCGCCAGAATGCCAACAAGCGTGACCCCCGGAAAATCATGACCTTTTACAATCATTTGTGTGCCGACTAAGATATCTGCTTCTCTTCGACGAAATGCGTCAAGAATCTGCTCATGACCGTCTTTTTGCGAGGTCGTGTCCATGTCCATGCGAAGCACACGCGCCTGTGGAAATTGTGCATGAATCATCATCTCCGCCTTCTGGGTGCCTAGGCCAAAGCCTGCCAGATACGGTGAGCCGCAGGACGGACAGCCGTGCGGCATCGGTTTTGTGTAACCACAGTAGTGGCAGACAAGCATACCGCCAAGATGTTCGGTCAGTGCCACGTCACAGTGCGGACACTCGACCGGCTTGCCGCAGGAACGGCAGCTGACTACTCTTGAAAAACCGCGGCGATTGATAAATAACATCATCTGCTGCTTTTTCGACAAGCACGCTTCCATCTTTTCCCGAAGCACCCGCGAAAAGACGGAACGGTTTCCTGCCTCAAGTTCTTTTCGCATGTCCACAATCTGAACGTCTGGCAGACTGCTTCCTGCAACGGCACGCTTTGTCAGCGTGAATTTTCGATATTCTCCTGTTTCTGCACGGGAAAAGGCCTCGATGGATGGGGTTGCCGAGCCGAGAAGAAGAAGGGAATTACTCAAGTCTGCTAATTTTGCTGCAGTCTCTCTTGTATGATAGCGTGGAATCTGCTCACTGTTATAGGCACCTTCCTGCTCTTCGTCAATAATAATAAGACCAAGATTTGAAAATGGTGTGAACAGCGCCGAGCGTGGCCCGACCATAATCGAAATCTCTCCATTTCTTGCCCGCTCGAGCTGATCGCTTCGCTCGCCATCGGAAAGTCTTGAATTGATCATGGAAACCTGTTCGCCAAAACGGCTGTAGAAATTCATGATGACCTGATAGGTTAATGAAATTTCTGGAATTAACACAATGACCTGTTTTCCCTCACGCACCATCCACTCGATTAAGTGCATGTACACTTCTGTCTTGCCGCTTCCGGTGATGCCATAGAGAAGCGCCGGTGTGCGCACACCATTCTCATAAGATGAAATCAGTTCGTCAACAATGTGCTGCTGTTCCTCGTTTAATTTCTTTTTGGACAGCGACTCTTGCGATTGCGGAAGTACGCTTCGATACAAGCGCTTTGTCTCAACTCGAATCAGGTTTTCTTTTTCTAGTGCCTTAATTGCATCGGACGCAATCTTTAGCTGCTGTCTGGCAAAGCTTGATGAGATGCTGTCTCTCTCTAAAAGTGCCTCCATCAGGCGCACACGTCCTTTCCAGCCCTTTTTCTTTGCGACTTCCAGATATGACAGAAAACGTTCCTCATCTGGTGTGCGCACCAGAAAACGTAGCTGCTTCGGGCGCACACTTTTTCGTGCAGGCATGACAACGCGAAGAGATTGAATCAAATTGCCGCCATACTCCTGATACATCCACACGGCAAGCGCAATGCGAAGCTGATCGGATGAATTGTCATCAGACACAACCTCGATCAGCTCTTTGATGCGGCTTGGATCAATCTCAGGCTTCTCGCTGATATGCAGGACAAATCCCTTCTTTGATGTGTTGCCTCTGCCAAACGGCACAAGCACCCACATACCAGGATGGATCTGGCCTGCAAGCGTCTCTGGAATGCGATACTGAAATGGACGGTCAAGCGCTTCGTGCGAAATGTCGATTACGATATCTGCATACATGCTTTACTGCTCCATCAGATACTTTGTAATTTCCTTTAAGCCGATTGCATTGGATGCCTTTAAATATACGACATCACCCTCTGCTAAATTCTGATTTAAGTACTCAGCAGCCTGCATCTTATCCGCAAACTCGCGCACCGGATAGGCACATCCGTTTTTCGTTGCACCCTCTGCGATCGCCTTTGCCGTCTCGCCGATGACAATCAGCTCGGAAATTGGCTCTTTTGCAATCTTCTCGCCTACCTCACGATGATAATTTAATGTATTCTCGCCAAGCTCGCGCATCTCGCTGAGTACGGCAATCTTGCGGCCGGAAGTCTCAAAACCACCCAATACGTTCACACCTGCGACCATGGAAGCCGGACTTGCGTTATAAGTGTCGTCGATAACTTTGTAGTTCTTTACGTCCATGATCTGAAGACGATTCTGGAAACCAGTGAAGGTGTAGAGGGACTTCGCAGCGCTTGCCACATCTACACCATTTAAATGTGCTGCGGCAAGAGCAGCGGTTGCATTCAATACGTTATGCTGGCCAAGAACGGATAAGACAACTGGCACACGCATATCGTCATGTACAAACGTGAACGCATAGTGACCGTTTTCCATATGAATGTCCTCTGCGCGGTAATCGCAATAGTCCTTTGTTCCATATAATACATACGGATAACCGGTGGACTCGCGGAACTTATATAACAATTCATCGTCGCCATTTATGATCAGAAGACCTTCTTTTTTGAAGCCCTTTGAGATCGTATACTTTTCATGGCAGATTGCCTCCTGAGATCCGTAAAACTCAATGTGGGCAACTCCGACATTGGTAAGAACTGCCATCTTGAGCTGGGCGATTTCGGAGATCGTACCCAACTCTCCCGGAACGTTCATTCCCAGCTCCAATACGGCGATGTCGTAGTCGTTGCTCATTAAAGACATCGTGATCGGAAGACCGACGGAGCTGTTATAATTTTTCTGTGTCTTATAGACTTTCTTTTCTGCGGAAAGTGCGTAGGCAATCATCTCTCTTGTCGTTGTTTTTCCGACACTTCCGGTTACACCGATTGCCGGTACATGGACGCGGCTGCGGCAGAGCTTTCCAATCTCATGAAGTGCAAGCACGGTATCCTCTACACGGATCCATGCGTGATTCGGATCGTCCATGCTGTCATGCTCACTTGTCAGTGTTGCCACACAGCCAACTGAAAATGCACCGTCAATGAAGCGATGCGCATCGACTTTTGCGCCGATGATTGGAATGAACAGATCGTTGCCCTGGCTGCTTCTGGAGTCGATGGAGAGGTGATCGATTCTCTGGTTCTCATCTCCGCACAGCAGGGTGCCTTTTGTTGCTTCTACGATATCTTTTATACAAATATTAATCACTTGTTAACCTTGCCTTTCTTCTTCCTTTATTTTATCTTTTTTATTTATTGCTGTTCACGGGGGATAATTTTACGACCCGCAAACGATCGATTCCACGATAGCCCGCTCAGAAAACGCCTCCGTTTTTCCCGCAATCTCCTGCGTATCTTCGTGTCCCTTCCCGGCGAGGACCAGAATATCGCCCGACCTCATCTGCCCCACGCAGTAACCGATGGCCTCTTTGCGGTCACGAATCACCACATAATCGCCTGTTACGCCTGAAAGGATATCGGCTAAAATCCGCTCAAATGGTTCGTCTCTGGAATTGTCCTGCGTAATGACCGTAAGATCGGCTAACGCACTGCTGACACGCCCCATTGCGCTGCGTCGCACGGCACTTCGATTTCCGCCACAACCAAACATACAAAGAATTCGTTTTGGATGATAGGCCCGAAGCGATTCGAGCAGATTTTTGAGGCTGACTTCGTTATGCGCATAATCAATTAAAATCACACCACCATGAAAGTGGCCGACCACTTCAAAGCGACCGCGAACGGTAAACGTGTGGAAGTCTAGTTGATAGGAATCCCCCGGTGCCAATAGGCAAAATGCGGACAGCGCCGCTGCTGCATTACTGACGTTACAAAGTCCGGGAAGTTTTAGGCGAATGCTTCGTGCAGGCATCTCCTGCCAATGCCACAAAAACTGCTGATAGAGGCCATCCGATTCGATACTTTTTTGAATATCAGATGCATAGCCATCCGCGCAGACACTTGATGAATACCAGCTGCACACGCCATTTCTAGCTTCGGCAATCTCAAAGGAAAACGGATCATCCCGATTGAGTAACGCACGCTTACAGCTGCTAAAAAATGTCTTTTTCCAGTAAGCATATTCCTGAAAGGAAGCATGCTCTTTCCCTCCGATATGATCGGGGTAAAGGTTTGTAAAGATGCCCAGTGCAAAGGAAAGTCCTGCTATTCTGCCCTGTTTGACAGCGAGCGATGAGACTTCCACTATGAAATGGGTACATCCGGTTCGTACTGCTTCTGCAAGATCTCCATAGAGTTCAAACAGTTCTGGTGTAGTATGATGGCTTTTTCTTACCTGATTTTCGATAAAAAAGCCGTTTGTTCCGACTGCTGCACAGGCAATGCCATTGTCACAAAAAAGCTTCTGCAGCATCGCACAGACCGTTGTTTTTCCCTTTGTGCCGGTCACGCCGATCAGCAGAAGCTTTTCCTGCGGAAAGTCATAAAAATTGGATGCCAGACGCACCTGTGTCTGTTCTTGCAAGTCCTGTACTTCGATTGCGCAGACCGCTTTGTAATCAGACAATACACGTCTCATCTCCTCGTCATATGCATCACAGACAACTGCGGCAGCGCCCCCTAAAAGTGCCTGCCGCAGATAATTTTTTCCACTTGTATGCGCGCCCGTGCGGCAAAAAAACAGTTCTCCTTGCTTTATCCTTCTTGAATCCTCACAAAGCCCTGTGATCTTACAATCATCAGGGCTTCCCTGCTGTAAATGATACTCGATTCCTGTAAGAAGTGTATCTAGTCTCATTCAGCCTCCTGATTCTTAATATGTTAAAACAGTCCTGTAATGTTGCCGTCGTCGTCCACATCAATATTGAATGCAGCCGGAACCTTTGGCAGTCCTGGCATTGTCATAACATCACCTGTCAGAACAACAACAAATCCTGCACCTGCGCTGACATAGACATCGCGAACGGTAATCTTGAAGTTTTCTGGTCTTCCTAACTTCTTTGCATCGTCAGACAGTGAATACTGGTTCTTTGCCATACATACTGGAAGCTCGCCAAAGCCAAGCTCGGTCAGCTTCTTTAATGCACGGTTTGCAGCTGGCTGGAATACCACGCCGTCTGCTCCGTAAATTTCCTTTGCGATCGTAGTGATCTTATCCTTTAACGGCATTTCAAGCGGATAGAGTGGCTGATAGTTGGATGGCTTTGTCTCAAGTGTCTGGATCACCTTGTTTGCTAACTCGATACCGCCGTCACCACCATCTGCCCATACCTTAGACAGTGCAAATTCGCAGCCTCTCTCCTCACAGAACTGACGAATATACTCATATTCCTCCTCGGTATCAGTTAAGAAGGAGTTCAGTGTAACGACAATCGGCACACCAAACTTCTGGATGTTTTCGATGTGTTTCTCCAGATTTACAATACCCTTCTTGACTGCCTCAAGGTTCGGAGCAGAAAGTTCATCTTTCTTAACGCCGCCGTTGTATTTTAATGCCTTTACCGTTGCCACAATGACAACCGCATCTGGGTGAAGACCCGCTGCACGACACTTGATATCCATAAATTTCTCTGCACCAAGATCAGCGCCAAAGCCTGCCTCGGTTACGGCAATATCAGACAGCTTTAAAGCCATCTTGGTTGCCTTTACGCTGTTGCAGCCGTGTGCGATGTTCGCAAATGGTCCGCCATGTACCAGCGCCGGAGTGTGCTCCAGTGTCTGAATCACATTTGGCTTAATTGCATCCTTTAACAGCGCTGCCATCGCGCCTACTGCCTTTAAATCTGCTGCGGTAACTGGCTCTCCGTCCATATTATATGCAACAATAATCTTTCCCAGTCTTTCTTTTAAATCACGGATGTTGCTGCACAGACAAAGAATTGCCATGATCTCAGATGCTACAGTAATAACGAAGTGATCTTCGCGAACAAAACCGTCTGCCTTTGCGCCCAGACCAACAACCACATTACGAAGGACACGGTCGTTCATGTCGATGCAGCGTTTCCAGACAATGTTTCTCGTATCAATGCGAAGTGCATTTCCCTGCTGGATATGATTATCTAACATCGCAGCCAACAGATTGTTTGCGGATGTAATTGCATGGAAATCGCCGGTAAAATGAAGGTTCATATCTTCCATCGGAACGACCTGAGAGTAACCGCCGCCTGCGGCACCACCCTTTACGCCAAAGCACGGTCCAAGGGAAGGCTCGCGCAGTGCAACAATCGCCTTCTTGCCAATCTTATTGAGTGCCTGTGTCAGACCGATACTGATGGTTGTCTTGCCCTCTCCTGCCGGAGTCGGGTTAATTGCTGTTACCAGTACCAGCTTTCCGTCCGGTCTGTCCTTAATACGATTCCACAGCTCATCGGAAAGCTTTGCCTTATACTTTCCATATAACTCCATGTCATCCTCTGTGATACCAAAGCCTGCTGTTACCTCGCGAATTGGCAGCATCTGTGCCTCCTGTGCGATTTGGATGTCTGTCTTCATAACATGTCCTCCTTTTTGTGCTTTGTAGCAAACTATGATTGATCTTGTCTGAAAAAGATCTTGTCTGAAATGATACCTAAGTATGCAGACGTTTCCACAATGGTTTCTTATCTGCCTGCTAAGTACTCCTCAAACTCCTCGGCCTTCATTAAGACCTTGCGCGGTTTTGTTCCTTCATCCTTGCTGACCACGCCCGCCGCATAGAGCTGGTCCATGATACGCGCGGCACGGTTGAATCCGATTCGCAGATGACGCTGCAAATTACCGATGGAAGCCTTTTCCTGCTCAATGATAAAACGTCCTGCTGTCTCAAACAGCTCGTCCTGTTCATCACCCGGCAGCTTGTTTCCCGGCATATTGGCCTGAAGATCAATGTTTGTGTTGATCTCACCGCCTTTTACGTTCTTCTGCTGGGTTAGGAAGTTTACGACCTCCGTTACCTCTTCATCGGACACAAACGCGCCCTGAACGCGGACTGGCTTACTGATGTAATACGGATGGAACAGCATATCGCCCTTTCCAAGAAGCTTCTCTGCTCCTGTCTCATCCAGAATGGTTCTGGAATCGATTCCGCTGGCAACACTAAAGGCAATTCGTGATGGAATGTTTGCCTTAATGATACCGGTAATGACATTTACCGATGGACGCTGTGTTGCAATAATCAGATGAATACCGGCTGCTCGAGCCTTCTGTGCCAGCTTTTGGATTGCATCCTCTACATCGGTTCCCGCCGTCATCATCAAATCGGCTAACTCGTCGACAATGACGATGATCTGAGGAATCTTCTCTGGGCGATCCTTGCCCGGAACATCCTCGATCTGATCAATCTGCGCGTTGTAGCCAATGATATTCCTTGCCTTATGCTGAGCGAACTTTTTGTAACGCTCTTCCATCTCGTTTACCGCCCAGTTTAATGCGGCAGCGGCCTTCTTCGGATCGGTAACAACCGGAATCAGAAGATGCGGAATACCATTATAGACACTAAGCTCAACAACCTTCGGGTCGATCATAATCAATTTTACCTCAGATGGCCTTGCTTTGTAAAGGATACTCATGATAATTGTGTTGATGCAGACGGATTTTCCGGAGCCGGTCTGTCCAGCAATCAGAAGATGCGGCATCTTTTCGATATCCGCGACAACCGTTTTTCCGGCAATGTCCTTTCCTGCTGCAAAAACAGTCTTTGACTTTGCCTTAGTAAACTCATCGCTCTCAAGAAGGTCGCGGAACGCAACCGTCTGTTTTTCTTTATTTGGAACCTCGATACCAATCGCAGCCTTGCCTGGGATCGGAGCCTCGATACGGATGTCCTCTGCCGCCAGATTCAGCTTAATATCGTCAGCTAAATTCACAATCTTGCTGACCTTTACGCCCTGCTCCGGCTGCAACTCATAGCGGGTAACGCTCGGGCCACGGCTGATATTTGTGATCGTAACGCCAACACCAAAATCCTGCAACGTGCGCTTTAGCTTGTCTGCCGTCTCCTGCATGCTGCGCGCAAGCTCCTCGCGTCCCTTACCAGACGTGCTTCCCGGCGTCAACAGGTCCGTTGACGGGAAAATGTATTCCTTTGACTCCTCGTAAGCAATCGGAACGACCCTCTCGTCATATTGGTCAAGCTTTTCCTTAATCGCTGCGGAATCCTTCGGACGCTTGTTCTCTCCCGGAAGACCATCTAGCTCAACAGTAATGACCTTTCCGGTTGCCGTGCGAACGGTCTTTGTGTACATAGATTCATCCTGATCGTGCTTGCCCATGTTTTTCGTGTCTCTCATGAGCATACGATAATCCACCGACTCATCTCCCGCCACTGACGCACCAGAAAGATCCTCGGAAAGATCTTTTGAAGTGTCAGAATTAGTAGCGAAAGCAGATGAAATACCAGAAGCGTCAGATGAAGCTTCCTGTTCACTATCCCACGCTGCATCAGATTTTGATTCATCCGTTGACACTTCATCAGATTCACGCACCCAACCGTCATCTAACTCAGAAGATCCATTTTTCTCATCCCCACTTACATCCAGCTTAATTGGTCTTGAAAGACTATCACCGGAGTTTTCAAAGAAGCTTGAGAAATCCGATGAAATCTCTTCTCCTTCGATAAACATGCTCGGCTTTTGCTGCGTATCGGTCTTTGCATCGTTCTTCTCTTCTGCTGTTTCTGCCTTTTGGGTATGAGAAGCTTCCGTATCTTGCGAAGCAGTCTTTTTTGGCATCATAACAGTCTCTGTATTGATCGCGTCTTTTCCGAGCACAATCTCCTTCATGCTGCGATCTTCTTCCTCCAGCTCCGTATTGGTGCGCAGTTCTTTCCTTGCGCGCGCATTCTGCTGCTTTAACAGCTGGCGATTCTGCTCTTCCTGTTTCTTACTTTCCTTAAGCTGAATATTGACAAATGATCGATTGAGATCTCTTTTTTCAAGAATCTCCTGTCGCTGTTTTTGCAGCGCCTCCAGACGAATGCGCTGCATCTCAAGCTGTTCATTCTCTTCCTGCTCTCTGCGCAGACGTCTCTCCTGTGCCTGAATCTTACGACGGCCCTGCTGAATCTTATGATGGGAAGAAACCGCGCGGTATGCTTTCTTTGAATTCTGATGCAATCCAGCCATAACAGAATGACCGAAAAATAATACCAAACTGATCATAAGCAGCGCCGCCATCACCACATAAGAACCAATAATTCCAAATGCACCGTAGATTGCTTTAAAAATCGTGTGGCCGACGAGTCCGCCTCCGATCGTAAAAAAAGTAGTTGTCTCATAGACGATGGATAAAATCGTCTCGATTGATAAAAACAAAAGTACAACAGCCACCACCTTTTGAAATAGGCCACGATTGTGCCAGTTGCTAATAATGAAGCACGGCAGAAGGAACAAAAGTACTGGCATCAAGTACGCCATTGCGCCAAACCAGCCAAAGTTATATGTATGCAGCAGCTGCATCAGGCCTCCACCTGTAAAAAAGCAGCTCAACTGCAAAATTACGCCGAATACAAATACGGCAATCACTGCAATGTCCTTTACAATCGTATAATCTGCCTGTACCTGGTTCTTTGAACCAGTCTTTTTTCTCTTTGCGGAAGATGAATATCCCTTTGCCGCTGTCTTTTTACTGCCTGTCTTCGCCGCTGCGGTATATGCGGATGCTTTCGATGCAGACGATCTTGCAGCAGATGACTTTGATGACGATGCTTTTTTTGTCGTTTGCTTTTTGCCCGCACCTGCAGTTTGTGTCTTCTTTCCTGCTGTGCTGCTCTTTGCCACCGTACTGCTACTGCTTTTTGCCGCTGTCGTTTTTGCTGTACCCGTCGGTTTTTTCTGTGCTGCAGCCATGATTCCCCTTCCTTTCATTTTAATTTATTTGTTATACCCCAAGTCGTTTTGCTTTTCTGAAAGCATTAGAATCGGCCTCTTTTCAAGACTCATTCTGCTTTCTTTTCTGACATAACCGTTTTAGTATAACACATGTGTTTGTTTTTTTCAATCAGTTCATGAAGTTTTGCCATGGCCTGTTTTATCCCGCCAACCTCATGGATCAAGCCCTCCTTTACTGCCTCTGCGCCCACCAAAATGGAGCCCACATCTCTTGTCAGCGTCTCGGTATCCATCATCAGTTCTAACAGACGTGCCTCTGGAATATCGCAGTGCTTCGTCACAAAGCCCGTGATGCGATCCTGAATCTTCTTAAAATAATCATAGCTCTGACGCACGCCGATAATCATACCATTTAGCCTCACCGGATGAATCATCATCGTTGCCGTCGGCACAATCAAGGAATAATCCGATGACACCGCAAGCGGCACACCAATTGAATGGCTTCCACCAAGCACTAGTGACACACTCGGGATCGACATGCCCGCAATCATTTCTGAGATTGCAAGACCTGCCTCCACATCTCCGCCTACGGTATTGATTAGAATTAACAGCCCGTCCACCTCACGGCTGTCCTCAATCTGCGCTAACTGCGGCAGCACATGCTCGTATTTTGTGGTCTTTACATTGGAGGCCAGACATTCATGGCCTTCAATCTCTCCAATAATATTTAATAAGAAAATTTTATGCCGCTGTGTATTTTCATCTAGCATTACCTCTCCGCTCTCACGGATCTGTTCCTGCTGATCCTTTAACTTTGCGTCTGTATTATCTTCCTGCATAAAAACACCTCCTGCTTTAATACAAGAAGTATTTTCCGCAGAAGGTTAAAAAACTATGCAGAGTTTCTTTTTTATCCATCTTCATCCTTCTCTTTGTGTGTCAGCTGTTTATACACCTGATTTACCCCTGTTGCTGCAAGTCCTGACACAATACCGACTGCAATCGCTGTAATCAGATCGTCCGCCGGGTAATCTGGAATACAATACATGCCGAAAATTCCGATCACACCGCCTAAGATCCCACAAATGACCGGCAGCCATTTATTATCCAGCTTAGTTGCCTTGACAACTTGTGCCGCTAAGTAACAAATCACGACAATGCCTGCTACGCTTGTAAGCCCAAAGTCCATATTTTGCCGCCTTTTTTATTGCTCATATTAATATATGTTACTGTTCACGGGTGGGGTAAAAACTCTTGTGGAAAGTAACGAAATTTAAATTTTTAATTAATCTCATATAAA
>CAVCXB010000025.1:0-29067 GCA_963605535.1 Wujia chipingensis
TCAGGTCATCGTAAGAATCCTGAGCCTGATTGATTTTATCACGCTCAATCCACTCTGCGACGGAAAGTTCTTCCTTGTCCAGACGAATATCCTGTTCTCCGTCTGCCTCGCAGAAAAATCCCGTCAACAGCGTATCGGTAAAGGACCATGGCTGGCTCTTGTAATAACGAAGATTCTTTACACGGATTCCGATCTCCTCCATCACTTCTCTGGCTACTGTCTGCTCAAGCGTCTCACCAATCTCAGTAAAACCTGCCACGAGTGCATATCTAGTATACGTTCTTCCGGCATATTTTGTCATAAGAAGCTTAGACCCCTTCGTGACGGCAATGATGACTGCTGGATTGATACGTGGATATACGCGGCTGCCGCATTTTTCGCAATACAGCATACGCTCCCTGTGATCTCTCTTTAAGGATCCACCGCAATGACCGCAGTAACGATTGTTTCGATACCAGCCGTCAAGCTGAAGTGCCGTAATTCCAGCAAAGGCGATAAATCGCGGCATGACTTCTCGCATATCACGTCTGTTTTTCCAGGCTCCTGTAAGCCCTTTTGTATTGTCAAGTGCCTGCAAACCATCCGACGGACCCGCTATCATGTTGCTCTCATCCTCAAGAAAACCAGTGTCCTCTTCCCCTGTCATCTGCTTTAAAAAGTAATGCTTTTTGTCAATGGCAAATAAATAAACAGCCCCGTCAAGCGCCTGTCCGATTTCCTCAAAAGTCGGTATGTACCAACTGTCGTTCTTTGTCTCATCCCGACATAAAAGGACTCTTCCATCCTTGATGCAGATGCAAAAATCCTCTTTATCTGGCTGATATTCGGTATAATGATTATCGTACTGATGTGGTGTAATATCCTGAATCATGTTTTGTTTCCTCCTGTGTTCTGCCCTATATCCTAACACAACTTGGGAGGATGTGCAAATTAAAGTTGCCGCTCGTAGGTGGAACTACGAAAAGTCCTTCGGTGATGGTTTCGTCGGCGATCGTTTTAATTCAAATTTTTTTCCAATATTTTACTGATATCATGGAATTTATATTTCTTTGCCAAATCCTGAAAATAGTTCTGAAAGCACTCGCCACTGTATAAAAAAACTGCCGCTGTCGAAAGTCCCGCACCTGCACCAATCACAACTGTGTCCGCATGCGCAAGCTCCATCTGAAATTTCTCAATCTTCTGTGAGTAACTTTCTGTAGATTTCCTTGTCAATATCCTTGAAAACAGTGAACTACTCCCACCTTCGTGCTGCACGCGCTTAGTAGCATCCTTTTTGCCTCTTTTACGATATTCTGAGCTGCCTGTAGATCTCGATCCATTGTGTGGCCACACTTTGGGCAAAGATAGATTCGATCTGACAGTTTCAACTCTTTATGAATATGACCGCAATGGCTACAGGTCTTACTGGAAGGAAACCAACGGTCAACCTTTACCAGCTGCTTCCCTTTTCGTTTTGCTTTGTATGCCAGCATGTCTATAAACATTCCCCAGCTGTTATCAGAAGCGGATTTTCCAAATCGAAGTGATCGTTTGATTGCAGACATATCCAAGTCCTCGATTGCAATCAGATCATACCGATCCGTCAAAGAGCCGGACAGCTTATGCAGCACATCACTGCGCAGATGCTTGGCTTTCGCATGCTGCTTTGCGAGCTTGATTCGCTGCTTTTCATAGTTTTTCGAGCCTTTTTCTTTTCGGGAAAGTTTTCTCTGTTCCCGTTTAATTTTTAACTCCATTGTTCGATATGGCCTTGGAAAGTCTGGTGTATTACCATTACTGTCTACATACAGCTTCGGTAACGACATATCCAGTCCAATTGCATTGTCCAGATTAAGGTTTCTTGTGAGTTCCTGCTTTGGATACTCCATCAGGATAGAGTAATATCGTTTTCCATCTGGTTCCATTGTTACAGTAACGGATTTTAACTTTCCATCTGGCCGGATTGCGCGATGCAGCCGAAGCTGAATCGGATCTTTATGCTTAGGCAAGGTCAAAAAGCCCAAAACAGGATCAAGTGAAATGTTACAGCGAATGTTGCCATCTTTTTTCTTAAAATAAACCGCATTTGTTGTATAAGACTTCTTTGCGAATTTTTTTGATTTAAATTTCGGATAGCGGGAAGTCTTTTTAAAAAAGCGGCTGAATGCGGAATCCAGATTTAACTGTACATTTGCCAGTGCAAGAGAATCCACTTCATTTAGCCAGCTGCATTCATCCAGATCTTTGTAATCAGCAGGTGTATTTGCTGGCACCTCTCCGATCTCGGAATAAAGTATGTTGTGATCCCCCAGCATTCGGTTCCAAAGATAGCGGCAGCATCCAAATGTCTTATCTTCCTGAGTCGCATCCTGTTCCGAAGGAATTCCATAAAAACGGTATGCCATCTGCTCACAGTTCTCATTACTCGTTTTCTTTCTCATGAGGCTCCTTTCTGGCGGTTCTGCCTTTCTTCTCGTTCATTCCCTGGCTCTCTATGTACTTATGAATTATTTCAACTGGCGCACTTCCGGTCGTCAACAGACAAAAACTTTGGCTCCAGAAGATTTCCTTCCACAGCTTCTCCCGTATTTGTGGATATTCCTTTTTCAACAATCGGCTGCTTGCGCTCTTATAAGCATTTAAGAAGCGACTGATCTGTGTGTTGGGATGAGCGCGAAATAGAACCTGAACGTGATCCACATCATGGTTCCACTCAACCAATGTGATGTGATAATTCTCACCAATGTGCTCAAAAATCTCTTTTGCCCGTGCAGAAATCGCATTGTCAAAGACTTTTCTGCGGTATTTTGTTACTAATATAAGATGATAATTCAGTAGAAATACTGAATGCATATTTCTATCTAATTCTATTGTAATCACCTACTTTTCTATATTATCGACTGATTTGATTTTACCATAAAATAAGCAGAATGTCAATAAAAAAAGGTAACTACCCTCTCTATCGCTCTGTCACTTCCACTTGTAGCATTTCCATCCGAAAAACCATATGCTATAGGGAGCAAACTTTTCGAGGAATCCTACATGCCAACTGTTATCATTGATCCCGGCCACGGTGGAATGGACCCGGGAGCCGTCTATCAGGGACGGCAGGAAAAGGACGATAATCTGAGGCTGGCACTCGCAGTCGGAGAGCTGCTTGCCGGACAGGGTGTCGATGTTTTGTATACACGAACGGATGATGTTTATGACAGTCCTTATCGAAAAGCGATGATTGCGAACGAAAGTGGCGCTGACTATCTGATCTCTTTTCATCGAAATGCTTCGCCAAACGCTGGAAGTGCTTCTGGTATTCAGACACTTGTGTATGCAGACCGCGGTGTCGCCGCTCAGATGGCGCGTGACATCAATCGTGAGCTTGTCGCACTCGGTTTTCGCGATCTCGGTGTAATTGAGCGCCCTGGCCTTGCCGTCTTGCGCCGCTCCCGTATGCCTGCCGTCCTGATTGAAACCGGATTTATCGACAATGAAGCCGACAATCAGAAATTTGACGAAGAATTTGAGGAGATCGCCGCTGCGATTGCAGACGGTATCTTAGAGACTCTACGAAATGAAGGGCAGCTGCCAGAACGTCCCGTTTTCTCTTCAGGTGTTTCTTCTATTGATTCTGCATCTTCCGCGCCTTATACGGTGATGCCACAGGAAGACTCGGATTCTCGCCTCGCCTCTAATGTGGACTCTGATTTTTCGACTGAGGACACGATTGATGGTGTTGCTGATAACGATTCTGATAATGCTTCTAGTTTTCAGGCAACCACAAATTATCCACCCGAAAATTATCCATCAAATAATCTGTCAGATAACGCGCCACCAAGACAGCAAAATCAACAAAATCAACAAAGACGTCCTCCACTCTCCGATAACACACGACCGCCAAAGCTTTATCGCGTGCAGGTTGGCGCTTTCCGAAACCGCGATTATGCCTATGAACTGAATGAACAGCTCACAGAGGAAGGCTTTCCTGCCTTTATTCTGATGGATGGCGATTGGTACAAGGTTCAGGTCGGTGCTTTTTCTCGTCTGGAAAATGCAATTCGTATGGAATACCGCCTGCGCGCCGCCGGATATGATACCTATATTACAACGTGAAGCAAAGAAGCAACTAACAAAACGGCCCGCCAGATGGCGGGTCGAAACTCATTTTTGTTCTTTGTTTATCATAGTTTTGTTAGCTTTTTATTTGCTATTTTCACTTTGAACCTTTCAAGCGATAATTCAAATCAAGGATTTTAAATACGCAGCTGACTTTGCAATTCCATCATACTGATTTTCCAGTCCAAATTGTTCAATTGCCAACCATCCATCATAACCGTCTCTCTTTAAATAGGAAAGAATTGTATCAAGCGGAATATAGCCATCCCCTGCACTAACCGGACGCAAGCCCTTATTGTACACGCCTGTAATTCCATTTGAGGTTGGGTTCTCTGTTCCTCTGTCCTTACAGTGAACATGCGCAGTATATGTATGAAGACGTTCATACGCCTCTAAAATATTCTCGTTGCTATACGCAAAATTTCCAGCGTCCAGTGTCCAACCCAGTCCCCATACATGTTCCATAAACCACCTTAACTCATTCATTCTGGAACATGGTGACAATACACCGTCAAAATCCTCCAGCGTTACTTCTATATGCTTTTCGGTTGCGTAAGCAGCTGCAAATCTAAGCCCCTCGGTGATATTTTGCACGGTTTTATTGGACTTCATAAATGCTGACGTCTGTCCCCAGTCATTTGCACATGCCCCAATCGCGGCAGCATCTGTCTCATTGAAAAAGCTTGGCACAAGAAGGACACGACTACATCCATTTTTTGCTGCCAGATCAATGGCATCCAAACATTTTTGTTCCTGTGGATCGGTATCCAAATGGCAAAAACAGTAAATACTGCTGATCACCAGCCCTGCGTCCTGTAAATTTTTCAAAATATCCTGACTGTCATGAGCAAGTTCATCATGAACAAGCTCGTCATAGTCCATCTCCACCCCATCAATACCACATGCCTTCACATATGCCAGCACTTCACGAATCGGCTTTTTTGTCTGCTCACACGCTTTTTTGATGTGATCATAAAATACAGATATTCTCATGGAAGTGTTACCTCCTTCACCTCTGCGCAATCCAGAGGACTTGTCTTTCGCACAACCGGCTTGCACCAGTGAACTGCGTTACGGATTACCTTTTGAACCTCTGGTATATAATAAACTGGATATTCTTCATGACCTGGCTGGAAATAAAAGATCTTTCCATATCCGCTGTGGAATGTACAACCACTTCTAAACACTTCCCCGCATGAAAACCATCCAGTAAAAATCACATCATCTGGCTTTGGAATATCAAAATATTCTCCATACATTTCTTCCTGCGGAATGTCGAAACGCTCCGGAACACCCTCTGCAATTGGATGATACGGTGCTGTGCAAAAGACACGCTCGCTCTGTCCATGCTTCCAGCGAAGCGTCATGCTTGTTCCGAGCAGTCCCTTCATAATTTTGGAAAAATGCGCCGAATGCAGTGCAATCAGTCCCATACCCTGACGGACATGATTGCACACACGCGCTGCAACTTCATCTGAAAACTCATCCTGACGCATATGGCTCCAGAAAATAAGTACATCGGTCTGTGCCAACACTTCCTCTGTTAAACCATGTTCTGGCATCTCAAAGGTTGCCGTGCGAATGCTAAGTTCCTTATCCTTCTCCAGAAATTCCTTAATGCAGCCATGAATTCCATTCGGATAAATGTGCCGCACTGGCTCCTCCTTCTCATGTAAATATTCGTTCCATACTGTTACTCGAATCATAACCGACCTCTTTTCCGCGCAAGGTGCGCTATTTTTCTAACTTCTTATTCACTCATTGCTCCCATTTTTCTTATCTAAATCATACCATTAGTATAGTGCATCCTTCCTTTTCTGTCCACGATATTTTTCCACCATGCGCAGTAAGAAATGTTTTTGTTTTTAAAATATCATTTTCAAACTCCATTCACCCAAATAAAAAACTCCAGAAAAACATTTTATATGCTTTCCTGAAGTTTTTTTGTAATTTTCCTTGTCTTAAATTATCTTAAACTTATTATTTCCAAATTTCTTCTCTTACAATCGGACCCATTCCATTTTGAAGTGTTCGTTCTTCTCCACAATAGGAAAGTACCGTGCCTTGCTTTACATAGATTGGAAGTGTCTCCAAATCAACCTTTTTGCTGATCCATTGTCCATTCGATTCAATTTTTTCCTTTGTGAAATAATCAAACCACACACCCTTCGGGAGATACAGCTTACGTTCATTTGACTTTCTGAGTGGCTTTAAAACCGGTGCAATCAATAACTGACTTCCAAATAAATATTCATCCTCAATATGCCATGTATTGCGATCCTGCGGATACTCCTCTCATCATAGGAAGACCGGTCTGAACGCACTCCTTTGCCTGCTCGTAAATATATGGCATTAACGAATAGCGAAGCTTTGCATATTTGCGGAAAATATCGCATGCCTGCTGTGAAAATTTCCATGGCTCACGATGCGTATCATCGCCAACTCCATGACAACGAGAATGTGAAGAAAATAGTCCCAGCTGTGCCCAACGCACATACAGTTCATCATCTGGTAAACCTAAAAAGCCTCCAATGTCATGTGAGCAAAATGGAATTCCACTCATTCCGATGGAAAGTGCTGCACGGAGCGTTGCCGCTAATGCCTCAAATGTACACTGACTATCACCTCCCCAATGAATTGGGTAACGCTGACTTCCAGCAGTTCCGCTTCTTGCCCATACAAGATTTTCTCCGCTCACATCCTTTGACGCTTGAAATACAGTGCTATTATACACGAGTGAATATAAATTGCAGTACACTCATATCCTTTGTTCCGATTTCCCAGTTAATTGGTGCTCCTGTATTCACAAATGCACCATATCCCTTTGTTGATATAAAAAACGGAATATTTACATACGTTCTTCTGCTTGTCGTTCCAACTGCATCCTTATTATGGAAATCTACAATTCGACCATTTCGCACAATTCCATCAAAGCGCTCACCAAGTCCATAAATTACTTCATCTGACTCTAACTCTATTGCCTCAAAGCATGCCTTTTCATGATCAAGTGTTGTAATTGCGCAATCAAAAATATCTGCTGCTTTAAATTCATTTTTTCTCTGTGCATATAAAAGTGTGCCATTCTTGTCAAATGCTGATACTGTACAGTTTGTTTTTTCTATGCAAACCTTCATTGCATCTGTCACAAGACAAATTTCATGGTCGTTTTCTTCCACTGAAAATGATACTGTCTGCGGCTTACCAATCAACATTCTTGCGTCCTCTGGAAGTCCCGCATAAGGATCCTTTGGCTGACGTTTCTCAGACACTCTCAAGCGAAATACATCATCTGCCCAAATTTCTATTGCTAAATACAGCTTTTCTATTTCTGGCTGTGCCTCCTTAAACAAGTAAAGAGACGTTTCATGTGTCCAACTCAGACGGCTTCTTTTTGCTGATGTCGCAGCCTCTATCACAACACCTAGCGGTGTTTTTTCAACTCCAACTACTCCTGCAAATCTGTTTTGAACAGCTTCATCCCTGCGAAAGTGCTCCATTCCATCTTTTGTGCCACCTCCAAAATCAGGTCCACACAACAAACTATCTTCACTATGTGCTACTGCTCCCACTTCCTCTGACAGCTGAAATTGTGGAAATGTTTTATCATTTGCCGAATCTTTTGCAATTGACGTTTGATTTTTAGCTTCCATTTGTTCCTTCCTTTCTATCTCGATATTCCTTAATATTACTTAATATTCCTCAATATTACTTGAATATCTTGTATTTTTCTTATCCTTATTTCACCACAAATACTTTGCTGATACAAGAAATTTATGTTACAATACTAGAAAAAAATTACGATAAGGAAGTGTATCATTTATGTTTTTTGAGGACAAACACAAAGGCAGTAATTATAGCATCACCTATCAGCACGAAAATATGCACATTCTTTCTCATTGCCACAAAACCTTTGAATTGCTTATGGTAACAGATGGTGAATTGCTGACCGTTCTTCATAATCAGGAACGCATTGTCCATGCAGGTGAAGCAATGCTCGTTCTTCCCTACGAAATTCATGCCTATCAAACGCCAGTGAATAGCAAAACTGTAATTTTTGTTTTTTCTGCCGATTATGTCTCTGATTTTTATGAGCAATACAAAAACTGTATACTGAAATCACCAGTTTTTCCACTTGGAAGCCATGAAGTTCACATACTTCAAAATGCTGCTGCAAGCGGGATTTACGCCGTCAAATCCATACTCTATCTTGCTTGCTCTCTCGCTCTTAAAGGTGGCTACCAAAACAATTATAATGATGATGCCAGCATAATCGGTTCTATTTTATCGTATATTCGTCATAATTATACAGAATCAATATCGATGAAGGATATGGCAAACGAACTTGGCTACAGCTATAACTATATGTCACTCTGCTTTAAGAAGGCGATTGGCTGCCATTTTTCTGAATTTGTAAATCGGTGTCGTCTCGATGAGGCTGCTCATCTTCTCTTGTGTACCGACCTTCATATTACCGAAATTTCACGTTTGTGTGGGTTTTCCACTATCCGAAATTTTAACTATGCCTTCCTGCAAAACTACCATACTACCCCACGAGAATTTCGACGAACCTCCTCTGGAACAATTCACTTTTCAAACGCTTCTGAAAGTCCTATTCCTATTTAAGAAAAGTCCTATTTAAGAAATCAAAAAGTCTCCCTAGACTTACCAATTATCTTGGAGGTCTAGGAAGACTTTTCCTTTCCATACTATTTCTATATCAACTATTCATGCAAATCATATCATTCAATTAAGCCGGATTGACATGCACCATGATGTGCTTTACCTTCGGAAATTCACTCTCAATACAAGTATGGACACGCTCGGCTACTGCATGTGCCTCGCGAAGTGTCTCATTTCCATCTGCTCCAATCTCGATATCGACATAAATCTTGTTGCCAAATACTCGTGTCTTAAGCATGTCAATTCGGACAACACCCTCCTGCTGTCCGGCACAATCGCGAATTGCCTGCTCAGTCTCATCGTCACACGCCTTATCGACCATCTTGTCGATGGAATCCTTAAAGATATCAAGTGCTGCCTTTTCAATGAATACGCAAATTACCAAACTGGCGAGCGGATCCATTAACGGATAGCCCATTCGGGATGCTGCGATACCAACCAGAGCACCAATGGAAGAAAGGGCATCGGAACGATGATGCCATGCATCTGCCATAAGTGCACTTGAATCAATTTTCTTCGCATGAAATCTAGTGTACCAATACATTCCCTCTTTTGCAAGAATGGATACAACAGCGGCTACAAGTGCAAGCACACCCGGAACAACCACAACACCGGTACTTTCTTTTGCGATGGACTGAATTGCAGACCAACCGATTCCAAGACCAGTTACGGCAAGAACCGTTGCAAGAATTACAGCTGCCACACATTCCATTCGCTCGTGACCATATGGGTGCTCCTTATCAGATTTCTGACCAGATAAATGAATTCCAATCATAACAACAATTGTACTGAATACGTCAGATGCGGAGTGAATCGCATCACTGACCATTGCACCGGAATGAGCAAGCACTCCAGCAAGCAGCTTGAAAAGAGAAAGCAACACATTGACAGCAATGCTGACGGTCGAGATCTTCATCGCCTCTTTTTCAAACTGATTCTCATGCAGATTTGCATTTTGACTTTGATTCTGACTCATCTGCTGATCCTGTTTTTTTGTTTTTTCCATAGTAGTTACCTCCTAATAAATGATGGGTTGATAACTCTTTATGGCACTTATTTTTTCGTGGAGAATAAAAAAAGACACCCACGAAACCAGTAATTACATATACTGTCCCGTAGATGTTTTCGATCCACTGTCGTTTTACGACCCGGCCCCAGGAAATTCCCGGCCTGCTCAGTTTGTACTGTATTGAATACTGCAGTGCAAAGAGTAGTTTTGCTTACTATACCATATCTATATGCAGTTGTAAAGCTGAAGTTGCGACTAACCTTCAAATTCTTTCTTGTAGTGTTACCGTCCATGGGCAAGGTTACGAAAAGCCCTTCGGTGATGCCACCTCAGGGCTTTGCCATAAACATTGGCGTATTCGTACCTTAAACCATATCCGCAAGTTTTCTTGCGCTAGCAGCCAGCTTTTTCATTCCTTCAAAAACCTGGATTACTTCCGTGTCCCTCGGATACGACTCCAGATAAGAGCTTGCCTCTAATGTAATATAACCCTGATAATTGATTTCTCTAAGTGCCGCTGCAACTTCATCAAAATCAATTTCCATGGAAAATGGAATCTGGTGCGAATCATAGTGGCGATCATTGTCATGTACATGAAGTGCTGCCCGATACGGTCCGAGTGCTCGAATCATGTTGACTGCGCCTGAACCAGAGCCGCGCATTTCGGCATGACCGATATCCAGGCAGGCAACAAAATACTCGTCATTTACCCGTTTTAAATGCTCCAGAAAACTTTCCGATGTCGCGCACGCAGCAAAGCTTGACTGATCTTTAGCACCATCCCAGTTCCACATATTTTCCGTTGCTATCTTTACGCCACACTCCTTTGCAAATGGAAGTAACTTCTGATACATTTCAGCATTTTCCTGTGCAGATTTATTATTATCCGGGTGAATAATGCAAATCTTTCCGCCTGCCTCTGCCGTACACTCAATCGCACGTTTTAAATATGGCTGCATTTCCAATGTGGATGGAAACGGTGCATGAGACTGGTTGCACACAATTCCGTTATCCAGTCCAATTTGCTTGAGTCTTCTGGCAAACTTCAAATAATCTGCACCAGCTAATGGATGACTATTTCCTGTCCGAATCTTTCCATTTTGATCGCATACGCACATTGCAAACATGGAAAAATCCCACGCGTCAAAACCTGCTTTTGCAGCATACTCTACTGCTCTTTCTTCTCCAATCAGCTGCGCTGTGGAATCAATTTCTGTTGATATCTTCATTATCTTTCCCATATTTCCTCTTTTCCTCGAAGTGATTCTTCGGATTCTTCTTCGATGATTCTTCTTCAATTTTTTGATTCTTCTTCCATGCTTCTTCTTCGATTCTTTGATCAATCTTTGATTCTTCGGATTCCCACCTCACGACAGTTAATTTCCTTAATCGGCTCTGCCGGAAGCTTGTACTCATGATTCTTATCCAATAATCCGTTGATCTCCTGCTGTACATCCGATACCTGTGTGTAGCAATATCCGCTCACAAATGGCAGCTTTTTGATCGCTGTTGTGATCTTGTCAAAGCGCTTTAAAAACTCGTCCTGACTAGATACAGTGTGACCATAGCCCCACGAATCCTTCGCGCCTCCGGCAAATGCAATTCCACCGTACTCGCTGATGATAATCGGCTGACCCTTATATTCATAACCTTGTGCTAAGGAAGACTTATCCTTGCAATGATAAATCTCAGAATTCATCATTTCATTCAGATTTCCATTGTAACGCGCAAAGAATACATCTCCATCTTCCTCATAATCGTGCAGCGTGATAATATCGGAAATCGTATGCTCCCAACCATCATTTGTGATGACCGGACGCATCGCATCAAAGCTCTTCGTCAGATAATAAATGGCCTCCGTAAAATGTTGCTGTTTCTTATTTGTTTTAATCTCCGGCACGCCCCAAGATTCATTGAACGGCGTCCACGTGATGATAGACGGATGGTTATAATTCTGACGAACGATCTCCATCCACTCATTTGTAAATTCCTCTACGGCATTATCCGTAAATTCATATGCCATTTATCCAGAGCTTTGTCAAAAAATCACTTCCCTCAAAGTGAAGCAATACCTTTTTCTGAGCAAGCTTATCTGCCGTCAATGACAAGGTTTTATGATACCAGACCTGTCTGTGCTCGCTTGTATCACCAATGCCACTTTTCTTTGTTCCGTAAGAAAACGGCACAACAATCTGTTGATTTTCTGTTGGAAAATCCGTATGCCAGCCCTGTGTCTCGCCGTCATTGCCATCATCAAATAAAAAATCCCATGCGCCATTTAGGTTCTGCCAAGAGGCCCTCACCAGCTGCGGATGCGGATAATCTTTCATATACGTATTCATAAAATTTTTCCTTTATTTTTTGTATTTTCTTTGTATTTTTTACTGCGTTTTGATGACATTTTTTTCATTTTTTCAACTGATTCTGTATATTTCTCATTGTATCTGCTCCCTTATGGATTGTCAATATCATCATATTATAATATAAAATCCATCTTTTTCAGGTATTATTGCGGTTATAAAATCATAAGGAAGAAAACCCAGAGGCTTGCCTCTGGGATGAAGTCCGCCGTGCGATAAATTTTACTTGAATTATGTGTGAAAAGGTTGTATCATATATGTATCAAAGATAATTTACCTTACTTCAAGGAGAAAGGAGTCTTATGGCGGTTCGACAAAAGAAAGAGCTAACCGAAGAACAAAAAGCATTGCGTCAATTTCATAAGAAATCAGCCCGACATGTTGTCGTATTTGAAGCAGATTTGTCTGAAAACGACAAGCGCCAGATCTTCTCAAATGCAGATGATCTACGTCAATGTGGAAACAGACTCCTTGGAATTATGGAGCGAAATCTTGAGCAGCTTTTGCGTACCAAACGCTATCGTGCATTACAAAGTTTATATGGGAAAGTCATAGAGCAGGTCCGTACACTTGAAGCAAAAGAAGCCAGAACAGATGAACAGGAACAAAAACTAGAGCAGTTGAAAGAAAAACGAAGCAACATCGTCAAAGCGGTGGCTCAGATGCAGGAGCAATATCATGTGACATGGGATTTCTGTCGAACGACAATGATGGAATTAAAAGATCAATATAACATTCCAAGTATTTTTGCACTTTCCCGTGCGGAAGATATCTGGCAGGCGGTTGAGACAACCCTGTATGCGAAAGGAAAGTCACTGCACTTTAAGAAGCGTGGGGATCTGCCAGAAATACGAGCAAAACAGTATAATCGCGGAATTGTCATTTCACAGTCGGAATTCGGTATCCAGTTTCAGTATGGAAGATTGTCGATTCCGTGTAAATGGAACGAAAAGGATTTGTGGCTTTGTGAGGAAGCAAAAGCGATAGCGGCTTATCTGCAAGATTCAGAACGATATGATACAAAGGCGATCACGCAGTTGGCAAAAGGAACGCTCATGGATACCTACAGACCATGTTTTGCATCCCTTGTGTGCAAAAGAATTCGGGGACGATTACGTGTTTACGTTCACGTAACCGTTGAAGGAAAATCCATTCGTAAGAGAAGAAAAGATGGCACTCCTCGACATGTCTATGGAAAAGGAAAAGTAGGATGCGTTATTGGCACACAGACGATTGCGTATACATCAAATCATGAGGTTGGATTAGAAAATCTTGCCGAGCGAGGAAATTCAATCCGCCACATTGAACGACAGGAAGAATTGATTTTGCGGGCAATGGAACGCTCACGAAGAGCAACGAATCTGCAAAACTATAACCCGGACGGAACCATCCGAAAAGGATATAAGCAATGGAAGTTTTCCAAACGCTATGGAAAGTTGCGGCAAAAACATCAGGAGCTTTGCAGAATTGCAGCCGAAAATCGGGCATTGGCAATTCGGGAGCAGATGAATCATCTTCGTACACTTGGAGACTGCTTTGTTACAGAGCCTGCAAATGCAAAGAAGCTGCAAAAGCGATCCAATCCTGAAATAAAAACAGATAAGAATGGTCGTATGAAACGCAAAAAACGGTTTGGAAGATCCATTAAAAATCGTTGCCCGGGCTATATGCAGGCAAAAGCAAAGCAGCTGTTTGAATCAACTGGTGGAACGTATATTGAGGTTCCAATGGAGTATCGAGCCAGCCAATATGATCACACAGCAGATACCTACATAAAAAAGAAGCTGTCGCAAAGAATGTATTGCCTGTCGGACGGAATAAAAGTTCAAAGGGACTGGTATTCGTCCTACCTGCTATATTGTATTAATAACACATATACACAAATTGACAAACAAAGATGCAAACAAAAATTTAGTGCTATGTATCAAAAAGAAAAACAGATGATTGATACATTAAGTCAGTTCTTCCACTTGTCTTCAACGTAGTTCTGTGCTAAAGTAATGCTTGTGCTTTAAAAGGACAAATATCCTTTTGATATGCAAAACATTTTATTTTTAGGAGGAGATACATATGAAATATCTCAGACAATTTCTGCTGATTCTTCTGATTTCTTTTATCGGAGAATTGCTTCATGAAGTTCTGCCGCTGCCAGTTCCGGCGAGTGTGTACGGCTTCGCAATTCTATTTATCGGTCTGTTAAGTGGTTTTATTAAATTGGAACATGTTAAGGATACTGGAAAGCTGTTAATTGAAATTATGCCAGTTATGTTCATTCCTGCTGGTGTCGGACTGCTGGAATCTTGGCCGCAGCTTGCCCCAATCGGTGTGCCGGTTGCCGTAATTACCATTGTCTCCACAATCGTGGTAATGGTTGTTTCCGGAAAGATCACACAGTTTGTAATTAAAAAAGAGGCGCAGAAAAAAGCGTCTTCCAAATCAACAAAGGAGGCTTAAGCGTAACCATGCTTGATTTTTTGACAAATTCCTTATTTTTCGGTGCTGCTTTGAGTCTGGCAGCCTATGAGGTTGGTTCACTCTTAAAGAAGAAATTTAAATCACCACTTTTAAATCCGCTTTTGATCAGTATTATTCTTGTCATTGCGATTCTGCTTATTTTCAAAATAGATTACCAGAGTTATAACATCAGTGCAAAATATTTAAGCTATCTGCTGACTCCGGCTACCGTATGCCTTGCCATTCCGCTGTACGAGCAGATTGAAAAGCTGAAAAGCAACTGGAAGGCAATCATCGCTGGTATTGTTTCAGGTATCATTTCCTGCGTGCTGTGTGTCTATGCGTTCTCACTTTTATTTGGTTTAACACACGAGCAGTATGTTACCCTACTTCCGAAATCTATCACCACAGCAATCGGTATGGATGTCTCAACGGAGCTTGGCGGAATCACAACGATTACTGTTGCAGTTATCATCATCACCGGTGTATTCGGAAACATCATTGGCGAGCCAATCTGCAAGCTCTTCCATATCACAGAGCCTGTCGCCAAAGGTGTCGGACTTGGTTCCTCTGCCCATGCAATTGGAACCGCTAAGGCTATGGAGATGGGCGAAGTCGAGGGTGCCATCAGCAGCTTGTCCATTGCTGTCACCGGACTTTTAACCGTTATTGTAGCTTCGATTGCCGCAAACTTGTATTAAAAATCTGTATTAAAATTCACATTAAAAAGAAAAATTGGGACAAAATCGAACAGGCTACACAGAAATTTAACGTTCTGTGCGGCCTGTTTTTATTTGATCCTATTCTTTTTATCCGATCATATTTTTATTTGATTTTGTTTTTATTTAATTCTGCTTTTATTCGATTCTATTTCTACTTCCAGTTTCACAACCTTTGCGCGATACTCAATTCCCTCAAGTAAAAAGGAATAGGTGCGATCTGACGATGTACATGCAACGCCGTCCACTGTAACCTGACCACCCGTCTGAGCTGCTGCCAACTGCTCATCATAGGTCTGCTGTGCCAGATCGTTTAGCTTATTTTCCTGTTCCTGCGTTACTTCTTCCTCTGCCTCAATTGTGATATCCGTATCCGTAATCAAACTGCTGATAATAAAGTCTGCATAGCCGGACGCATACATCGGTGTCAGCTGTGGATACGTATTATAAAATAATGCCCCCTCCTCATACAATCCCTGCTGAGCATACATTTCGTCATACACATACGCAACCTCAGACATATAGGCCATCTGGTACATCAAATCGCTGCTTGCTGCCTGAATTTCCTGAGTCAGAGTTTCCTGTACTTGAATTTCCCGTATCATCCTCTCCATTCTGCAACAGCGCATCCGCTAATCTCCAAAGCTCACTATCACCAGAAATCTCATAACAGATACCGTTTGCCTCTAAGTGATGACCATTAAATGCAATTCGATATGCACTCGCATTTTTAAATTATGATCCCTCCTATCTGTCCCGCATCCGCTCTGGCGCACGCACACCATCCGATCCGGAATGGTTTTGCAGCGAGACCGCCCGCTTTATTATATTGCGCACGCCGCCTGCTGACCGCATGGATGTTTGGCATGGCAATGATGCTTAAGAAAGGGCTTCACCTGAATATGATTCACAATGTAAACCGTCCATTCTCGGAAATGATGCTCGGTCTTGAAAGCTATATTCCGATGTATATGACCGGACAGATCAGCCCGTATTACCTAAGAGAAACGCCAAATCTTGTCTTTGGCCATTTTCTGAAAGTTTCTGGCACAGTCGCTCTATCTGGCGAATGCATTGCCGGTTATCACAATGATGGAAAATATTATTTGACAAAGAAAAAGGACGAGGTGTCCTACTACAGACGCCGCGCCCAAGCTCTTTTGTCACATGCACGTCCACTGATGAAAATTTTTCGTGCAGATTGTTCCTCTCAATATGAAACGCTGCGCACACGCCTGTTGTCCTCTGACTCACAGCGAAACATTGTCGCATCGCTTCCAATTTATACAATGACGGACGAACTGCTTTGCTCCATCCTCGCGCAAAATCATGTTTCAAAGACCAATGCAGCCAAAATTCGTGCCTATGCCGCCGCTGAACGCGACCGTGTGGACACCCTCTTGAAAAAAGCTTCACTCACAGATGAATTGTCGTTACTGGACAAGGATGAATTTGATCGCTATCCGCTTCGCCTATTTCTTGCTGATCTATTTTGGGAGCGCGATATTGTCTACACGTGGGAGACTTATCAGGAGCATCTTGCCCTCACAAGACAATACGCTGCCTCGCATAGCACCTATACCATAAAGCGCAGCACGACACCAGCCTTTCGCAACATTCAGATTCCAATCGGAGAAGGAAAATGGGCTGTTGTCTCAAAAAACAACAGCCCTGCAATTCATTTTGTGATTGAGCATCCGAAGCTGCGCCACGCCATTGAAAATATGGTAATGCCGCTAGTGGAATTATGAGAAATTACTTTCTTCCGAAGTGGAAAAAGCCTTTCTTCTCGTATGGCTCACTCTCATAGGAAACAAGCTCATATCCGATTTCTTTAATCTTATTCTTTGCCCACGGAATGTCCAGTGCATCCTCGCTGATTACCACAGTCTCTCCGTCCTTTGCAGAGGAAGAAACCTTCTTTACCTTAAAATTACTGCGAATCAGCTCATTCATATGTGCCTCGCACATGCCGCACATCATTCCGTCAATCTTTAATGTTGTCTTAATCATACTATCTGCACCTGCCTTCTTATAAACTAGAATCGTCTGTAATTAAATATACCCCCTTGGGGTATCTCTATCGTATGCCCCAAGGGAGTATTTGTCAAGTGCAGTCTGTATTATTGATATATTTTATCATTTATAAAACATATGGATTTTTCGCATCCGACGGCATTCTCCAATCGCCGCGCGGTGAAAGCGATACCGTACCGACCTTCGGACCATCCGGCAGACACGAGCGCTTAAACTGCTGTGCATAGAAACGTCTGAAGAAGTTGTCGAGTGTGGACGCGATCTCCTCCTTTGTCACATTCTTCTGTGCGAACGCGATCTCGGCCAGCTTTTGAATCTTCTCCTTCGTAAAGCCATTGCGGACAAAATGATACAGGAAGAAATCATGCAGATCGTACTTTCCAATCGTTGCCTCTGTGGACTGCGCGATGTTGCCCTCTGCATCCGGCGGAAGCAGCTCTGGGCTGATAATTGTGTCGCAGATGGACTCAAGCGTATCATGGACCGTCGGATGAAGTTCCGCATACGCATGTACCAGATACTTAACAAGTGTCTTCGGCACGCTGACATTTACGGCATACATGGACATATGATCACCATTGTAGGTACACCAGCCAAGTGCCAGCTCGGACATATCACCTGTTCCGACTACGATACCGCCCTCTTTGTTTGCGATATCCATTAAAATCTGGGTACGCTCTCTTGCCTGTGTATTCTCATAAGTTACGTCATAGCTGTCACGCTTATGTCCAATATCCTCAAAATGCTGCAAGCAGGCCTTTGTGATATCGACCATGCGAATGGTAACGCCCAACTGCTCCATCAGCTTCCACGAATTGGTCTTTGTCAAATCGGTTGTTCCAAATCCCGGCATAGTGATTCCAATGATATCGGTAAGCGGCCAACCCAGCATGTCGTAAGCTTCCTTGATGACAAGAAGCGCAAGGGTCGAATCCAAACCACCGGATACACCGATTACGCACTTACGAATGCCAATCTTTGTCAGACGCTCGGCAAGACCTGTCGCCTGAAGACGCATGATCTCACAGCATCGTCCTGCACGCTCTGCCTCATCCGGGACAAATGGATATGGATTTAACGTTTCTGGCCAATGCTCCACACTGTTACTGTGTGTCTTGATTCGCACATAACCCTTTCCATTTGATGCCATCTGTGCATATTGCGCAGCCGCATAGGAAATGCTGTTGTTCTTTACGCGATCGTTGTTAATTCGCTCCAGATCAATCAAGGCCTCTGTGGCCTCCTTGTTGCTGTCTGTCAAAATTGCGCCATTGGCTGCAATGATATTATGACCAGAGAAAATCAGATCGGTCGTACTCTCGCCGCTTCCGGAAGAACAATACACGTAAGCACACATATTGGTACCAGACTGCATGCGAACCAAGTCTCTGCGGTACTCTGGCTTTGTTACCACATCGTTGGATGCCGATAAATTTGCAATGACATTGGCACCTGCTGCCGCATGGAAGGAGCTCGGCGGAATATTTACCCACAAATCTTCACAGATTTCACATGCCAGACGGATGCCATTTCGTCCCTCCACAATCAGATTTGGTGTGAATGGGAAGGTTGTTTCATTATTTTCAGAATCCGCTTCCTCATAGAAAACCTCATCAAAGCAAATTGTATCAGAAAATCTGCGGTCTGCTGGAACAAACCATCTCTTCTCATAAAACTCGCTGTAATTTGGCACAAAGGACTTCGGCACAATACCAAGCAGCTGATTGCCTTTGAAAATAAGTGCTGTATTAAACAGCATTCCGTCCTTTCGAAGTGGTGCGCCGACTGCGATCAGCGTATCGGACTGCGGCAAATTGTCACGCAGATAACTGATTGCCTTTCTGCACTGCTCCTCCATAAAGGACTGTAAAAACAGATCGCCACAGCTGTAGCCGCTAATGGTCAGCTCTCCGAACACGATCAGGTCCGGATTCTTGCTCTCGTACTGCGTTACCTGTCTCACAATCTCCTTTGCATTCTCCATTGGTCGTCCCAATGACGTCTTCATATGAACTGCCACTGCTTTTATATATCCGCTTTTGCTCAATGACATTCTGTTACCATCCTCTCTTGTTTCCAGATTTCGCATTTCCAGATTTTTAGAACTTATAAGCTTTTCAAATCTCATCATCTCGATAACTTTTACAATTTTTACAAGCACTCCAAATCTGCTATAATCTCCTCTGGAACCATTTTTTTCCATTTTCCGTCTCCGGCCTTGATACTCTCTCTTACTCTGGTTGCACTAAAATCTGGGTAAATTCGCGGCTCATGGCTGATTAAAATTCGGTCTTTGCGCTCCTTTAAAAATGGAATTTCTTCGATCATTTTTTCTGGCTCGTCCCCGTCTCTCGGAATGACCAGAATCTTTGCCCATTCAAAAATACCCTCTGCACGATACCAGATGGACAGTTCGGAAAGTTTGTCTGTGCCGCACACGTAGACAAACTGCGTATCCTGTCCATAACATGTCCTTAAATACTGCATCGTATCATAGGTTCTTGCACTTGTCTTTCCATGCACCTCACAGTCCTCGCAGAGAAAGCCATGCACTTCTATTGCCTTTTTTAGCAGGCTAAGACGCTGCTCTCCCGACAAAATGTCGCCCTTCTCCATTGCCTTCCATGAAGTCAGAAAACGATCTGGCGCCGGAATATATAAAATCTGCCACCCAGGCAATTCTTTTGCAGCGATCTGTCCGATCTCCACATGCGCCTTTGTCACTGGGTTAAATGAGCCGCCAATTATGGCAAATTTTTTCACAGTCTTATCCTGCCTTTCTATAAATTTATGTGAAACGATGACGCATATCACTCGTACACACCAACCGTTTCACACTGTTTTGTATTTTACACGGTTCTGATGTCGTGAAGCATGCTCATCTTCATCTCATAGTAATCCGGACTCATATCAATGTAATGCTTATGCGGATTCTCGAAACGCTGCTCCTCTTCCCAGATCTCGTTATCAAGCTGCTCCTTTACATATGCCTGCAGCTCCTGAAGCGACTTGGTTTCCATCAGACGCTTTCCACCCTCAACGACCTTGTGAAGAAGTGGCTTTGCGGTGCAATTCTCATAGCATCTGTTCTTCCACGGCTTCTCCGGATCTACATAGCGATATGGCTGGCTGAAGTCTACCTGCTCATCAAATCCAGTAATCAGATCAGCTACTGCATGGCCTTCCTCATCGTATACACGATATACATTCTTCAGTCCCGGATTGGTAATCTTCTCAACCGTCTCAGAAACCTTGATTCTTGGTGCAAACTTGCCATTTTCCTCAACGGCGCAAATCTTATAAACAGCACCGAAAACAGGATCGGTCTTTGCCGTGATCATACGCTCGCCGACACCAAAGCTGTCGATGCAGCCGCCCTGAGAAAGAATGGAGCTAATGGTATATTCGTCTAAGCTGTTGGAAACAACAATCTTCGCATCGGTAAAGCCTGCCTTATCGAGCATCTTTCTTGCCTTTCTGGACAGATAAGCAAGGTCTCCACTATCAAGACGAATGCCGTAACGTGTCAGCGGAATACCGGCATCCTTCATCTCCTGAAATACCTTAATGGCATTCGGAACACCAGACTTTAATACGTCATAGGTATCAACAAGCAGTGTACAGTTGTTTGGAAATACCTTTGCGTAGCTGCGAAATGCCGTCAGCTCATCGCTGTGCTCCATAACCCAGCTGTGTGCATGGGTTCCACCTACCGGGATGCCAAACATCTGACCTGCACTGACGGTTGCGGTACCATTTACGCCACCGATGTAGGAAGCGCGTGCGCCATAGATCGCTGCGTCCATGTTATGAGCACGTCTTGCGCCAAAGTCGGATACGCCGCGTCCTGCTGCTGCCTTTACAATACGTCTTGCCTTCGTTGCAATCAGACTCTGATGATTGATCTGTGCCAAAATTGCGGTCTCAACGAGCTGTGCCTCGATTAACGGTGCAACAACGGTAACAACTGGCTCGTTCGGATACATGATGGTTCCCTCGTCAAATGCGTAAACATCGCCGTGGAAACGGAAATCCTTTAAATAGGCAAGAAACTCCTCATCAAACAAATTTAAAGAGCGGAAATATTCAACGTCTGCCTCCTCGAAATGCATGTTCTCAATGTACTCAATCACCTGCTCGAGTCCTGCAAAGATTGAAAATCCGCCGCCATCTGGGTTTCTACGGTAAAATACGTCAAATGCAACCTTTTTCTCGGTATCGTTTTCTTTGAAATATCCGTATGCCATTGTCATCTCATACAGATCCATCATCATTGTTATATTTCTTGATTCAAACTGTGTCATTCTTTTTAGCGCCTTCCATCGCTGGTATAATAATAAAATACCCAAATAAAAATAATAATAAATTATAAGTAGTAATAAATATAAGAAATCCAAGGGATATTTCATAGTTTTCCCTTGGATTTCTATGATACCTGTCCTTAATTCCATAGTCAAGAACATTTTGTTTTAATTTCTACATAAAATGGAAAATCCCGCGGCAAAACCGCGGGAAATGTGTGTTTCTTAATATTTCTCAATATATTTTGTATTCTTAGGACAGCTTCTTTCCCATTGCAATCGTCAGCAAAAGTGTAAACACTTCTGCCGCTGGGAATGCGAGCCACACACCAGTAATTCCAAGAAACTTTGGAAGCACCAGCGCAAAAACAATGATCGCCACAATGCCTCTTGTGATTGCCACAATGGAGGACTCCTTTGCATGGTCAGTTGCACTTAAGAAACCGGCGCAGATAATGTTAATTCCTGCCGCAAAGAAACCGGCAAAATAAATACGGATTCCCGGGATGGCGTAGGCTACAAGCTGCGCGGAATGCTCACTGTTAAACACATCGGTGATGCCCGCCGCAAAAATCCACACGCCTCCGATTAAAACAACTGCTAATACAATTCCCGTGAAAACGCTCTTGGTTAAAATCTGACGCTTCTCGTGTGCATTGCCTCTCGCATGTGCCTCACTCGCAAGTGGCTGAAGTCCCTGCGAAACTCCGTTAAAAATCGCTGTTCCGACAAGCGCAGTATTTGCGATGACACCGTATGCGGCAACTGCTGTATTTCCATCAAGTCCAAGAAGCACAAAGTTGAATACCATTGTGGTGATTCCACTTGCGATCTCGCCGACAAATGCAACAACACCAAGGCTGCAGGATGAGATAAGCATCTTTATGGATGGCACAATACAATGGAATGATACGCTGCTTTTTGGTGACAGGTAATGCACCAGGCAAATCAGGATGCTAACAATCGGTGAGATCGCTGTCGCAAGCGCTGCACCCGGCATTCCTATTCCAAGTGGGAACATAAATACATAGTCAAAGATAATGTTAAACAAACTGCTTAACAGTGTCGCTGCCATTGCAATGTGCGGTGCATTATCATTTCGCACGAATGCGGTAAACGCATAATTCATCATGAAAAATGGGGTAAAGCAAAGCACGATGCGGATATATGGCACACCGATGGCTTCAATCGTTGCATCAGCTCCCATCACACGCATAACCTGTCCTGGGAAAAAGATGCCCGCTGCAATAAAAAGCAAACTGATGATCACATCCCACAGCAATGCATTGGAAAAATAATTTTTTGCCTGCGGCTGTCCAGTTGCATTCGCTAATGTATAGCGAATTGCGGAGCCTGTTCCAATCATGGAGCCAATCGCAAAGATCAGTCCGTAGATCGGCAGCGTCAGGTTGAGTGCTGTGATACCGTTTGTTCCCTGTGCCATTGCGATAAAAAAGGTGTCTGCTAAAATGTAGCAGGACATGCCCACCATAGCCAATATATTCGGCACAATATACTGGTATAAGCGTTTCTGTTTCACAAAATTTTTCCTCCTGCAAAAGATGGGGGCTGCCATATGACAGCCCTCTCTCTTTTTTTTAACTTTTCTTTAACGATACTGGCGGATAATCCGCTGTATGCTCTTTTCTGTAAGATAATACTTCTGTGAGAGCCTCGGGACACTCGCACCCTCCTGATGCTCTCTACATATGGCACTGTTGCGCGCATCCAGTTCTTTCCTCGCCTGTGTGCGCTCGCCCCAGCCCTTTCGGTGCTCCAGCTTTCTCGGAATGTAAATATTTTCTCCGTCCACGTACTGCTGGATCACTTCAATCAATTCTCTTGGCAGGATCTCCTCTGCCTTTCTATAGCTCATGCTCTCCTCTCAATCTGCGCTGCGGCTGCAGCGGCTTTCCGTGCGGTACTATTTACCGGAAAGCAACGGCTATAGCAAATGCAATTCTTTCATTGTCTATTTGCAACAGCCCCTGCTATGCGTCACACCAATCCTTCATTTGCGCTTCATATTCCACCGTTCTTATTTTTATAATTAACATGTTGCAATCCTCCTTTTCGTTCTTATTTTGGTTTGACTTCAATATCATCTTTGGTATTATATCATACTTTTTTTTAGATTACCAGATCTTATTTCTTTAAGAAATATATTTGTCCTTCTTTTCAATCAATATTTTCCATGGTATACTGAGTTTACGATAAATTCAATAAATAAGATTGGAGATTTACTATGAGCAATTTAACTACTGATATTCAAGCCTCTATTTTAAAGGCGAAAAATTATGTCGATGCGCTTACAATCAACTCTTCCTGCAACATTCCAAAGGAAGTCGTTGCCGATGAGCACAAATTCTTTTCATGGGACAATGAGAAGCGTACCCCGTCTGTAAAACCATATCTGTTTGACTGGAGCTATTACAATGGTGTTGTAATGGAAGGTCTCTATGATACATATGAGGCAAGACCAGAGGAAGGTGCAGAATACAAGCGCTATGTATTAGAATATTTGAATGCAATGCTTGTGACCGATGAAAATGGAGTACATCACTTAAGCCGCAATCTTGCAGGTTACGTAGATCATCACGGCGCAGACTGCTATAAGACTGCCGCACTCATTATGAAAGCATTTGATGAAAATCCAGCATATGCAGAAGTTGCTGCTGAACTGTACCGCGATCTGACAGACCCAACGCATGTCAATTCAAAGGGTGATATTGTGGTAGAAAAATATACCGAAGATGCACTTGGCAAGAACTATTGGCACTGCTGGGCAGGTGGACAGCCGCCAAAGTATAAGGTATGGCTGGATGGAATTTACATGCTGCAGCCGTTTTTAGCTCATTACGCTGCAAAGATTGGCGATACCGCACAGCTTGCTACTATTAATGAGAGATTGAATTGGGTTGCCGATGTGATGCTTGCACCGAATGGAATGTATTATCACGCATGCAACAGCCGCGAGGATGTCTGCGCTTATCACTGGACACGCGCGATGGGCTGGTATGCGATGGCAATGGTGGATGTGATGGAAGTCCTTCCGGACTGCTATATGGAAGAACGAAAGGCCGCTTTAAAGCTGTTTGCAGATGGCATGTTAAAGTATCAGGATGAGTCTGGATTATGGGCAAATCTTGCTGATCAACCTGTTACTGCTACAAATCGTCTGGAAGTCAGTGGTACTGCAATGATGATTTATATGCTGTTAAAGGGTGTTCGCAAGGGATGGCTGGATGAGTCCTACCGTGAGCCTGCAATCAAAGCTTTTCAGGCGATTGTAGAAATGAAGCTTCATGATAATGTATTAGAGGATATTTATTTAAAGGCAAGTGCAAACAATACAAATAATTATGAGATTACGGAATATTACCTTCCAGACGAAGGAAAGGGAAGTGGTCCATTTATTATGGCATATTCGGAAATGTTGTATTTATAATTATTATATATGTAATCATTGTATTGTTAACTCTTATAACTAGTATTTTGGCGGCTCCGAAAACAGAGCCGCCATTTTTAATGCTGTATTTTTCTTTTATTAAGCAGCAAAACTACGCATAATTAAGAAAATCTCTTTATTCTCCTCGTAAGATTTTAACCGTCTCGGTAACAGCCTGAATGATTGTATCCACCTCTTCTTGTGTATTTTCATAATCAAGTGTCAGACGCAAAGAACCTCGTGCCGTCTCTAGATCTCGTCCGATTGCAAGAAGCACATGGCTTGGATCAAGAAATCCCGATGTACATGCAGATCCGGAGGAAACACAGATTCCCTTGTTATCAAGTAAGAGTAACAGTCCCTCTGCCTCTGTACCCTTAAAGCAAAAATTCACATTGCCAGAAAGACGCTTTTGTTCATCTCCATTTAAGATCGAATCCGGAATCTGCTTTAATCCTGCAATTAACTGATCACGAAGCTGTGTTACATAAGCTGCATGCTCCTCTTGCAATGCACAGGCTTCCTCAAGCGCTGCCGCCATTCCAGCGATGGCAGGAAGGTTTTCCGTTCCAGCGCGCTTTCCTCGCTCCTGTCCGCCGCCTTCGATCAGATTGGTCAGAAAGACGTTACTCCTTGCATACAGCACGCCGATGCCTTTGGGGCCGTTGAATTTATGTGCAGATAAAGATAACAAGTCAATTTGATCCTCCTTTACGTTGATTGGAAGATGACCTGCGGCTTGTACTGCATCCGTATGAAATAGCACACCATTTTGTCTGCACACTTCTCCGATCTCACGGATTGGCTGAATGGTTCCGATCTCATTATTGGCATACATCACAGTCACGAGTGCTGTATCTGGGCGAATCGCCTCTGTAACCTGTGACGGACTTACAATTCCTTTTTCTCCAACATCAAGAAGTGTAATTTCAAATCCTTCTTTTTCCAACTTTTTTAAAGTATGCAAAACGGCGTGATGCTCAAATGCCGTTGAAATGATATGCATTTTTCCCTGTCGTTTTCCGATGACTGCCGCAGACAAAATCGCCTGATTATCGGCCTCACTTCCACCTGATGTAAAATAGATTTCCTTTGGCAGACAACCAAGGCAGCGAGCAATCCGCACACGCGCATCCATCAGCGCGCCGGACGCCTGCTGCCCTGCTGTATATGGGCTTGACGGGTTGCACCAGTTTTCTTCCATGGCAGACAGCATCGCTTGCTTTGCTGTCTCACTCATCTTTGTTGTTGCTGCATGATCCGCGTAAATCATAAATCACTGATTCCTCTCTGTACGAACCTGTTTGACTTCAATTTATTCGAATGGACTTTTCCTATTTTTCTGAATTGTCTCTTTTAATCCACTCTTTTAAATGGTCCGCCTGTCAGATAACGTACCACCTGAAGCCCTGATTTGTCAATCGGTGATGTCAAACTTTTCAAAATTGTACTGTTCGAGTAATGATTATTTTTTGTGAGATTCACTCCACAGCTTATCCGCGGACGGTGTCCAGTTCTTTGCATACTCATCGCACTTGCTGCAAAGATGCTCTGCGCTTTCAGGACTCTGCATATCGGTTGACTTCGCCTGTGTTTTTGCTACCATCTCTCTTAGCTTCTGCGGATTTTCCAACATTGGACATGGACGCAGATGATTCTCGTTGAACGGCTGATTGTCATGGTAAGCCATAAACAGCGGAGACTGTAAACACTCAAGAAGTGTCTTCTCACGGATGTTGCTGTCCGAGTAGTGAATGAATACGCACGGATCTACATCACCATTTGCATTGATATGTAAGTAACGACGTCCTCCAGCTACACATCCGCCAACATACTCACCATCGTTCTGGAAGTCGATTGCAAACATTGGCTTTGTGCGTCTGCAATAACGTACACGATCGTACATCATCTCTCTCTGAGATGGTGTCGGCATTAACTGTGGCACTGCATCGTTTCCAACTGGCATATAGTGAAAATACCATGCAAATAACGTACCCTGATCCACCAGCCAATCATAGAACTCGTCACTGCTGATGCTATCACAGTTTGCACTTGTATAACAGCAGGAAACGCCAAACGGAAGCTTCTTCTGCTTTAAGAGCTTCATTGCCTTTTCAACCTTCTCATAGGAACCTTTTCCTCGTCTGCCATCATGAGCTGCCATATCACCCTCTACGCTGATCGCTGGAACAAAGTTCTTTACACGAAGCATATCATCGGTAAATGCATCATCTATTAAAGTTGCATTTGTGAAAGAAAGGAAGATACAATCAGAATGCTTCTTGCACAGCGCAATCAGATCATTCTTTCTGACGAGCGGTTCACCACCCGTATAAATATAGAAATAAATACCTAATTCTTTTCCCTGCTCAATAATGCTGTCAATCTCATCAAATGACAGGTTCAGTTTGTTCCCGTACTCAGCTGCCCAACAACCAGTACAGTGCAGATTACAGGCTGAAGTCGGGTCAAGCAAAATTGCCCACGGAATATTGCAATTGTACTCTGCTCTTAACTTTTCCTGCTTTGGCCAGCCAAGAATCGCTGCATTTAAGAAGAAGTTTGAGAAAACGGTCTTAACAACCTCTGGATCAACCTCTTCAATCACACGCATGATCAGCTGATACATATTGGATTCTGGGTGATTTAAAACATCCCATACAACTTTTCTCTGCTCCTCAAAGCTGTCTGGACCTTCTCCTGCGATACGGTCTACCCAGGTCATAAGCTTCTTTAAATTATCTTTTGGATTCTTTTCAATATAACGATATGCGGTTGCAATACCCATTTTCCTTAATTCCTGTCCAATCATGTCGATTCCTCCCATCATGTAAGGGTACAGTTTGTCTATTCGTTTTTTAACTGTACCCTCTCGTATCAGCTGCATCTTTTGGATTCTTGTTTCTGCCTCTGAATAGATTTTATTGTACCGACTAACGATAAAAGATGGAATAGACACAAAAAAGCACCTGTCCAAAATTTGGACAAAGTGCTCTTGTTGTCTATATCTGGCTGACTTTAATGAATTCCAGCTAATTTCGATTATTTCGATTATTTTCGCCTGCCGGTCGAAATACTGGCTTCTTTTTTTCTTCCAGATCCGTTAAGTTCTGTGCTATGTACACACTTGAGCCTGTCATGACGGAAATGATTTTCTCAATATCACCTGTCATTTCACTCATCTCCATGCCGCTCTGAATCCATCTCATGATAATATCCACCCAGAACAGATCATACATACGGATCATAAATTTGCGGTCTTCTTCTGAAATATTCATATCGCGAATCTTCTCCGTAATAATCTCCTCCACAGCCGGATGGAAATAATTCTGCATAAATTTATCAATCTGCATTGGATTCACGGAATAAAATGCATTTAAAATCAATCGCCTGGTCTCCTCATTATTGATTTGCTCAATAACTACATGGAATCGTTCATGCCAATCTGAAATAGTTTCCGTTTCTTTTTTTAAGCGTTCTCCTTCTTCAACAAAAATCCATTCAAGAAGTTCATAGATATCCTGAAAATTATAATAAAACGTCTGGCGGTTCACCCCACAGGTCGCCACCAATTCCTTTACCGTAATCTTATCTAACGTTTTTTTCTTCAGCAGCTCTTTCAAACCGTCCGCCAGAAGTTTCCTTGTCGCTATCGCCATAAAAGCCCCTTTCCCAAAAGCGGTATAATCGCTTAAACACTCGTTCAACACTGCGATTATACCGTTTTTTCAGAAAAGAGGCAAGCAAAATTGACATGGTTTTCTTTTCTCAACGCAGTCTTTAACACCTTCTGGCCCTTCATTCGTTCTGATACGTGTCTGCTCCCAGTTCAATCATCAAATCCACATTTGCCTTCTCTACATCACTTAACATGGTATCTGGATTGAAATCATCGGATTCAATCAAACCACGATACCAGTTCTTTCCATTGAAATAATTCTGCAGCTCAGCATTTTTGAACTTGCGT
>CAVCXB010000026.1:0-28293 GCA_963605535.1 Wujia chipingensis
CATTCATCCCCGCCCGACTACGTCGGACGAGGTTTTCTGCGGAAAAAAGGATAAATTAATTCTGCTACGGACGCACAAATATAATCATTCTTCTTATCTGCTAACGCCGCATAGCTTTTAATCAATCCTGCCAGGTTGACGAGTGCTTCCTGCTTCTGTCCGGTACGCACGCAAAGACGAATCTGACTCTTCCAGAAACGGATCTGATTTTTTGTCTCATTCTCAAAATCAGGCTGTTTGAGCTTTTCCGTTTCTTTGCTGTAGACACGAATTCCCTCCTGAGCATCCACCATTCCTCTCCATACTGATTTTGCTTCCCGATAAGAATCCGCAGTCTGCTCAATCACAGGATACGGTGATCCCAGCGCAACGGTCAGACGAATCTGATAATATTTTTTTAAGCTTCGCTGAACATGCTGTAACCCTTCCACAATCTGTCTTTGTGCCGTTGCCAGCTCACCTTTTTTCGCACACCAAAGCAGCGCGATGGATTTTCGATCAAAGCTGACTGCATACATGGAAAGCTCTGTGGAAAAATAGCGATCGCGGATCATCTCCAAAAATTCTTCCACCTTTTTCTGACTGGAAAAATCCCAACTGTTTTGATCGGTCTTTAAAATTCCTGCTGTATACCAGGATGCATCCTGAGGAATTTCACTTTCCTTCCACAGTTCTGTCTTTTCCTGACTACCCTCCAAAATATCCTTTAAAACGGTCTCTCTCATCAGCGCACTCCGGCTTTCAGCAATCGTGGCAAGCATTTCCATATTTTGAGCAAGTGCTTTCTGGCTATCCAACTCACGGATCATTTTTTCCAATTCATTTTTAATATCTCTGGGAAGAAATGGTTTTAAAAGATAATTTTGGACACCGAGTGCAATCGCCTGTCTCGCATAATCAAACTCGTCATAGCCGCTGATAATAATGTTTTTGCTCTCAATTCCATTTTCCCTCATCTTGCGAATCAACTCAAGACCATTTAAAAATGGCATGGCAATATCTGTAATCACAATATCCGGTTTTAGACGAGTCGCAAGTTCAAATGCTTCCCTGCCATCACTCGCCACAGCTGCCACTTCGACATCAAGCGCCAGCCTTCCAATATTTTTTGCCAGAAGATCACGCACCATCTCCTCATCATCTGCAATTAAAATCCGATACATGTCTCATCCCCCATTTTCACCGCTGGAAGTGTCAAAATTGCCCTTGTCCATTCTCCCGCTTCACTCTCATATCGAAGCCCATACGATTCGCCATAATACAGGCGAATTCGCTCATTGACATTGAAAATGCCATAGCCGTCATTCGAATTGGTCTCTCCATTTGCGAGTGCGTAATTGATCTTCTTTAGCAGATCCGGTGCAATTCCAAGGCCGTTGTCCCACACACAAATCTGTAAACAATCACTCGTGTCCGCATTTATATGAACGATCTGTGCACTAATCCGAATTTTTCCTGCCTGCGCCTTTTCCTTAATGCCATGATAAATGGAATTTTCTGCAAGTGGTTGAAGAATTAGTTTTAACACCTTGTACTCCTTCAGTGCTGCATCCACCTCAATATCATAATTTAACTTTGTTCCATAGCGGATGCTCTGAATTTCAAGATAACTTGTAACGTGGTCCAATTCCTCCCGAAATGAAATCACCTCTGCACCTTTGCTTAAACTGATTCGGAAAAAGCGCCCAAGGGAGCTGGACAAAATGCTAATCTCCTCCTCTCCCTTATCAGCTGCCTGCCAGGTAATCGCATTCAGTGTATTGTATAAAAAATGAGGATTGATCTGTGCCTGCAATGCTTTTAGCTCTGCTTTTCGTTTCTGTTTTTGCACCTCTGCCACAAAATCGCGCTCTCGTTTTAATTCCTGAATCGTATCCTCCTGTTTTTTGACAAGACGCTCAATCTCATCTAACATGCAGTTAAAGCTCTTCGCAAGACTTCCCACCTCATCTTGATACGGATAAAAGAATCGAACGCCAAAATCGCCGCCCTGGACAATACTCATACGTTTTTCCAACCGTGTAAGTGCGGCCGTCAACCTATTGGAAACAATTAAAAGTGCGGCAAGTGCTGCCAAGAAAATGATTGCTGTAAATTCTGCAATCAACGCGCGCAGACTCTTTAAGCTTCCCAGAAGCGATTCTCGCGACCGCAATCCAACAATTTTCCATCCAGTCGTCTGAAGCGTATCCGTCAGCTGCGCCAGCACATCCTCCGCGCCTTCTGTAAAGCTTTTCTCCACATCCTGCGCTGCATAATAATAGTACGTCATTCCGCAAACCACGGTTGTAACGAAAAACAAAGTACCCACAATAAAGAGAATCTTACTCTTAAACTTCAGATTGTTCAGGAATCTTTTCACAATTTTCTCCTTCCTATCTGCTTTTTGCAATTTCGCTTTCACAATCATTTTCTATGATTTATTTTCTGTTTTCTTTGTGTTTCTACTTTCTTTTTCGTTACTATACCATGTTTTGGATCAAATGTACAACCTACAGCCAGCATCCAGTCTAAATCCAATTTGAGTTCATATGTTTAATTGTTTTTTCTTTATCCCTTTACCGCACCTGATGTCAAGCCTGCAATAAATTGCTTATTGGCAAATAAATACACAATCAAAATCGGGATAATCGCGATTGATGCGCCTGCCAGCATAATGTGCCACTCTGCCGCCGCATTTACCGAATATTTTAACTGGACAACGGCAACCGTCAAGGTTTTTAGTTTCGGTGTTGCAATACTCATAATCATACTTGTGATGTAATCGTTCCATGCATTTCGGAAGGAAAAAAGCGCTACAACCGCCAAAATTGGCTTACTAAGTGGCAGAAGAATTCTCGCATACACGCCATAAATACTGCAGCCATCAATCGTCGCGGCTTCATCGAGTTCCCTCGGAATTCCTTTCGTAAAGCCCATAACCAAGAAAACATTCGTTGCCTGTCCTCCAGTGAGCGCTACTACCAGTCCAAATATTGTTTTATTTAACTTCATTGTTCGCAATAATTCATAAATTGGATACAGCGTAACAGAGCCGAGTGAGACAAACATCATGGACATATACAGTCCAAGAATTATTTTTTTTCCAACAAAATCTTTTCTTGCCAGAATAAATCCTGCTAACGAACAGGTAACCGCTGCCAGCAGCGTAACCGATACACTGACAATCACACTGTTTACCGTATACTGCGCAAAATCTGCCTCGACAAAAGCCTTGTAATAATTTTCAAAATGCCATTCCTCTGGCAAAAAATGATTTCCCTGTGTCAGCTCCGCATTCGTTTTCAATGAACCAAGCACCGTATAAATAACCGGATATAATGTAAACAGGATCATCACAGCCAGAAAGATCCATTTAATTGTGCCGACGCCTATATCAGACGCGGACAAGTGTTTTCTTGTTCTCAACTGTTTCATAGCCATAGCCGCCTCCTAGCCTCTTAATAAATGTCATCCAGCTTTTTGGATGCTTTCAGATAAAGAACTGTGACAACACCAGTGATCGCTGCCGACACAACGCTGACTGCTGCACCATATCCGTACTGTGGAACCGTACTCTCTGCCGCAGAGACTGGGAAGAAATAACGGTAGCCATAGAGTGACATTACCATTGTGGAGTTGGTCGGTCCTCCTTCTGTCAATACCATTACATTGGTGATATCATGGAATGCAGATGTAATGGCAAGCATCAGGATAATCTTTAAGATCGGTCCAAGCATTGGAATAATAATATACCAGATGGTTTTTAAGCGTCCCGCGCCATCAATTCTCGCACTCTCGATCGCATCCTGCGATACCTGCTGAATTCCAGCGATAAAGTACACCATATAATTTCCGACACCGCCCCACACAGCTGTAATGATCAGTGTCTGCATCGCATGGTCTTTTCCAAGCCAGTTGATCGGTTTGCTTATAATGTGAGCATTCATCAAGATCTTGTTGACTTCTCCGTTATACGCATTAAACAGCAGATAAAATACAAGTCCCATAACGGCAGAACTCATAATTGTTGGCAAAAAGATAATACTCTGCGCCACGCTGTTTCCTCTTGTCTGTCTGTTTAACAAAAATGCGAGGAAAAATGCGAGCGGAATAATAAAAACAATTTTTCCAAATCCGTACACAAACGTATTGGCAACACTTTTCCAGTACACGGTATCTCGAAATACTCTTGCCAGATTTTCGAAGCCGACAAAACGCGGTTCCCCTGTGCCGTAACCACCATACTGATAAAATACATATTTTAGGGCCCACACAACTGGATAAAGCGTACATGCAGTAAACAGAATCAGATTCGGCAGCAGGAAAGAGTATGCCTGCAAATTCTGTTTTATTTTTCTTTTTTTATTCATAAATTAATTTCCTGTCCTTTCCTTTTCACAGTTTATTTTACAGACTTGTTCGCCGACAGCCTCTCATCTGGCCGCCTTCTCCTATGAAAAACGGGGCCGCTTCAGATGAAGCAGCCCCTTCCTTTTTACTGTAATGTAGGATTCATCGGATCATAATTTTCGATCTTAATTTCATATCCTGTTCCATTTTCGATTGCTTCCTGGTAAGCTTTGTTGTAGCGGTCGGTTAAATCCTGAAGGGTGGACTCGATGTCTGCGCCACCGTAGTAGATGGACTCACATGTCTTATACAGATCCTCGCCTTCTACGATCATTCCTGAAGTAAATGCGCTGTGCGGTGGCTTCGGAAGAAGTGCATCGGTATCGGTGCTGATCTGTAACCACTTCTTATTCTTAAAGTCCTCACTCGGCTCTGCCTTCTCCAGAACAGATGGGATAATACTTACACCATAACCACCTTCATAGTAGCCAATCAGATAATCCTCTGTTGTAAAGATATCATGATAAACCTTGTATGCTGTTTCCAGATTTTCGCTCTTTGCATTTAACACATAACTGCTGGTTGCACTGAAATACTGCTTTCCATTTTCAACGCCACCTGCTGTTGGAATCGGTGCGCAATCCCACTTATCCGAATCCATCGGAAACTGGTTTGCATATACACCTGGCTCTGCATGGCTGTAAGACATATACATACCAATCTTTCCTGCTGCAAACTGGGTACGAAGCGGGTCAATATCAAGAGACTCGCATCCTGGGAATGCACACTCATCGGAGAGAATCTCGGTCCACAATGCCAGATCATCTGCCCATGTAGTAAAATCATACTCACCCTTTGCAAAATCATATCCAAGCTGAGTTCCCGTTTCTCTCTGTAAACCAACTGTCATGGAACGGCTCAGTCCAGAGCTTGCACTCTTCATATTCTCTGCAAAACCATAAATTCCTTCACCGGACAGCTCAGATGTAATCAACTTTGCGTCCTCTACCAGTTCCTCAAGTGTTTCCGGCGGATTCTCAATTCCAACACGCTCAAAGATTTCTTTGTTGTAGAACAGACGGCAAGTGGTTCCTGTAGTTGGAATAAAATACAGCTTTCCATCAAGCTCGTTGTATCCTTCATAAATGACATCCTTGAAATACTCTTTCATGTCGTCATCCATAAACTCATACAAATCTGCCCACTGATCTTCGCCCACATACTTATCAAACATCTGCTCCTGATATACAAGGATATCTGGCATCTCTCCACTCTGAACTGCCATATCAATTGCCTGTACATAATTGTCGGTGTACAGCTGATAATTTACTTCAATGTTATCGGTATTGGTTTCGTTGTACTCATCAATCTTTTGCTGCACATAATCAGCATCGTGACGATCCTTGGACCAAATTGTAATGACGGTCTTTTCTTCGTCTGCCATTGCTGTCTGTGGCATCGCTGCCAAAGATGTCATAGCCATTAAGCTGGCTGTTGCAAGTGCGCTTATTCTTCTTCCTTTCATTTTGGGTACCTCCGTTTTTTTATTGTACCTTTATTATACGATTTCTCGTATTGAAAGAAAATCGAATATCCGACACTGCTATGTTGAAAATCCGCTATTGATTATGGCTTATGCGTTCTGCGAAAAATAAACAACTCGCTTGTCTTTTATTTTTGCGCACGAAAAAGCGGGCATCTTTTTATTTTCCTGATGCCCGCCGCTAAACTATTTCATCCATCGGATTTTACCTCTTTCGGTTATCTTTTTTGTTTTGTTCTTTTGGCTTCTTTAATTTTTATTCTTTTCCCGTTCTTCTTTATCTTCTTTTGCCTTCGTTTGCTAGTTCTTTGTTGCTAATTTTTTGTTCTTAACTCTTTGTTTCTATTTCTTTACGTTTTAGCTTCTTAGCTTTTGTTCTTCTTTGTAAGCTGTTGACTGGTTTCTTTTTGTTATCTATTTTCACGAGCTAACTATGAAACTTTTATGTCATCGGCCTTGAACCGTTTTCTTATTTAAGCTTATTTCTTGTCTTCATCTAGCTTAATCGTATTTTATATTACTTAACGCTTATTGCTTAATTACTTGTGCTTAACCAATTCGCTTCAACAATTCGCTACAAACCTTTATGAGACTTGAAAAACTTTTATTCGTTTTTCTTTTTATTTTGTTTGCCTACTGGCTTTTCACTATGCCATTGGACTGTACCTCCTTCTCTTAGATTTTTTAGTAAGAATTTTTCTTTTTTCTTACTCGTTTTGTTTTTCTTTGTTTGTGTCTTTAATATAGCATATGCCTTTTGTTTTGTCAAGCACTTTTCTTATATTTTTTAAATTATTTTTTACCTTATTTTATGTGTCTTTATTATCAGAATATTCTATCAATTTTAATTTTGAGGTATTGTGTCATTCTATACATACGCAAAAAGGATGAGCCGATTGGCCCATCCTCCTTAAATGCTATCACTATTCCGTTCTTGTTCTATTATTGTTCTGTTATTATTTTGTTCTTGTTCGCTGACTATCTTTTGTTACAATTTTTGTAACTTGATGCCTTACAGCTTTACCACCTGATGTCCCGCTGCCTTAAGCAGACGATTCATGACCGCAAAGCCACAGCCGCTTGCGTCGAAGCTTTCCGAATAAATGAAATCTACATTTTCTTCATCAAACTCACGAAGTGCACGGAACAGATTGTGGGCTACGCTGTCCATAGAAGCACGGCTTCCGACAGAAAGAATCACATCCGCCTGATACTGATCCTTGGACTCATCTGTTGCCATGATGCCAATACGCATGCCCTGCTCTCTCTTCTTTTTCGTTTCCTCATTGATATAGGCGATTACCTGATCCTGCGCGCCTTCCACTAATACCATGGATGCCTTCGGCGCATAATGGCGATACTTCATACCTGGTGCCTTTGGATGCACATCTTTTCCAACCTGACGGTATACGGCTGCATCGGTTTCCACTGCACCAAGTACCTGCTGGAGCATTTCTGGTGTGACAAAGCCCGGGCGAAGCAGCATCGGAACATCACCTGTCAAATCAATGATCGTGGACTCCACGCCGATACCGACATCGCCGCCGTCAATGATCATCTCAATTCGTCCATCCATGTCTTCGATTACATGACTGGCACTTGTCGGGCTTGGACGACCAGATAAATTGGCACTCGGTGCTGCGATCGGCAATTTACATTCCTGCAAAAGTGCGTGTGCTGCCGGATGGGATGGCATACGAATCGCAACGGTATCGAGTCCGCCTGTTGTTTCATACGGAATGTTGTCGGCCTTTGGCAAAATCATAGTCAACGGTCCCGGCCAGAAGGCATCGGCAAGTGCCTCGGCACGCGCTATGATCTTTGCGTTGTCAGTCTTTATAAGCGGATAAAACTGGTTAATCTCGGCAATGTGCAAAATCAGCGGGTTGTCGGATGGACGACCTTTTGCGGCGTAGATTTTCTTTGATGCTTCTTTATTCAAACCATTTCCGCCAAGACCATATACAGTCTCTGTCGGGAATGCGACTAAGCCTCCGTCAGCCCATACTTTTGCAGCCTCTTTTGCAGTTGCCTCCATATTTTCTTTTGTTATCTGAATGATTTTTGTTTCCATTGTGTTTTGTGGTCCTTCTGTATTTATAATATAATTGGTTTTGCTCGGGTTTATATTATCACACTCTTGTTGCCTTCGCAATATGTTTGCAACCCGGAATGTTACGAAGAGGAGCCTCGGCGTTACTGTTCATAGGTGAGGTTACGAAAAGCCCCTCGGTGATGGTTTCGTCGGCGCCCCTTGTTCCCGCGGCGCCTTCCACACACCTTTTTGTCTTAGTTACTGCGTAAGCCCGCTCCCACACGGGAATCGCCTCGTGAAAGCCATCCACCTCAGGGCTTTACCATATTCATTAAGTACTCCATGATTCCATGCGCAACCGCCTCTGCCACAGATTTCTGATACTCCGGCGTTGATAGCAGCTTTGCTTCTTCCCAGTTACTTAAAAATCCACACTCACAGATCACAAGCGGCATCGGTGAATGCACTAGCAGATAATATTCTCCGTTCGGCTTAATTGTTCGGGTATTCTCTTCTCCGATTACAAGATCAAATGCTTCCTGAATGCTTGCTGCCAGCTTTTTTCCCTCTGCGGAATCTTTGTAGTAAAATACCTGAGGTCCTTTAACGGATTCTTGCGTGTAGCTGTTTTGGTGAATGCTGACTGCAATATCTGCATTGCAATCACTCATGGTCTGTATCCTCTTTTTCATATCAGCTAATTTTTTATTGCTGTCGGAAGACTGATACAGCGGACTGTCATCCTCTCGTGTCATGACAACATGGATTCCCTCTTTTTCGAGAAGTTCTTTCGTATATTTGGCAATTTCCAGATTGATGTCTTTTTCAAATACCTGGTTAATTCCCACTTTGCCGGAATCATCTGCCCCATGCCCGGCATCAAGCACCACTGTCACAGGTGCTTCTGGTACCGCGGATACCTCCTGCACCTGTTTTGCCGTGACTGCTGGCATCAGATACGCCAATGAAAGAATCAGAAGCATCATAACGAATTTTGCTATCGCTTTTCTCATTCCACTCCTCACATTTTTAGACTTACGATAAAAAGACAGGAAACGCCCGGATCGCGTAAATTGATCTGGACGTTTCTTCTTACTTTCATCTTATGTGTGAGAATCCGATGTTATGTTTTGATGATATTATATTTTGATTCGGATGCAATATTTATTGCTCGGTATATTTTCGGATGATACTCCATGTCTCCTGATTTTCCATATTCAACTTAAAGAATGCTACACCGCCCGGCTCATAGGAGCAAGCCGTCTGCATCTTTAAATCCATGGAATTTTCATCCTCAACCCAAAGACGGTACCAAGAACCATTTTCCTCGTACTCGGTATAGAACTGACCGACATCCTCTAACCACGTTAAACTTAAATCATGCTCACGGATAATGTTATCCTCGCCTTCCATACTGACACCCTTGCTGCTTAACAGATATTTGCTGTTCTTTGAATCAAGTGTGCCGTCGCTGTTATCAACGAATACCTGTGAATCATCGGTCTTATCTGACTCGCTGTCTGCTGCTGTTTCACACCAAAGTCTGCTGTAAAATGGAAGTCCGATAATGACCTTTTCCTTTGGTACCTCGGCAATGGTGCGCTCAGCGGACTGTCTTACAAATGCCAGAGAGGATGTACTTCCTGCCTCTGGTCCTTTCACATAGTGCTCATCATATGCCATGACAACCACATAATCAACTACCTGCCCCTGCTGGGTTCGATCGTAAAACGCAGTGTGCGGCATCGGTGAATAATTATCTACAGAAAGAACAAGTTTTTCTTTGCGGCAGGCTGCAGCAAGCTCACGAATAAACTGTATGTAGGACGGGCCAACATCGGATTTAATCGTCTCTACATCAAGATTAATTCCATCTGCGTCAAGCTCCTTGACTGCATCAATCACAGCTGTAATCAATGTCTTTCTGTGAGAGGTCGTGCCAAACACCTGCAAACCATCTGTTGAAATGTTGATATCATCAAGCATGACCCATACCTGAAGTCCTGCCTTATGTGCCTTTGTCACATACTTTTTCTCGCCAAGGTTCTGAATATTTCCATCGTCATCCTTGATCGTAAACCAGGTTGGACAAATGACATTCATACCTTTTGCTGTCGAAATAATGTCATCAAGCTGACTGTAACCAGATTCGGTAAAGACCTGATGCCAGCCCATTACTACCATGCCATCCATCGTAATATTGGTATATTCTGGAAGTGGTCTTCCATCTGGAACAGCTCTTGCCTCCTCAGTAGTATCGCCAAGCATCTTATTCTGTACGTATCCAACGAGACCATTTTGTGTCTGCACCTGACTCCAGGATTCTCCCTGTTCTAATATAGTAACGGTATCCCCTGCGACAAGTGATGTCACAATATCATTCTTGATACCGGCCTGTATACGTGCCTCAGTGTCCTTCAATACAGAGGCTCGAGGCTGCTCGCTCCAGTCATTGAATACCCAAATGGACTTCATCGTATCATCAACGGTATAATACGAATAATCCATCAATTGTAAATAATCCAGTGCGATACACAGTCCGCCATCTTTAAAATAACACGGCTGATACGAAAGCGTATACTTGATTCCATCCGAGTCGGTGTAGTAGCTTTCACCCGACATTGCCGAATAGGTCTGCAGCGGACCTGTGTATAAAAGTGCTAATCCATCGTAATAAAAGGCATCGCTGATCTGATAGTACAGTGTGGAAAATGGCAGATACCATACACCATTCTCCTCAAACGGTGCACCATCCGTAATATCAGCAATCTCCGAATTCACAATCAGTCCATACTGGTTGTCGTCCTCAAGACCAAAGTATTGATTATGGCTTACCCGATTTTTTGACGGAATCAAAAGATATACGCCTGCGCCAATCAATGCCAATAAAATCAGAAGAATAAATAAAAATGCTGGCTTTCCTTTTTTCTTCTTTTTTCTTGGCTTTGGCGCTTTTCCTTTTGGTACAGTTTTTTTATTTTTCTCTGGTGCTTTTTCTATCTTTTTATTTGTTTTCTTTTCAAAATCCTTTTCCGGATTTTTTTCATCACCCATAAGCTTTTCCTTTTCTGTTTGTGCGAAAGGCAGATAAGAGTTTCGGTACAGCAGCTGCCTGCTTTTTATTTCCTATCTGCCTTTCTTTTTTCCTTTTGTAATTTTCACATGGCTTACGTTCTCTTTTGTCTGCTGAAGGTGGAAAACACGCCAGAAAACTGTCTCTCTCATCCAGCTTTTCCGATGTGTGTGGCTCAAATACGAACCTGTGTGATGTAATTCATATACCGTGTTCGCCTGTGCTGTGCCAAGTCTCATGCGTAATTGCTTCCCTCTCAAGGGGTTTGTTACTCTGCCAGTCCATGCGTTCCATTTTTCCAGCAAACAGCAGGTTCTGCAACTCTGCCGTTGCTTTTACCTTATACTAAAATTCGAAATAAATCAATGCTGTTCACGCTTTTTTAAGAAAAAAATACATATTGTAAGCATTCCTTAAAAATTGCGACACGATTTGTGAATGGGGGTCCGTGAGCTTTGTCAATACCTATCCGTGAGCACTAACAATAAGCTTGATTTTTGCAACTTTCCTCTTTACGTAGAATCTTTTTGCGGGTATACTATATACTACCAGTAGGTAAGTCTGTTTTTTTCGCAGCAAGCTACCTGCTGTTTTATCATATTCCCCAGTCTTTGCGAGTAAGGTTCTGAATAGTTACCGCCTATCTATAGAATTACAAAGTAGTTCTATTCACAGGATTTCCCCGCAGGACACCTTTTATTTTCAACTTAGAAAGGATGTGAGTGAATGCGCATTGAAAAAATAAGTGACAAGCAGATTCGCTGCACACTGACACAAGCTGATCTGCAAAACCATCATATAAATATTGGGGAGCTCGCCTACGGTTCCGAAAAGGCCCGCTCCTTGTTTCAGGAAATGCTTTCTCAGGCTTCCAAAGAATTTAATTTCCATGCCGAGAACATTCCGCTGATGATTGAAGCCGTTCCGATGTCTGGTGACAACCTTGTTCTCCTTATCACAAAGGTTGAAGATCCAGACGAGATTGATACCCGTTTTTCTCGTTTTTCACCGTCGATTGACGATGAGGATTTTTCCGGTGATTTTGCCGATATCGAGGCAGCTTTTAGTGACACCAAGGCTGATGAGATCATCGAGGAGTTTAATCGTCTGTGCGAAGAGCACATTGATCTTGACGAAGAGTCTGGCGATCCTGACAATGCAAATGAACCTGACTTTTTCCGCATCTACGCTTTTTCCTCCATTGACGAAATCTGCCGCGCCTCTCGCGCATTGCAGGATGCTTACGATGCCAATAATTCTCTTTATAAAGATCCGCAGCACAATCGTTACTACCTTGTTCTGCACAAGGGTGATCACTCTCCTCAGACCTTCAATAAGATATGCAATATTCTGTCAGAATATGCAGAGAGCGTTCACAGCAATGCAGGTACAGAAAGCTATTATAAAGAGCACTTTACGCTGATTCTTGCGGCTCATGCGCTCCAATCTTTAAAGAAGTTGTAAAGCAAGAAACTCCTTGCAAAATCTACGATTTCTGCTATACTTGTTGTGTGCGCCCTTAAGGCGCTCTGTGCAATACCGTATAAAATTGGAGGATTATTATGACATTACTTGAGCAGTGGAGAGGCAGTGCCTACAGCGAGAACATGACTCAGGAACAGTACAATCAGTTCTGGAATCATTATTTTGTAATTGAGAAGGGATTTTATGAGTCTCTTCTGGCTGACAACGAAGTCGTAACCGGAACCATCCCGCAGCTGGCTGAAAAGTACGGCATCGACAAGATGATCATGGTTGGTATTCTGGACGGCATCAACGACAGCTTAAAGCAGCCGAACCCGATCGAAACAATGGATGAGACAACCGAGCTTTCCTTAGACTATGATAAGGAAAAGCTGTACTACAACATGGTTGGTGCAAAGGCTGAGTGGCTTTACACCCTTCCTCAGTGGGATGCTCTTCTTACTCCAGAGCGCCGCAAGGAGCTTTACAAGGAGCAGAAGTCTTCTACCACAATCGTAAAGGATAAGAAGATCGGCCGTAACGATCCGTGTCCTTGCGGAAGCGGCAAGAAGTATAAGTACTGCTGTGGCAGAAACAAATAATTATAGCGTTCAGAACCGCTGGCTGTGACGCAGCAACCGTTGCTTACATTCCATACATTCAATATAAATTGATCTATTTTATCATCTTTCTATAAAAAGATCAAAAATAGCTCATGAAAATAGTATGAAAATAATATAAAGAGGCACTTGTCCGGGAAATTTTCTTTGACAAGTGTCTTTTTTCTCGCTATAATAATCGCATACGCGCCGCCGCTGCGGCAGAAAGGCAGGTTCTTCCCAATGAATGCAATGATGAAACAAGCAGCTTCTTTTTCTGAATCTATGATCCCACAGTGTCTGGAAAATGCCGCGATGGATCCCGCTCTTTTTGATACCTACGGTGTCAAACGTGGACTTCGTGACAAAGCGGGCAATGGTGTTGTCGCAGGACTCACAAATATCTCCGATGTGTCTGCTTACTGGTTTGACGAGCAGGGAAACAAACACCCTCAGGAAGGAAAGCTTTCCTACCGCGGCTATAATATCAACGATCTTGTCAATGGATTTGTACGCGATCAGCGCTTTGGGTTTGAGGAAACTACCTATCTTCTCCTTTTTTCTAAGCTCCCAGATGAAAAGGAACTGGCAGAATTTACCGATCTTCTCGCTTCTTTACGCAGACTCCCAACCAATTTTGTGCGCGATGTCATTATGAAGGCATCCGGCAAGGATATCATGAATTCCATGACACGAAGTGTTTTAACACTCGGTTGCTACGACGATACGCTCAATGATACCAGTCTCTCCAATGTGCTGCGCCAATGTTTGATGCTTATCAGTGAATTTCCAATGTTAGCCGTTTATGGCTATCGTGCGTATTCGCATTATGAGCGAAATAAGAGCCTTTATATCCATAGACCAGACATATCACTTTCCACCGCAGAAAATATTCTGCGTATGCTGCGCCCAGACAAGAAGTTCACAAAGCTCGAAGCACTTGTTCTCGATATCGCACTCGTTCTTCATATGGAGCATGGCGGTGGAAATAACTCGACTTTTACGACACGTGTTGTCACTTCCTCTGGTTCTGATACCTATTCCGTTATGGCGGCTGCACTCTGCTCCCTTAAAGGTCCAAAGCACGGCGGCGCCAACATCAAGGTTCAGCAGATGATGAAGGATCTGAAGAAGAACGTAAAGGATACCTCTGATGTAGATGAGATTATTTTCTATCTGAATCAGCTGTTAAACAAGGAAGCATTTGACAAGAAGGGCTTAATCTATGGTATGGGCCACGCCGTTTACTCCGTTTCTGACCCGAGAGCGCAGATCTTCAAGGGCTTTGTCAAGAAACTGGCGGATGAGAAAGGCTTAACGGATGATTATCTTCTTTACTCGAATGTAGAGCAGCTTGCCGTTGATCTGATCTCGAAGCGCCGCACGATCTACAAGGGTGTTTGCGCAAACGTCGATTTCTACAGTGGCTTTGTTTACAGTATGCTCGGTATCCCGGAAGAGCTGTTTACTCCACTTTTTGCTATGGCACGTATTGTCGGCTGGAGCGCGCACCGCATGGAGGAGCTGATCACCGGAGATAAGATTATCCGTCCTGCTTACAAGCCGCTCGGCACTCAGAAGGAATATGTCGATCTGCATAACAGACCATAAGCACTTACTAATTTCACCTAACACGATAAAAAAAATGGGGCTGTAAAAAATGAGAAATCATTTTACAGCCTCTATTTTTTAATTCTTTTCCAGCGTTTTTGTTACCTTATCCAGCACATCAAAATAATGCTCGAAGGTCTTTCTGCAGCACAATGGATCGTGAATGACAATTCCCTCTGCGCGAAGTCCGACAAGGCTAAAGCCCATTGCCATGCGGTGATCATCGTAGGTTTGGATTACAGCAGGCTTTGGTGTACCTGGCCAGATTGTAATGCTGTCTTCGCCTTCCTCGCAGCGAATGCCCATGCGTGCTAACTCAGTGCAGATGGCTGCGATGCGGTTGCTCTCCTGCAGGCGAATGTGCGCGATTCCACGAATCGTAGTCGGTGCATTGGCAAACGGTGCAATAGCTGCCAGTGTAATCGCCTGATCAGAGCAGCTATGCATATTGACATCTACACCCTTTAAGACGCCATCTTTAGGCCCACTGACACAAATTCCCTGCGGTGTATCCTCACAGGTGCAGCCCATTTTCTCTAAGATATGGACAAATTCAACATCGCCCTGCAGCGATTCTTCATGCACGCTGGGAACCGTGACCGAAATGTCAAGCAGCGCTGCCATCGCATAAAAATAGCATGCCGCAGACACATCCGGCTCGATATCATAGGGCTTTGCCTGATAACCATTTTGCGGTGCGATTTTGTACACACCGTTTTCGGATTGCACACGAATTCCAAACTGCTCCATCATGCGCACGGTCATGTCAATATATGCCATGCCATGCGTGCCTTCAACGTGAATCACTGACTCCCCTGTATAAGCGCCAAGTGAAATTAACAATGCACTTAAAAACTGGCTGCTGTCGTTGATATTAACGCTGACGTCAACCGGACTTTGCTTACTGCTAATTTCACTGTGGTCATTATCATTTGTATTCGTGTTGTCTGTATTGCGATTACCATTCCCATTCGTATTATGAACGCATTCTGCGCCAGCAAGCAGCCCCGCGCCAGTCACCTGAAACGGGAAATGGCCTTCCTTTTCCTCAAAGGAAAATGATGCTCCCATGCCAGTCAACGTCTTTAATAATGGCCCCATCGGACGCTTTCTCATCTGTGCAGACGCATCCATGCGGTGTGTGCCATCTGACAGGCCAAGAAATGCCGCCAGAAAACGTGCTGCCGTTCCAGCGCTTCCGACATACACAGCAGCATCCGTTGCCGGTACCTGTCCGCCGTGGCCATTTACCGTTACACGAAATGCATCCTCATCTACTGTTGTCTCAATGCCAAGCTTTTGCACACAGTCCAAAAAATGTCTCGAATCATCAGAAAAGAGCACGCCGTTAAGCACGCTCTCTCCGTTTGCGAGCGCCGCTAAAAGCAGCGCCCTGTTTGTTATGCTTTTTGATCCGGGCACGTTTACCGTGATGCTTGGCTGTTTGATTCCATTTACTTTTTTTACGCGGTATTCTTCCATGCAGAGTTGCCCTTTCTCTTTCTAAATTACTTTCAATTCACAGTTCACGGTCGCCCACTCACAAAACCGCACGTTCCATGTGAACTGTTTTATTACATCTTACGAATTCTCTCGATTGCCTCTTTGGTGTTCTCAGCACTTCCGAATGCAGTCAGACGGAAGTATCCCTCACCGCTCGGACCAAAGCCAGAACCCGGGGTACCTACGATGTTCACAGTCTCAAGCAGGTAATCAAAGAACTGCCAGCTGGTCATGCCATCCGGTGTCTTTAACCAGATATACGGAGCATTTACACCACCAGATACGCTGTAGCCTGCGCTCTTCAGACCCTCTAAGATCATCTTTGCATTGTTCATGTAGTAGTCGATCTGCGCTTGAAGCTCTGTCTGTGCCTGAGGAGTGTACACAGCCTCACCTGCGCGCTGAATGATGTACGGAGCGCCATTGTACTTGGTTCCGTGACGTCTTGCCCACAGCGGGTTAATTGCTACGCCGTCACAGGTCAGTTCCTTCGGGATTACGGTGAAGCCAAGACGCATTCCGGTAAAGCCTGCGTTCTTAGAGAAGCTTCTTAACTCGATTGCACAGGTACGTGCACCGTCACACTCGTAGATGGAGTGCGGGATGTTCTCCTCAGAGATATAGGCCTCATATGCGGCATCGTAGATGATAACGGAGCCCTTCTCGTTTGCATAGTCAACCCACTTCTGAAGTTCATCCTTTGTGATAACGCTTCCGGTCGGATTGTTCGGGTAGCACAGATAAATCAGATCTGGTGTCTCCTTCGGCAGTGCCGGAGTGAAGTTATTTTCCTGTATACACGGCATGTAGATGACATTGCTCCAGGTCTCGGTCTTCGGATCATAGATGCCGGTGCGTCCTGCCATGACGTTGCTGTCTACATATACTGGGTAAACCGGGTCACATACAGCGATGCGGCTATCAGCTGCAAAGATTTCCTGAATATTTCCACAATCACACTTTGCACCGTCGGAAACAAATACTTCATCGATGTCTACGCGGCATCCTCTGTCCTTATATTCCTTTGCAATGGCGCTGCGAAGAAACTCATATCCCAAATCTGGTGCATAACCGCGGAAGGTCTCTGCATGACCCATCTCCTCAACTGCCTTCTGAGTAGCAGCGATGATGGACGGAGCGATCGGCTGTGTAACATCACCGATTCCCAGACGGATAATCTTCTTATCCGGGTTTGCTGCACTATATGCAGCTACCTTCTTTCCGATTGTGGAAAACAGATAGCTTCCCGGAAGCTTCAGATAATTTTCATTTACTCTTACCATTTTTCTCCTCTTTCCGCCATTACGGCTTATTCGTTTTCTTTCTTGCCCAGTATCGAAAGCACCATCTGGGCCGTCTCTATCATATTTACCCCGTTTGCCATGCTGCGCTTCTGTAAGTACCGATGTGCTTCTTCCTCTGTCATGCCTTTTTGTTTCATCAATAGCTCTTTGGCAAGCGTGATTTGCTGCTTATCAAGCATATTTCGCTGCTTCGGCTGCTGGCGTGCTTTTCGCTTTTTCGTTTCGCTCGCCTCCACCGCCGCATCGACATTTGCAATCAGCTCATGCACTTTAAGCGGCATCGCTACGCATCGAATCCGCTTATCATCGACCTCACTGATAAAACGCATGGACGCAAGAAGAAGCATATCAAACTGATCCGACAAATCTTCCCTCAACTGACTGTAAATCATGTCGGTCAGGCGATATCCGCACACGACAACTCCATTATGCAGATCATCCGCATACTGAAGCGTCTGTGCACCCGAGGTACAGACGGCAACTACGGGGAACCCGTTTTTTACCAAAATATTGCGGATGCTTTTGGCATCCTCCGGTTTGGGAAATGCTACTATCAAGTTTGTCACCGATTTTCCCCCTTTTACACATAAAGTAACAATTCGTGTTTCAGTATCATCTATTTATACGTGTATACGTACTATATTTTAATACTTGTTGAGATACTGTCGGGTTTCCCAATCCGTTACATAGGCCTGATACTGGCTTACCTCACGCCTTTTGGCACGGACATACTTGCCGGAAATGTAATCGCCAAGTGTCTCCATTACAAGAGAATCCTTTTCCATCTCCTCTACAGCCTCGGACAAGCTCTCCGGCAGACGCTGTAAATTCAGCTTCTTACACTCATCCTCGCTGAGACGATAGATGTTCAGTTCAGTAGCTTCCTGTGGCTTTAAGCCCTTCTTGATGCCCTCAAGACCGGCTGCAAGGATACCGGCGAACGCCAGATAGGAATTGACACATGGATCTGGATTTCTCAGTTCAATGTGCATGCGCTGTGCAGAGGTGTGCGGCACGCTGATGAGCGGGAAACGGTTACCGGATGACCATACGATGTATGCCGGGGCCTCATTGCCCGGAGCAATGCGCTTATAAGAATTGACAAGCGGATTGGTCACGGCAGACAGACCCTTGATATGTGCCATGACACCTGCCATAAACTGATATCCAATCTCACTTAATCCATATCCCTTCGGATCGGACGGATCAGACAGAATATTATTTCCCTCCATATCCATGAGTGTCATCTTTAAATGCATCCCACAACCATCCGAATCGTTCATCGGCTTTGGCATAAAGGTAGCATACAGACCATGACGGCTGGCGATTGTCTTGCAGGTCATGCGGAAGGTGACGATGTTATCGGCTGCCGCAAGCGCATTGACCGGCCGCAAGTCAATCTCATGCTGATACGGAGAATGCTCATGGTAAGAACTTTTCACGTCAATTCCCATGTCCTCGAGTGCAAGGATAATGTCTCTTCGCACATTTTCACCGGTATCGAGCGGTGCCACATCAAAATAGGAGCCATGGCCCTGTGTCTGTAACATCACCTCGCCGTCCGTATCATACGGGAACAGGCAAAATTCGCACTCTGGCGCAATGTATGGATAAATGCCCATACTAGCTGCCTTGCGCATCACCTTCTTTAATATATATCGGCTGTCTCCCTCAAACGGAGTGCCATCACATTTATGGATGTCGCAAATTAGACGGGCTACCTTGCCAGTCTGCGGTCTCCATGGAAAGATCTCAAAAGAATCCAGATCTGGATACAGATACATGTCATCTTCTTCAATCCGCACAAATCCGTCAATGCCAGAGCCGTCGAATGAGCACTCGTTGTTGAGTGCCTGCTCCAGCTGCCCTGCTGTAACTGCAATATTCTTTACAGTGCCAAACACATCGGTAAACTGGAGACGGATAAATCCGACATCCTCCTCTTCTACCATGCGAAGAATATCTTCCTTTGAATATTTCGACATACTGATGATTCCTTTCCGACTTGATTACTTTGCCGACAAGGGGTTAACTTACGATTTGAGCATAATTAATATGCAGCTTAATATATAACTAACTTATGTTTTTGTTTGCTAACCCATATTTTTGACAGTGGGGGCAAACTAAGTTGCCCCCGTTGGCATATTCTTATATTATCATATTTTTGTTCTATGTTCTACACTTTTTTAACAATCATTGGACTGCGTACGTAAACCTGCCGAGCGAAATTAATATGCCTTGCCCCAAACAACCATACGCTTTGCCTTCTTTCCGCAGCATACGCATACGTCGGAGATCTCCTCCTGCTCGAACGGCATACAACGGCTCGTTGCAGACAGCTCTTCCTTTACCTTGTCCTCGCAAGCACGATCACCGCACCACATAGCCTTTACAAAGCCTGGTTTGTTTGCAAGGATGTCCTTGAACTCCTCATAGTTCGTTGCCGTGTAGGTATGGGAATCTCTGTGTACTCTTGCTCTCTCAAGCATTTCCTTCTGCATGGTCTCAAGAACCTCACCAACCTTTGCAGACAGCTCCTCAAAGCTTACCGTAATCTTCTCTCTTGTATCACGGCGAACGATTACTGCCTGTCCTGCCTCAATATCCTTCGGGCCAACCTCGATACGAACCGGAATACCGCGCATCTCTGCCTCTGCAAACTTAAAGCCTGGTCCCTTATCAGAATCGTCAATGGTCGTTCTGAAGTTCTTTGCTAACTCTTCCTTGAGGGCATATGCCTTATCCATAACGCCTTCCTTATGAGCAGCAATCGGGATAACGGTTACCTGTGTCGGAGCAATTCTTGGCGGAAGAACAAGACCGCTGTCATCACCGTGAACCATGATCAGCGCACCGATGATACGGGTGGTCATACCCCAAGAGGTCTGATGAACATACTTAATCTTGTTGTCCTTATCGGTAAAGGTTACGTCAAATGCCTTTGCAAAGCCATCACCAAAGTTGTGGCTGGTTCCGGACTGTAAAGCCTTTCCATCGTGCATAAGTGCCTCGATGGTGTAAGTGGATACGGCACCTGCAAACTTTTCCTTTTCGGTCTTTACGCCCTTGATAACCGGGATTGCCAGTACTTCCTCACAGAAATCTGCGTAAACATTTAACATCTGAATGGTTCTTGCCTCTGCCTCCTCTGCGGTTGCATGAGCAGTGTGACCCTCCTGCCATAAGAACTCTCTTGTTCTTAAGAATGGACGAGTCTCCTTCTCCCAACGTACAACGGAACACCACTGGTTGTATACGCGCGGCAGGTCACGGTAGGAGTGAATATCTCTGGAATAGAAATCGCAGAACAGTGTCTCAGAGGTCGGACGCACGCACATACGCTCTGGCAGCTCGGTCAATCCGCCGTGAGTTACCCATGCTACCTCCGGTGCAAAACCTTCTACGTGATCCTTTTCCTTATCCAGAAGACTCTCCGGAATGAACATTGGCATTGCCACGTTCTGTACACCAGTTGCCTTGAAACGGCTGTCTAATTCGTGCTGGATGTTCTCCCAGATTGCGTAGCCATATGGCTTGATTGCCATGAATCCCTTTACGCTGGTGTAATCGCACAGCTCAGCCTTCTTTACAACGTCTGTATACCACTGTGCAAAATCTTCGCTCATTGAAGTGATTGCTTCTACTAACTTCTTTTCCTTTGCCATGTTAACCTCCATTTTTGATTCGGGTGGATAATAAAGAAGTCCCCTGTCAGCAATTTTTACTGACAAGGGACCAAATCTCACTTTGCTTCGGCGGTACCACCCTTATTAAAACCATACGGTTTTCTCTTTTTCATGCCCGTAACACTGGGCCGCGTCCGGTTTCCCAGAATGCTCCAAAGTAGGTTCGTTCCCGCGCATTTGTATGCTCTCACCAACCGCATACTCTCTGTGAAACCGCCTGAAAGTACTATTCTTTTTCATCGCATAGGACAGATTCGGCAGCCGCCTGAATCTGAATGGTTCCATATTACAAAACAAAAAACGATTTGTCAACCCGTTTTACAGCTGGGATACCACAAAAATATCGTAAATTGCCTTGATTGCGGTCTCGAACTCGGAATTCTTGACACCAACAATGATATTAATCTCGCTGGAACCCTGGTCGATCATCTTGACATTAACCTTTGCATGAGCCAGTGCGGAGAAGATACGTCCTGCAGTTCCTCTTGCCTCTCTCATGCCACGACCTACGATGGCGATCAGCGCGATATCCGGCTCAAGGTCAAGCACATCCGGATGAACCAGATGCTTGATCTCAGTTAATACTTTCTGCTCCTTCTCCTCGAACTCGGTCTGATGTACGATAATGGTCATAGTATCAACACCACTTGGCATATGCTCGAATGAAATGCCATATTTCTCGAAGGCCTCTAGTACCTTTCTGCCAAATCCGATCTCGGAATTCATCATATCCTTCTCGATGTTGACAGCAACAAAGTCCTTCTTTCCTGCAATACCGGTGATGGTGTACTTCGGAATGTGGCAGGTCTTCTCAACGATCATAGTTCCCTTATCCTCTGGTGCATTGGTGTTTCGAATATTGATCGGGATACCAGCCTGACGTACCGGGAAGATGGCGTCCTCATGAAGAACGGAAGCACCCATGTAGGAAAGCTCACGCAGCTCCTTATAGGTGATGGTTGTGATCGGCTCCGGGTTCTTAATGATACGCGGGTCTGCGATCATACAGCCAGAAACATCGGTCCAGTTCTCGTACAGATTTGCATTTACGGCTCTTGCCACGATGGAACCGGTAATATCAGAACCGCCTCTGGAGAAGGTACGAATGGTGCCATCTTTCTCAGCTCCGAAGAAGCCCGGGATAACGGCGCGCTCTACGCCCTCAAGACGCTTGGACATAATATCATTTGTAACGGCTGCATTGAAAGAGCCATCCTTGTTAAAACGAATAACCTCTGCCGCATCAACAAACTCATAGCCCAAGTAGTTTGCCATGATAATACCATTTAAATACTCACCGCGGGATGCCGCATACTCTTTTCCTGCCTTCGCTGCAAACTTTGACGCAATCTCCTCAAACTGCGTGTCAAGTGAAAGGTTCAGTCCGAGACCATTGATAATCTCATTGTATCTTGCCTGAATCTTTGCAAGCTTATCGGAAAAATCCTCGTCCTGCTCTGCTGCTGCGTAGCAGGTATAGAGCATGTCTGTTACCTTTGTGTCGCCGGAAAAACGCTTTCCCGGTGCGGACGGAACTACATAGCGTCTGTCAGCGTCGCTGCAGATGATGTCCTTTACCTTTGTAAACTGTTCTGCGCTCGCCAGAGAACTTCCGCCAAACTTAACAACCTTCTTCATAATCGTATCTCCTCAATCACATTCGTTGCTGTTCACCAAGTCTAGTATGACGCGTGAACGATACAGTCATCGTCTGATCACCTTCCGGTAACTGTTGTTATATTGGTATCATCATTCCAGGAAAATGTCAAGTATTTTCCTGTCACAGGATGACGAAATGACAATTGTGCTGCACAAAGAGCAATCGCACCGCGCGATCCATTTGCTGGTACACCGCCATAGCGCACATCCCCCGCGATCGGCATTCCTGCATGGGAAAGCTGGGTGCGAATCTGATGGTGACGACCTGTCTCTAACACAATGCGAAGACAGTGCCAACCGCCAGCTGATGATGGACTTCTTAGGTAAGGTGCCAGCAGATTGCTTGATTTTAATTCCTGTGTTGAAATTTCTTTCCAGGTTAAGACGGCTTTTTTTGCATCGGGATTGGTCGGATCCGATACGGATGCCATTCCGGTGCGCTTATCTGCAAGCAGGTAATCCTCTAATCTGCCCTCACAGCTAGAAGGATCCCCACTCACAACGGCCTCATATACCTTAGAAAAGCTTTCCTTTTGCAGCTGGGCGCTTAGCGCTGCCGCTGCCTTTTTTGTCTTGGCATAGACCATCACACCTGCCACCGGGCGGTCAAGCCGGTGAATCACAGCCAGATACGGGCGATCGCTCTTTGTCTTTGAGGATAAGTAACCTCGAAGCAGGCTCTCCAAATCCATCGCAAAGCTTTTTCCCCGCTGGGATTCCATGCCAAACGGCTTTTTTACCACGAGAAGGTGCTCATCCTCGTATAGAATGAACACCTTCTGATTGCTATATCCTGCCATCTTATGCCAGATACTTCTTCAGCGCTTCTGCCTTGTCGGTTGCCTCCCACGGAAGCTCGATGTCGGTTCTGCCAAAGTGACCATATGCGGCTGTCTGAGAGTAGATCGGACGTCTCAGATCAAGCATTTTGATGATACCTGCCGGACGAAGATCAAAGTTCTCGCGGATGATGTCAACAAGTTTTGCGTCCTCTACTACGCCTGTTCCAAAGGTGTTTACCATAATGGAAGTCGGATGAGCAACACCGATTGCGTAGGAAACCTGAATCTCGCAGCGCTGTGCCAGGCCGGCAGCTACAATGTTCTTTGCAACGTAACGAGCTGCATAGGATGCAGAACGGTCTACCTTCGTGCAGTCCTTACCAGAGAAAGCACCGCCGCCGTGTCTTGCCATACCACCGTAGGTATCTACGATCAGCTTTCTTCCAGTCAGTCCGCTATCACCCTGCGGTCCGCCGATTACGAAACGTCCGGTCGGATTTACGAAAAACTTGGTCTTCTCATCAACAAGCTCTGCCGGGATTACCTCATCAAATACATACTTCTTGATGTCCTCATGGATCTGCTCCTGCGTTACATCCGGGTCATGCTGGGTGGAAAGAACAACTGCATCCAGACGTACTGGCTTGTCGTTCTCATCGTACTCAACGGTTACCTGAGTTTTTCCGTCTGGTCTTAAGTAGGTCAGAGTACCATTCTTACGAACCTCAGTCAGCTTACGAGCCAGCTTGTGTGCCAGAGAAATCGGATACGGCATCAACTCTGGTGTCTCGTTGCTTGCGTAGCCAAACATCATACCCTGATCACCAGCTCCGGTATCCAGATCGTCCTGATCCTCGCCAGTCTTTGCCTCAAAAGACTTGTCAACGCCCATTGCGATATCGGGGGACTGCTTGTCAAGTACCGTCATAACTGCACAGCTGTCTGCGCTGAAGCCATATGCTGCATCAGTATAACCAATCTTGCGGATCGTGTCTCTTGCTACCTTCTGAATATCAACCTGAGCCTTTGTGGTGATCTCGCCCATAATCATAACAAGTCCGGTGGTGGTGCAAGTCTCACATGCAACACGGCTCATCGGGTCTTGCTCAAGCATTGCGTCTAATACTGCGTCAGAAATCTGGTCGCAGACCTTGTCTGGATGTCCTTCCGTTACGGATTCGGATGTAAATAAATAATGTGCCATAATTTTCCTCTCTTCGTGTAATATTTTATATATGCTTCGTATCTGCGCAATTCACGGATGCACATTCACAAAACCGCACGTTCCGTGCATCGTCGCTTCGCGACTTTGTTTTGCTCATAAACGTGCATCCACCTCGTCACGTTGCTTTGGAAAATCCTCATGCAAGCATGGGATTTTCTCAAATCTAACGCGACGTGTGAATTGCTAGCGCAAAAAAAGGCCCACCCTCTAAGGGGCGGACCGACAAAATCTTATTTATCCGTTCACCTCTTATTGTTCGACTGCAGGCAAGCCTGCGCGCTCAGGTTGGCACCTTCCTCTCCCAAGGGGTTGCCGTGACTTCTCAGATCCTATGTATCTCCATCACTCTGAATAAGGGGGTATATCTGACTGTTTTACAGCCTTTCTTTTTTGCAAAGGGGATTATAAACCTGTTTGTGAAAAAAAGCAAGTAGTTTTCTATAACTTTATATATTTTTTATGATCAACTTTTTTCAACAGGTTTTTCGTTTTACTTTTCTGCTTTTCGCTTCTCTTTTAGCTATTGGTTGTTCCATTCTTTAAACGAAATCTCTGGATATCCTTCTCAGTCTCCACTTCCTCGATGACACCTCCAAGGCTCGTAAGCTTTTCTGCGAAATCCTCGTAACCTCTCTTAATATAAACGATATCCTCAAGTACACTGACACCCTGTGCAGCCAGTCCGGCAATGACAAGGGCTGCACCTGCACGCAGATCTGGAACGGTCACAGAGGTGCCGGAAAACTGCTCGATTCCATTGATGATCGCGATGTTGCTCTCCACCTGAATGCTTGCACCCATGCGGTTTAACTCATCAACATATCGGAAACGATTATCGAAAATGCTCTCGGTTACAACGCTGGTGCCATGTGCAAGTGCCAGTACAACTGACATCTGTGGCTGCATGTCCGTCGGGAAGCCCGGGTATGGAAGTGTGTTGACAGAGGTTGCATGAAGTCTCTCTTTACAGACAACGCGCACGGCATCGTCAAACTCAGAAACCTCACAGCCGATCTCGCGAAGCTTGGAACTTAAACAGTCTAAATGCTTCGGGATGACATTCTTTACCGTGATATCGCCTCTGGTAGCTGCTGCTGCCATCATGAAAGTACCAGCCTCGATCTGATCCGGGATTACGCTATACTCGGCTCCATGAAGGCTCTTTACACCCTCAATACGGATTACATCAGTACCTGCACCCTTGACATTTGCCCCCATGCTGTTTAACATGTTGGCAACATCAACAATATGCGGCTCTTTTGCAACGTTTTCAAGGACGGTGCGTCCCTCTGCCAGCGTAGCAGCTAACATAACATTGATCGTAGCGCCTACGGATACCTTATCGAAATAAATGCGCGCACCAACCAGCTTCTTTGCATCGACAATGATCATACCATTGCTGATCTTTCCGGTTGCACCAAGCGCACGGAATCCCTTTAAATGCTGATCAATCGGACGACTTCCGATATTGCATCCACCCGGAAGGGCTACCTCTGCGTGATGATACTTACCTAATAATGCACCGAGCAGATAGTAAGATGCTCTCATCTTCTTCACGTAGCTGTTGTCTACGACACAGCTGCCAATGGTCTTTCCGTTTAATCTTACGGTATGGCGTTCGTCACGTACTACCGCCGCACCGGTCTCGCTGATTGCCTCCAGAAGAATGTTAACATCCTTTACATCTGGAAGGTTTGTAACTGTGACAAACTCATCTGCCATGATCGCTGCAGCCAGTATTCCAAGCGCTGCATTTTTGGCTCCGCCGATCACAACGTCGCCAACCAGCGGATTCCCGCCTTTTATTACATATTGTTCCATATATTCCTATCTCCCGTTTCCAATCGGTTTTTCTGGGAATCTGACAAGTCGAAACAATCACCGAAAAACAGCATCGGCAATTCAACTCATCTTTATCTTCGATTTTATCTATTTTAAGCGTTTCGTGCAATATGACGAATTAAACCTGATTATGCCCTACCCATTTTATCAAGTCTGTTTCATTATAACATACTTTTCATCTTTGTAAACCTCTTACAAAGAACTTTATCACTTTTATTGCAAATGGAATATATTTATGTAACAATTTTGTAATATTTTTCTAAAACATACGTTTGAAATAATCAAAGCTGACATTCGCAATGCAGGGAACTGTCTTATTCTTAATCAGACAGAGTCTCCGGACTAGCAGACTCATTGTCTCCATCACTGATTCCGGCTTTATATTCGAGAATTTTATTGACGCTTTTATCCAACCGTTCTGTGCTGATCGTACCATCCTCGCATGCCGCCAGAACAGCATCATATGCCTCTGTAAAATCATAAGGCATGAGCAGAATATCACAGCCTGCCTGAAAAGCCTTTACAGCCGCCTCTCCTGAAGAATATGCATCTGTTATAGCCTGCATCGCAAGTGCATCTGTGATGATCAGCGTATTGTCTGCATCCGGAATCAGGCTTATAATCTGTTCAGAGAGCGTAGCAGGCGTATCGTCACCTGTTACATTTGGCATAGAAATGTGAGATACCATAATTGCATGCTGCCCAATTTCTGACGCAGCTTCAAACGGTAACAACTCGCATTCCTTAATTTCCTCTAGTGTACGGTAACTGTAAGCAAAACCTGTATGGCTATCCTCTGCCGTATCGCCGTGTCCCGGAAAGTGTTTAAATGTTGGAATAACACCAGCATCCGCTATTCCCTGCCCTGCTGCCTGTGCCAGCTTTGCTGCTTTTGCGGCATCGGAGGAAAAAGCCCGGGTACCTATGATCGGGTTATCCGGATTTGTATTAACATCTGCATCTGGAGCAAAATCAATGTTAAATCCATAATCTTTAACATATTTACCAATCGTATTTCCCATTTCATAAGCAGCATCAATACCCTCTTCGCCCACAGCTGCCGCACTTTCATATTTAGGCAGATCAAATGTTTCGGTATTTGCCAGACGTGCTACTCTTCCACCTTCCTCATCTACAGCAATAAACATCGGAATATCCGAAGCATTCTGAAGATCAGCATTAAATTTCGTTATCTGCTCAGGATCCACTATATTCTTGCCAAACTGGCAGACACCTCCCACCTGATACTTCTTTATGTTTTCACAAATCGTATCATTAATTTCCGTAACGCCTTCTGCCTTTGGATCATTGCATTGCTCTGATGTATAATTCTCAGGATCTAAAGCATCCGGACGTATGATAAAGAGCTGTCCCACCTTCTGCTCCAGCGTCAGATCATCCACTTTTAATTCCGTCTCTGTTTCTGTTTCCGTCTCTGTCTCAGCTGCCCTAACTCTCTGTGGTACAGTATTTCCTGCTGACAGGGCTGCAGCTGCAAAAAAGGCTGTCATAATTAAACGCTTCTTCATAATATTTCTCCCTTAATTTTTTATTTTCCATGCATGATTCTTCATGCAGATATTATGATACCAGAGTCAAAAGGTCAGAAAGCCGATGCAAGCTTGCTTGCAAGAG